>CAZWHW010000010.1:0-17445 GCA_964633815.1 uncultured Gammaproteobacteria bacterium
CTCAATCTAAAATCAGGGAGGAAAGTTGTTTGAAAAGTATCAGTGTAGTAGACAGGCTAATACCTTGTTTAATATAAAATAACAGAGCGAATTGATTTGCCTTCATGCATCAAATCAAACGCAGTGTTGATCTCATTCAAAGGCATGGTGTGAGTGATTAAATCATCGATATTGATCTTTCCATCCATATACCAATCCACTATTTTAGGCACATCTGTGCGTCCTCTTGCGCCGCCAAATGCAGTGCCTTTCCATGATCGTCCTGTCACTAACTGAAAAGGTCGCGTCGAAATTTCTTGGCCTGCGCCAGCCACTCCAATAATGTATGACTCTCCCCAGCCTTTATGACAACACTCCAATGCTTGACGCATCGTATTCACGTTACCAATGCATTCAAACGAATAGTCAGCACCACCGCCGGTAATATCGACAATCGCTTCTACGACATTGTCTACTTCATTGGGGTTGATAAAATCAGTCATTCCAAAGGCTTGTGCTAAGCCTTTTTTACTATCGTTAATATCAATGCCAATAATTTTGTTTGCGCCCACCATGCGCGCTCCTTGAATCACATTAAGGCCAATTCCTCCTAAACCAAACACTGCCACGTTAGAACCAGGTTCCACCTTTGCATCGAAGGCAACCGCTCCAACGCCAGTTGTTACGCCGCAGCCGATATAACAAATCTTATCGAAGGGGGCGTCTTTTCGAACTTTAGCAAGGGCGATTTCTGGCAACACAGTGTAATTTGAGAAGGTTGAACAACCCATATAATGCAAAATAGGTTCGCCATCTAATGAAAAACGACTCGACCCATCAGGCATCAGACCGGCGCCTTGAGTTTCACGAATCGACTGACAAAGATTTGTTTTAGGGTGCAAACAAAAATCACATTCACGGCATTCGGGTGTATACAATGGAATCACATGATCACCCACCGCGACTGACGTTACACCTTCACCAATCTCAACCACCACACCAGCACCTTCATGGCCTAGAATGGCTGGAAACGCACCTTCAGGGTCATCTCCTGATAAAGTAAACGCATCAGTATGGCAGACCCCCGTCGCTTTAATTTCAACTAACACCTCACCGGCGCGAGGGCCTTGTAATTCAACGTCAGCGATTTCTAATGGTACTCCTGCTTTAAATGCAACGGCTGCTTTTGTTTTCATAATGTTTCTTTATTTTAAAATTTAAAAGGATAACGTTTCAGGCTTTGCTTTCACTGATGATCATAAAGTTTATTATTCATCACTGAACGACGATAATTTCCATTGGGGATTTTATCGTTTGTTTCTTGCGCTATCTCTGTGATCTGGGCCGTTTTATAAACGTTCAACATAACTGGCGCACACTCCTTCCAAGAGTAATCAAAGGGTTCTGTATAATTTCAGAACCCTTTAATGTTTAGTCATTTATTGTATTGCTTATGTTACGACGTTAAGAAAAAGACTCTAGTGTGTTGCCTTCTTTAATTTTCTTTCTAATCTCTTTATTTTTATAGACTGGAATAGCCGTGCTGCATTGGTTTGAAGCATAAAAATCGTTTAATGTTGCCTCGCGTGCATCCATCGATTTAACCATCGCCCTAGTATTATTATTGTTTACGATTAATGCAGGCCAAAATAATAGTGCTGCTGCAACATTGGCACCAGAAACTCCTTGATTTGCCTTTGCATAGCTTCTAGCAGCACGTACTTCCCCGAGACGTGTCGCAATAGATTCACAATTTAAGGTTGCATCATTCGCCTGTTCTTTGGGGACAGTTTGCGTCGATACACAAGCAGACACCGTGATGAATAGTAAAGAAGTAGAGATAATGCGAAATGTTTTAACTAGCTTCATGGTAAATCCTCATAAGGTTGTTAGGTTCGTTTTCACTAACCAACTGTTTATTATTATATGGATTGTCGTTTGTTCTTGTCGTTTATTTTCTTAACAGCGTCCAAGCCAATGTAGACTTTTTTTATTTATTCTTATTACAGCATAACAACAAATTAATATTTTTTTTGAAATTTTTTCTAATCTCTGCAATGTAAGCGAGCAAGTAAAAGGGGTCAGAGTACTTTTAGCGAAATTTTTTGTTAGTTTTGCCGAGCTGTAAGTTATCTAATTTCCGTTGGGTTTATCATTCGCTAAGAACGTTGATAATTAAAGTAATCAGAGTTGAGTTAAGTTTAAGAAAGTTCATCAAGAGATTTATGAATAGTCATTTGCGGGAATGGAATGTTCCAGCCTTCTTTGTTGCAAATATCAACACAAGCTTGTTGAATCAATCTGCCTATCAAATAGTAATGTTTTGCAGCTTTAGAATTGATGTTCACGATAATGAGATAGTCTATTGACGAAGCGCCAGCTTGATTGAGTTCAACGCGAGTGCGTATCTCATCTGTGCCGAGATCTGCATTTTGTAAACACTCTTGGACGTTCTGTCGCATTTTTTCGGGAACCTCATCCAATGAAATTGGCTGCAGGCTATAGTCAACGCCAAATTGGCTGGTGATGCGGATGCCTTGAGATTTGGTTAAATTAACATAACCTGCTGAATAATATTGATTCGTAGGCATGAGTTTGTTTGTGCCTTGCGCACTTTGCAGTTCCACTGCATCAGGTCCTTGTAATATTACTTCATATAAGTTGTTTTGGTCATCCACCACCCAATCACCTATGGAGCTTGGAAACCATTTTTCATCATTAATTGGTCTTGAAACGAGCGCTTTCATGTCTTCTAGTGGTAGGCGAATAATCCCTTTGATTTCAGGATTGATCAATTTTGAAAAAACATTGATTGAGGCAACTCGCCATGGCACACCATTGACAAAAACTAGCTCGTTTTCTCGAACTCTGCCAATGTTCAATAGAAGGCGACTTTCTTCTATAAATTGCGGAATAAAGTGTCTTAAGCCTAAAGCGGTGGCAAATAATAGTATGAACATCAGGGCGAGTAACAATACATCACCACGAATGAAAAACACTATCATGATGCTCATGATTATGGAAAAAATCGTTAACAGCTTTTGCGCATAAACAATGACGCGCATTGTAGTTCTGTTCGAGGCACGCTTTTGTTTGGAGCGTTTGAGGTCAATCAAACGGGTAATAAAGCGAAAAAGTATAATAATGGCAATAGCAACAGAGAATGCGATCAACAGCGTTAGCCCACGATCTTGAGCAAAACTTTTTACCGAAGATTTGAATGTTTCAAACCAATTGTTGTCATTATCATTGAGATTGGATAACTCAATACTAGCGAGTTCTTGTTTTCTTTGAGCCTCGGTTAATAAGTTTTCCCATTTTTGTTTAACTTGCCCAAGTTGTTGCTTAACTGAGTTATCAAAAGTACCTTCTGACAACTGTTTATCGATTGATGAAATTGCCAGCTCAGCTGCTTGAGCAGCACTTTTTTGGGTGCTTATTTTTTGTTTGAGATTTTCTCTTTTTCTGGGCTTGTCCGTTAAGCCGCGTAAATTCTCTAATAGCGGCTTCATCAATAGAGTCAGCTCTTCTTGCCAAGTCTTGGGCACTTCTTCCTGTTCAAAAATACCTAGGTCAATGCCACCAATAGCAATTTGTTCAAAACTTTTTTTAACAACGTCAAGGTCCTGAGTTGTTTGTTTCAAGCGTCGGTCGAGCTCAATGTCAATAACGTTAGGGTTTATTTTTTTGCGTAAATTTTCGAGGCTTTTAGTGTCTGCCTTGATGATTAATGAGAGTTCTTCAAGTCGTTTGTTTCTCTTTTGAGTATCACTCAACTCTTGAGAAACTTCTTCTAATGCATTCCCCGCGGTTGCAGCATTGTTCTGTCCAATTGATGATTGAACGCTGCCCAATAAAAGTAAGAAAATTAAAAAAATGTTTTTCATAGCATCTTGCTTGAGGTCATTGATTTGTATAGTTATCGACTTGTAACATAGTGTTGTATAAGAACGAGCAATCAGGTTTCTTTTTTCGATAGAATAAAATCAATTAGAGTAATAGAATATCGCATACTAGCTTAGATTTTTGATATAGAGCAATTAATTATAGGTATAGATCAAAACGAGAAAATATTTTGAGGAATTTAGGATGACAAAAATTGATATTGGTATCGATACAGCTGATCGCGAAAAGATTGCTGAAGGGCTAAAGCATTTGCTGGCTGATAGCTATACGTTGTATTTACAAACGCATAATTTCCATTGGAATGTTTATGGACCTAAGTTTCGTGAATTGCATTTGATGTTCGAAGAACATTATACGGAACTTGCGACTGCAGTTGATGAAATAGCTGAGCGCATTCGAACCTTGGGTGTGCCAGCGCCTGGAACTTACAAAGAGTTTGCACGGCTCGCGGCTATTCAAGAAATTGAAGGTGTGCCAGTGGCAGACAAGATGGTAGAAATTTTAACCGTCGGTCATGAGCAAATTGTCAAAACTTCTCGAAGTGTTTTAAAGCTTGCCCAAGAGGCAGATGATGAATCGTCTGCAGCGTTGGTTTCAGATCGTATGCGAATTCATGAAAAAACGGCTTGGATGCTGCGAGCACTCAATGAATAGTATTGATAAGTTTCAAAATATCAAATTGAGGTTTACTAAACTATGTTAACGGTGCTGCAAATTCCAGTGCGGAATCCACTTCGCAATTATATGTATTTGTTGGTTTGCCAAGAAAGCCGCCATGCCATAGCAATTGACCCATTAGATCATGCCTTGTGTTTGCAAAAGGCGCGAGAATTCAATGTGCAAATTGATTATGTTGTGAACACTCATCACCATCATGATCATATCGGAGGCAATACGCCAGTGCTTGCAGCGACTGGTGCTAAGTTGGCCGCGCATAAACAAGCAATCGGGAAAATCCCTGATGTCGATATAGGTTTATCTGAAGGCGATGAGCTTGAAGTAGGGGCAGTGCAATTTAAGATTATGGATACGCCAGGGCATACCATGAGTCATGTGTGTTTGTATTTTTCAGGTGGAACCGGCGAGCAAGCAGCGCTATTTTGTGGTGATACCTTGTTTAACGCTGGGGTTGGCAGATGTGATTCTGGTGGTGATCCAGAAGTTTTGTTCGAAACTTTTCGCAATCAAATTTTTACTTTGAGTGATGATGTGCGCATTTTCCCAGGGCATGATTATATTGAAAATAACTTAGGTTTCACTTTGGAGTATGAGCCTAGTAATTCGAAAGCCAAAGAGTTGTTGACACAGTTTCAGGCAGGTTTGGATGCTGAGAGTTACGTGACAACGATTGGTTTAGAAAGAGAAATAAATACTTTTTTTCGTTTGCACAGCGATGAAATACGAGATCGCATGGATACACATAGCGACAAAGAGACATTCATTGCTTTGCGTAAACAAAGAGATCGATGGTAGCTAGAAAATTTAATACTGATCGAACAGTGTCATTTGCTAAACGCTTTAAGCTTGGTTTTTGAAATTATTACCACTACGGGCAATTTTATAAAAATAATTTTTTTTATAAGTTTCAATTTATAATTCACGACTTGAGGTAGTAATTGAAAATATCTTGTTATTGGCATTCATGCCGTTAAATTTTATGCGTTTGCAAAAACTAACACCCTATCTTTATAAATATTTGATGACAATGCTTATGAGTACTTGTCGGGTTGAAGTGCATGGAAAAGAGCATGTGCAAGCTCTTGGTCAGCGCAATACGGGATGGCTATATGCTATTTGGCATGATAATAATTTAATCAGTGTTTGGTCTCTTCGTTCGGAAAAATATATTGCTATGGTCAGCAATAGTAAAGATGGAGAAATCATCACTCGAGTTATTGAGATGCTTGGAAATTCTGTTATTCGAGGTTCGACTTCTAAAGGCGCGATGCAGGCAGCGCAACAAGCTCTTCGTGCCCTACAAGATAATAAAGTAATAGCTATTACACCTGACGGGCCCAGAGGGCCTAAATATCATTTGCAAGAAGGAATTTTATATCTCTCTGCTTTGACCAATTCACCAATCATTCCAGTGCATCTTGAGTGTTCACGACAGTGGCAATTTAATAGTTGGGATAATTCAAAAATACCTAAACCTTTTTCGAAAATGCACATTGTTTATGGTGAGCCATTAAGTGTAGACCCTGAAGAAATGAGAAATGAAGATAGCAAAGAAATGGCTCGACAACGAATTCAACAAGAGATGATGAAAAATGTTGATGCAGCCAAACGTTTTGCTAAACAATAGTCGCCTAAAAAAAGATAAGCAATGAGTGAAGAATCTTCAGACTTTAAGAGCCCAGCTGATCTAAAGCAACAAGTAATTTCTGATTTACATTTAGAGACAGCCAAAATACCTTGGAATGAATTACAACGCTTTTTTGCGGGAGGGAAGCTGTTGTTGTTGGATAGTCGCGAGGATATGCTAGACGTGGCAGCAAGTTTGGTAGCAAATGATGTTGAGCGAATACAATCCTTAATTAAGCAGGAGCTATTAGTTCATCCAAATGATGAGCAAGCGAAATGCTGGGTGGCAGAGGATGCTGAACTTTGGGCTGTTGTGCTCAAGCCATGGGTATTGGTACAGGAAAATAAGGCTTAGAAATTTTTAGCTGAATCAATTTGGTCGGCTACTGAGAAGCCTAATTTCTTTTTGACAATAGAAATTTCAGTGGTCGAGTCTATGGCAATCTTTGAAGTGCCATCGTGACTATCGCCCATATATTCGAGTGCCAACAATTCTCCGTTTGGCAAAACGAGTCGAATAAACCTATTTCCGCGTTGTTCTAGTATAACCACCTTAAAGTGAGCCCCAACCAATTATATTTTTTAAGCAAGCTAGTGAGTATCCAACACAACAGCTTATTTTCAAGAATTAATACCCCTGCGGTCGATTCTAGCAAATAAAAGGATGAAATTTTATAATTGACTGCTATTTTTAGGGAATTAACTAAAATTTTGTGTCGTTTATTTAGAAATGTCGAAATTTGTAGATAATTATCGATAGATGAAAGCTTCAAAGTGATACGAATGCATTGTTTTGTCGTACAATTGAGAATATGAAAAATTTAACCATTACAGCCATTATTTAAGAGAAATCCTATGCCAGTTTATCGTTCAAAAACTACTACCGCCGGTCGTAATATGGCTGGTGCCCGAGCCTTGTGGCGTGCAACTGGAATGAAGGATGAAGATTTTAAAAAACCGATTATTGCGGTAGTTAATTCATTCACTCAGTTTGTTCCGGGTCATGTGCATTTGAAAGATATGGGACAGTTAGTGGCGCGTGAAATTGAAAAAGCAGGTGGTGTAGCGAAAGAATTTAATACGATTGCTGTCGATGATGGTATAGCGATGGGGCATGATGGCATGTTGTATAGCTTGCCTTCCCGAGACATTATCGCTGATTCTGTTGAATATATGGTGAATGCACATTGTGCCGATGCCATGGTTTGCATCTCAAATTGCGATAAAATTACACCGGGAATGTTAATGGCAGCAATGCGGCTCAATATTCCTGCAATATTTGTCTCTGGTGGGCCTATGGAGGCAGGAAAAACGCGTTTGGCAGATAAAAAATTAGATCTAGTCGATGCCATGGTCATAGCTGTTGATGAGAACGCTAGTGAAGAGGAAGTGGCTGAATATGAACGCAGTGCTTGCCCAACTTGTGGTTCTTGCTCTGGCATGTTCACTGCAAACTCGATGAATTGTTTAACCGAAGCTTTGGGTTTAAGTTTGCCAGGCAACGGTTCAACTTTGGCAACACATTCTGATAGACGTAGGTTATTTGAAGAAGCAGGTTCACGTATTGTGGATATTACTCGTCGTTATTATGAAAATGACGAAACGCAATTGTTGCCACGCAGTGTTGCGACTTATGATGCATTTGAAAATGCAATGAGTTTGGATATTGCTATGGGCGGTTCGACAAATACGATTCTTCATTTGTTAGCCGCTGCCCAAGAAGCAGGCGTTGATTTCTCAATGAAGGATATCGATAAATTAAGCCATAAAGTCCCTCAGTTGTGCAAAGTTGCGCCAAACACACCTGATTACCATATGGAAGATGTTCATAGGGCGGGGGGTGTTTTTTCAATCCTAGGGCAGCTTGATAAAGCTGGGCTTTTGAATAATCAAGTGCCAACAGTTCATAGTAAAACTATGTTAGCTGGTATTGATGAGTGGGATATTTCTCGAAATCAATCTGAGGAATTACACACATTCTTCAAAGCAGGCCCTGCTGGTATACCGACGCAAACCGCGTTCAGCCAATCAACACGATGGGACACAGTTGATGATGATCGTGCGAAAGGCTGTATACGTTCTTATGAACATGCTTATAGTCAGGAGGGCGGTTTGGCAGTTTTGTATGGCAATATTGCTGAAGATGGTTGTGTTGTTAAAACCGCTGGCGTAGATGAAAGCATTTTGGTGTTTGAAGGTAACGCGCATGTTGTGGAGTCTCAAGACGAAGCAGTTGAAAATATCTTAGCCAATAAGATCAAAGAAGGTGATGTAGTTGTAGTTCGTTATGAGGGTCCAAAAGGTGGGCCAGGTATGCAGGAAATGCTATATCCAACCTCATATATCAAGAGTAAAGGCTTAGGCAAGGCGTGCGCTTTGTTGACCGATGGGCGTTTTTCGGGTGGCACGTCGGGTTTATCCATAGGGCATGTTTCACCAGAAGCCGGTGCTGGTGGTGCAATTGGTTTGGTTCAAAATGGCGATAAAATCAAAATTGATATCCCGAATCGTGCAATTAACTTATTGGTTGATGATGAAGAACTTGCGAAACGCCGTGTTGCACAAGATAAAGCAGGTTGGAAGCCGGTGAAACCAAGACCAAGAAAAGTCACAGGCGCTCTCAAAGCCTATGCGCATTTTGCTACTAGCGCTGATAAAGGTGCGGTTCGTGACTTAAGTTTGTTGGAAGATTGATTGAAAATCTGCAAAAAGCCCTTATATTAATATCGATATAAGGAATTATTATATGTGGAAGTAAATATAAATTAAGATGTTAATCATAGGAGATAGTTATGGATTTTAGTTTTGGTTTTTTGCCTGCCTTAGTCATTGGTGTGGTCTTGTTGGTATTTATTGTCAAAATGGTGGTAGTGAAGGTTCCACAAGGATATGAATATACAATCTTACGTTGGGGACGATATACCGCAACTTATATGCCAGGTTTAAAATTTATCGTGCCATTTTGGGAAACTATTGGCACGAAAATAAATATGATGGAGCAAGTTTTAGATGTGCCATCACAAGATGTTATTACCAAAGATAATGCGGTAGTGCGAGTTGATGGTGTCGTGTTTTTTCAAGTCATGGATGCTGCCAAAGCTTCATATGAAGTTAATCATTTAGATCGAGCTATTTTGAATTTGACTATGACTAATATTCGTACGGTTTTAGGGTCTATGGATTTGGATGAATCATTGTCTAAACGCGATCAAATTAATTCGGAATTATTGAATGTGGTTGATGAAGCGACTAATCCATGGGGGGTTAAAGTAACCCGTATTGAAATTAAAGATATTTCTCCGCCTGCGGATTTGGTTGATGCAATGGCGCGACAAATGAAGGCTGAGCGAGAAAAGCGTGCTAATATTTTGGATGCGGAAGGTTTTCGCCAAGCAGAAATTTTAAAAGCCGAAGGTGAAAAACAAGCGATAATTCTCGAAGCGGAAGCAAAAAAAGAAGCAGCTTTTCGAGATGCAGAAGCCCGTGAGCGTGAAGCAGAAGCGGAAGCAAAAGCGACCCATATGGTGTCGCAAGCGATTGCTCAAGGAGATATTCAAGCAGTTAACTATTTTGTTGCACAAAAATATGTTGAGGCATTGCAATCAATTGGTGCAGCTGAAAATCAAAAAGTTATTTTCATGCCGATGGAAGCAACCAACGTAATGGGGTCGATTGGAGGCATTGCGGAGTTGGCTAAAGAAGCGCTGAAAAAATAAGGAGGTGCTATGTTTGAAGTTTTAACATTTTGGCATTGGTTGAGTATTGCTGGCCTTTTATTAATTTTTGAATTATTAGTTGGAGCTGAGTTTTTATTATGGCTCGCTTTTCCAGCGGTCGCTTCTGCAGGGGTTGCTTACATTGCACCAGGAATGGACTGGCGCATACAAGTGTTGCTATACATAGTGTTTGCGGTCATTTCTTTAGTGGTTTGGAAAAAGTATTATCGCGGACAAAAATTGGTAGCTACAGATCAACCGCATTTGAATCAACGGCAACAGCAATTTATTGGTCGAACATTTACTTTAATAGAAGTCTTAAATAATGATGAAGGTAAAATTGTGGTAGATGATTCTCAGTGGCGAGTGCGTATCACGGCTGGCAAAGCAACAGCTAAGAAAGGTTCAAAAGTAAAAGTTATTGACGTCGAAGGAATGATCTTGCTGGTTGAACCAGTTTGATTGGTTTACAAAGATTGTAGTATGAAAAACGCCAGCTTAGCTGGCGTTTTTTGTTGCTTTTTGGGCCACATTTTTGGCTCGAATTTGTTATCATCGCGGCCAAATTTATTTGTTGAAAATGACCACCGTTAAATGAGGTAATCATGGTCCGTAAAGTTAGTCAAGAACACCTGAATGAATGGAACGATCTACAAACGCTAGCAGAAAAAATGATCCCTTTGGTTGGTGAGTTGTATCGTAAAAAGGAGCTGGTTCTAAAAGTCTTTGGTCGTAAGCTAATGACATCTTCAACCATAGAAATTATCAAAGCGCATCGCTTTGGGCGTTTATTGAATGGGTCTGAACTCGATATGAATAAAAGTTTTCAGATGATGCAAGTTATTGCCAAGATGCAGCTAACGCCTTGCCGCGTTGATTTGGGTACGTTATGTCATGAATATCTTGAGAATCATCAGGATATTTCTATGGAAGATTTTTTAAATAATGAACTTGCACCTAGTATTACTGTTGATGAAATTGCTCAGCAGGATTCACGCGATATAGTTTTATACGGCTTTGGACGTATTGGTAGAATTTTGACACGTTTATTAATTGATCGAACGGGTTCAGGCATGAAGATGCGCCTTCGCGGTGTTGTAGTACGTGCCAAAGATGATTTGGAAGCCGATCTAGTCAAAAGAGCAAGTTTATTACGACGTGATTCAGTTCATGGTGAATTCAATGGTTCTATCAAAGTGGATCGTGAAAATTTGGCCCTAATTGTTAATGGCGCATATATTCAGTTTATTTATGCTAATTCGCCAGATAGTATTGATTACACTCAATATGGAATTAAAGATGCTTTGGTTGTTGATAACACAGGTATTTGGACTGATGAGCAAGCTTTGGGTCAACATTTAAAGTCTCGTGGTGTTGCTAAAGTCTTGTTAACAGCGCCAGCAAAAGGTGAGATTCCTAATATTGTATATGGTGTCAACTGTGACAAGATTGATCCAAGTGATGAAATTATTTGTGCGGCATCATGTACAACTAATGCAATCGTTCCGGTATTAAAAGTGATGGATGAAGAATTCGGTATTGTTAGTGGTCATATCGAAACAATTCATTCGTATACCAATGATCAAAACTTAATTGATAATTTCCATAAAAAAGAGCGTCGTGGTCGCAGCGCACCATTAAATATGGTTTTAACTTCCACGGGTGCAGCTAAAGCAGTGGCTAAAGTGTTAGGTTCTGAATTTGGTTCAAAATTAACAGGTAATGCGATTCGTGTACCGACGCCAAATGTATCGATGGCGGTCATGAATTTGAATCTTGAAAAAGAAACTAGCAAAGAGCAACTGCAAGAAATGTTTCGAGATATTTCTTATGAATCACCATTGCGTGATCAAATTGGCTATACCGGGTCTACTGAGGTTGTGTCGAGTGATTTGGTAGGTTCTTCACAAGCAGGTGTTGTTGATGGCAAGGCAATCATTGCTGAAGGCAAGCGTGTTGTTTTATATGTTTGGTATGACAATGAGGCTGGTTATAGCAATCAAGTAGTGCGTGTTATGCAAGATTATGTTGGATTGAAATGGGCAAAATATCCAGCTTAGATTGTTTTTGTTGTTTTCGTTAATGGCTAGATTGAGTTAAAGTTTTTTCAAAGCTTTTTCAGTTTGGACTTTTTCATCAATATATTGAGCCTTAATTGTTCGCAAATTTTTCTTTTCAAAATCATTTGGCGCTAGTGGGGCTGCATTATCTAGTTGTTTGATAGCAAATCCATAGTTTCCAAGTAAATAATGGTACGTTGCTCTAGCTTTGTAAGAATCATAGAGAAGCCCTAATTCGCCATAGGCGCGAGCAAGCAAAATTTGAGCATCTGGATCCTTTGGCGAACGTTTTATCGCATTCTTTAGAATTGGAATAGCGAGTTCATTCGTTTTGGCTGTAATCAATGTGTAGGCGTGATACAGCTTAATTTCATCATAATCTTTTGGTCTGTTTTGTTTTATTTCCTCAAAGCGTTGGATTGCTGCGGAATGATTTTTTTTGGCAATGTCTAGTTCACTTCGAGCAACGAGGTAATTTAGATTGTTCGGTGAAGCTTGCAAGGCTTGGCCAAGCTGTTTCTCAGCTTCATCGAATCGATTCAGTTTGGTCAAAGCAAGACCGTATTTGAAATGATCACTAGAATTTTTAAAAGCACTGCGATTCAAACGATAAAAGCTCGCTAGTTTTTTTGGATCAGCGTGATGTTTGGCTAATATTGTTGCCTTGAAATCGTTAAAATCTAGAGCATTTTCAGGAGGTTGTTTGTACGCAGGGTACGATTTAGCTCGAGATTCAGTTTCAACAATTCGTTCATCAGTTAATGGATGCGTTAGTAGGAACGCAGGCGGTCTAATACCTGCAAAATTTGATCTTCGATCAAGAGTGCGCAAAAAGTCAGCTAAAGCTAGAGGGTCATACCCCGCTTTATTCATGGTGACGATTGCTATGTTGTCAGCTTCTCGTTCAAAGCCTCTGGAAAAATTTAAACGCTTTTGTATTAATCCACCTTGACTAAGTGCTATCGCTGCTTGAGCCGCTTCAGAGTTGCCACTTGCTGCAGCTAAAAGAATGCTTGCTATTGCAATGGCGCCATCAAATTTGCTGTTCTCAATGCCGCGAGCGCCATGATTTTCGGTGATATGTGCAATTTCATGCGCTATAATACCAGCAAGTTCTGCTTCGTTTTTGGTGTCGATAACTAAACCGGTATGAATAAAAATTTGTCCTCCTGGAACGGCAAAGGCATTTGTGTTTTTATCTTCAATCAGATGAAACTCAAATTTCTGATTTTCAAATTCAGTGCCTGGCACGGCCACTTTAACTAATTTGTTGCCCAGTTTAGTGAGATAGTTGAGTAATAAGGGGTCATTCACAAACTTTGCTCTGGAACGAGCCTGTCTGACAAAAGCAGCGCCAATTTTGTTTGCCACATGCGGAGGAAGGACATTGCCAGCTGTTGAGCCTAAGTCGGGTAAACTGGAAACTGCATCATTTGCATGTGCAAAATTTATGTTTGTTAAACAACTAATACTTAATCCAATCAGTAATAGTGTCTTTTTCAGAGAGAATGTAAGTTTTTTCAAAAGGCTTTCTTTGTTTGAATCAGTTAATAAATATGTTTAATTATGCTCTTAATTATATAGAACTAATTATTACATAAATTATCACGTTTAATGTACTTTGTATTGAAATTGCTAAGAGATGTTAATGTCGAGTAAAGTAAATAGTATAGGTTTGTTAAAATAATTGAATGACTGAAAAAAATATCGATTTTGATTTGGAAGAAGATGTGCGTGGTGGGCGCTGTCCATTGCCAATGTTAAGAGCTAAACGTGCATTAAGTCGTCTTGATGATGGGCAAATGGTTCGTGTTATATCAACTGACCCCAATTCCCACGATGACTTTGTCTTGATGCTAAAGCATTTGGCTCATGAGTTAGTTCATGTTGAAACTCAGTCATGTGAAATTGAGCACTATTCCGAAGAGTTTCATTTTTATATTCGCAAAGGTTAATCCTTAAGGGTTCGTGATGCTAAGTTATATTTATCGTTCAGAAAAAAAAGCAGATTGTTATTTATTTCTTAATGAGTCAGTGGAGCAATTTGAGTTGCCAGATATTGTTAGAACTATCGTCGGCGATTTACATTTTGTTATGGAGCTTGAAATTAATCCTGACACTAAGCTGGCGATGTCAAAAGCTACAGCTGTTTTAGATGCATTTGAGCAACAAGGGTTTTATATTCAAATGCCACCATCTGAGCCTCACCCTGTAGATGCATTGTTTGAACGATTGTTTGATGCTGAGTAAAGATGTTGTATACCATTCTTATCGCAGCTTCACCAGAGCAGACAGTGTTGCACCAAAATGCTTTGAAGCATTGTCGTCAACTGATTGAAAAGGGTCACCAGATTAAACAGGTGTTTTTTATGCATGCAGCAACGCGAATGGCTGTGCACCCTGATGGGAAGCAGTGGTTTGATTTTGCTGATGATTATCAAATTGAGTTGCAAACATGCATCTCAACTTCAGAGCAGCAAAAATTAAATGTTCAGGACTATTTGCCTGGCTTTTTGCAGGGCGGCCTGAGTTCATTGGCTGATAGTATTTTATCTTCAGATGCCGTCTTGCAAATAGATGGCGATGTTTTAAAGGCAGATGTTTCACCAGTAAAGAATAAGAAGAATTTAGTATTTGTATTTAGCAGTGTTCCTGAAGAAGATTCGTTTGCAGCTGATGGAGTTGATTTGCTACTGGTATTAAGCGCTTTTGATGCCAATTTGAGCGTGGTCTTTGTTGGTGAAGGTAAACAAAACTTATATGCTGATAAGTCTCATCCTCGTTATGTGAAGCGCTTTAAAGCATTGCCAGATTTTGATGTGTCTGAATGTTATATTGTTGCGGATAATGAACAGGACTTTTTTGAGGCTAGTAAAGAGTCGTCCGTGTCTTGCAATTGGTTGGTTCTGGCTGATTTTAATCAGTTAATAAAGCAGACTCATACACTGTGCTTTTAATCGTAGTTTATTATGAGTTTTGAGTGGCGAGGGCAAATGATTGAAACGGATAAGGAAGGTTTCTTGTTAAGTCAGTACCAATGGACTGAAGAATTAGCTTATGAAATAGCACATCAAGAAGATGTTGTGCTCACTGCTAAACACTGGACCTTGATGCATTATCTTAGAGAGTATTATGAAGATTATGATATTGCCCCACCCATGCGAGTGATGGTCAAAATCATGTCGCAAGAGTACGGTAAAGATAAGATAAATAGTCGTTTACTGCATCAACTTTTCCCCCAAGGCCCTGCCAAACAGGGTAGTCGCTTTGCTGGTTTGCCTAAGCCAAAAAACTGCTTATGAATGGTTTACGATGAACGACGAAGAGCTGCTTAGATATAGCAGGCAAATCTTTCTTCCAGGAGTGGATGTTGAAGGACAGGAACGGCTATTTAACTCGCATATTTTGATTATGGGAGTTGGCGGTCTTGGTTCTTTGTCTGCTGCATATATAGCAGCCGCAGGCGTTGGCCGTTTGACGTTGGTGGATGATGACAATGTTGATGTTAGTAATTTGCATCGTCAGTTACTCTACACGCAAGAAGACTTGGGGGAACCGAAAGTTGAGGCAGCAAAAAGGCGCCTATTACTTAGTAATCCAAGTTGTAATATTTCTTGCATTAATAAACGTTTATCGGTTGAGCAATTAAAGGATTTGACGACATCGGTTGATATTGTTCTGGATGGCACTGATAATTTTGCTTCAAGATTGTTAATCAATCAGGCCTGTCATCGATCAAAAACGCCATTATTATCGGCTGCGGTTACGCAATTTACAGGGCAATTATCTTTGTTTGATTTCGCGGCAGGATCGCCTTGCTATGCTTGCTTATACCCTGAAGTATCCGGTGAAGAAAATAATTGTGCTGAAAATGGTATTTTAGGCCCAGCTGCGGGTGTAATTGCTTCTTGGCAAGCTCTTTATGCTTTGAAATTTCTATTAGCTTATGAGGTAGAATGTTTGCATCATTTGCAGTTGATAGATATGCTTAGCGGCAGAAATAGAAATATAGCATTAACAAAAGACTGTAACTGTAAGATATGTAGCAGTAAATAGTTGTTTGCTACATAAATTTAATTAGTTGCAAAAGATAGGTTTACGATGGAAGAAAGCGTTTCGAATCATATTAAGGCGAGTGCCTTACTATCAAAAATTATTAAAGCTGGCGAGGCGATGGGTGCTTCAGATATTCATTTACGCTCTGGCGGTTCAATCAAAGTGCGTGTTGATGGTGTGATTATTGATATGGCAGGTTCACCTGTCATGCAAGCCAGTCAATTAGTGCCTTTGATGAAAGGGATCATGTCGCCGCCAAAATTCCAGGAATTCATGAACAATAATCAAGTTGATGTTGCCTTTCAGGCAGACGATGGCCCGCGAGTACGAATCAATATGTTCCGACAGCTCGGGAAAACTGCTGTGGTAATGCGAATTATTGGTGAAGAGATTCTCACGATTGAGCAGTTAGGTTTGCCTCAAGAGTTGTCAGATATTTCCAGTTTACGCCGAGGACTAGTAGTATTTTCTGGAGCAACCGGTTCAGGTAAGTCAACGAGTATGGCGGCAATTTTAAATGAGATTAATAAAGATCGCTCAGAGCATATTCTTACTATTGAAGATCCAATTGAATATGTTTTCAAAGAAGAGAAATGCATTGTCTCTCAACGTGAAATAGGCTCTGATGTGCCAGATTTTAAATTAGCAATTAAGTCAGCCTTGCGTGAAGATCCTGATGTGATTTTAATGGGGGAGATGCGCGACCATGAAAGTATTGAATTTGCTTTAGAATTGGCTGAAACGGGGCATTTAGTTTTCTCAACTTTGCATGCCCCTACAGCAGTGGAATCAATTTCAAGAATGGTGTCGAGTTTTCCTCCTGCAGGACAGTCTGCAATGCGGAACAAGCTGGCGAATAACTTAGAAGTTGTTGTTGCTCAACGTTTGGTAAGACGAACGAATAAAGGTCGTGCTGCGGCCTGTGAAGTGATGACAGTGAATGAATTGGTTAGTGAGATGATAATGGACGCTGATAAAACTCACGAAATTGAAGATCTGTTAAAAGGCGAAGATGGCATTAAAGGCATGCTCCATTTTGACGAGCATTTAAGACGCTTAGCTGAAGACGATACTATTTCTCATGCAACTGCTCTTGAAAATGCTTCAAGTCGCACTGACTTGGAATTGAAGTTGCAGGGTTTTTAATTTATTTCTATTGCTTGGTATTTGTATTTGATCTCATTTCGTCTGATTTAGGCTAGAATTCTATGAGTGCAATTAACGATGAGTTTAAGCACATATTCATACATAACCCTAAAGTTGCAGGTTCTTGGATGGAGGAAAAAGACTTTATTGGAGGGTCTGCTCATCAAAGTATATATGGATATCATAAAGAGGGAGTTAATATAGAGAAATATTTCAAATGGATGTTTGTTAGAAACCCTTATGATCGTTTGGTGTCATCCTTTTGCTATAGTCGAAGA
>CAZWHW010000010.1:17545-55667 GCA_964633815.1 uncultured Gammaproteobacteria bacterium
GAAGATCAAATGGTTTTAGATTTTGTTGGCAAGTTAGATAATTTAGAGATGGATTGGAGTTTTATCTGTAAAAAAATAGGAGTAAAATCCAGTATTGAGAAATCAAACCAATCATCTAGGACTGGACACTGGTTTGATTTTTATACGCCTAAATTATTAGAAGTTGTGAATGATAAGTATGGCAAGGATTTCGAGATTTTTGACTTTCCTCGGTATTCAGCTTACTAATATAGAGCTGCTAACTTCTCAGGATCTCTAATATTTCATCCACGTGACCTTTGACGCGAACTTTGCGAAACTCGTGAGTTAATATACCGGCTTCATCAAAAATAAACGTGCTTCTCTCAATGCCCATGTATTTTTTGCCGTACATGTTTTTTTCTTTGATGACATCCATAGCTTGGCAGAGTTCTTCTTCGATGTCGGCAATTAAGTCAAAAGGAAAATTATATTTAGCGATGAAATTGCTGTGTTTTTTTAAGCTATCTTTGGAAACACCTAGAATCTCAGTATTGAGAGATTGAAATTTGCTAAAGTGTTCAGTGAAGTCTTTGCCCTCTTGAGTGCAGCCCGGAGTGTTGTCTTTAGGGTAGAAATAGAGTACTAACTTTTCCCCATTTAAGTTACTTAATTTTCGTTTTTCGTTTTTTGTAGTAGCAACGATCAAGTCTGGAATTTTATCGCCAATAGAAATACTCATATTTGCCTCTGTAGATTGTCTAATTAATTTTTAATTGCTGAGAATTATTGGATAATTTCCCAGTTCTGTTTGTTTGCGTATGCGGTAAGTTTTTCATCTGGTGTGACGGCAATTGCATGTGTGACCACTTCTAAAAGAGGCAAATCGTTGTGTGAGTCGCTGTAAAACCAAGTTTCAGAATTTTCTAAAGTTATCCCAGAAAATTCTTCGGTTAAGAATGCATTCAATTTTTCAATTTTTCCTGATTGAAAACAAGGAATGCCACTAAGTTTGCCAGTGAAGCCATGAATATTTTGTTCAGGTTCAGTGGCGATTAGATGTTTGATGCCAAATAAATCCGCAATGGGACGGGTGACAAAGCTATTCGTTGCTGTAATGATGATAGTTTCGTGGCCTTGTAGTTGATGCTGTTTCACTAAATCAAGCCGTTCTTGAGTGATCATTGGTTTGATATGAGATTTAAGATATTGCTCACGCCAAGTTTTGAGTTGTTTTAAGCTGTTATTTTTTAATGGGGTAAACTGAAAATCTAGAAATTCATGTATATTTAATGTTCCAGCTTGATATTGCGCATAAAAATAATCTTGTGCCTTTATTTGTTTTTGAGCATCCACTGCGCCAATTTCCGCCAGAAAAGCTCCCCAAGCGTGGTCGCTGTCACCTGTCAGTAGTGTGTTATCTAAATCGAATAATGCAAGTTGGGACATATTGAATAAATTAAGTTGAGTTTAATAATTAGAGGAATAATTTTTATGACAATATTATATCGACAATTGCAGTGATTAGTTGAATAAGAGACAATGTCTTGATGAGTTTTATTGATTTTAATGATCCCAGTTTTGAGGATGACGGTTATCGCCCGAATGTAGGCATCATAATCATCAACCAAGACGATAAAGTATTTTGGGCGAGACGAGTATCTGGCGATGGCTGGCAGTTTCCGCAAGGTGGGATTGATGTTGGCGAGAGTGTTATGGATGCAATGTATCGCGAACTTGAGGAAGAAACTGGTTTCTTGGCAACTGATGTTGAATTAGTGGGGCGCACCCAAAACTGGTTACGTTATGATCTGCCAGAAAAATATTTAAACGGTGCAAGAATGCCAGAATCTTCATTGAAGTCACGATTCAAAGGGCAAAAGCAGGTTTGGTTTTTGTTAAGGTTGTTAAATGAAGGTGTTCGGCCAAATTTTGAATTAAATGATTCTCCAGAATTTGATGATTGGCGTTGGATTGGTTATTGGTCTGCGGTCGACAAAGTTGTAAATTTTAAAAGAAACGTTTACCAACAGGCACTGCATGAGCTAGCTATGCAAATGCCGAAAAAGCCTATAAATTAATTTATTATTAAGTAAGACATTTGAAAAAAATGAAATTATTATCGCGTGCTAGCGTTTCAATAGCACTTTTTGTTGTTCTTCAATTCACTTTTGCAGTCGAATTGGTTTTAGCCAAAGCACATTTATCGCGTGAAGCCGTTGCTAATTCATTAGCTCCTTTTGCAAAAGGCAACGAATTCCCTAATATTTTAGAGATAAGTTCAGATCAGAAAATATCGATTGAATATACTCTCGATATAGATTTGCATGAGCATATAGCATCGATTTATCGCGCCTACAAGCCAGATTATGCGGCATTTGTTGCCATTGAGCCTGATACTGGAAAAATTTTAAGCTTAACGTCCTATGTGAAAGATGAAGATTATGAGGATAATTTTGCTTTGGGAGCAACTTATCCAGCGGCATCCTTATTCAAAATGGTTAGTGCTGCTGCGGCTATCGATACTAATAAAGTGTCTGCTAAGACAGTGATCCCTTTCAATGGAAAATCAACCACATTGTATAAAACGCAAGTGCTCCGCCATAAGGACAATAAATATACTCGCCGGATGCCTTTTAGTGAAGCATTTGCTCGATCGAGTAATCCAATATTTGGCCGTTTAGGGGTTGAGTATTTAAGTAGCGATTTGATTTTTAAATATGCCAAAAATATGGGCTTTGGAGATCGATTGGTGCAAGATTTACCCGTGTCTGCTAGTCAAATTGATATGACTTTAGGAGAGGAGTGGCAACGCGCTGAAGCTTCAAGTGGATTTACAAAAGATATTAATGTTAGTCCTGTTCATGCTGCAGCAATGGCGGCAGCTGTGGTGAATGATGGGAAATTACTAGCACCATATGTAGTTGAAAAAGCATATAATAATGAGGGTGAACTTATTTACCAAGGCAAAAAGGATGTCGCAATGCAAATGTTTTCAAAATCTACTGCGTCGACTTTGAAAAAGATGATGCAAGAAACGACTCGTATTGGTTCAGCAAGAAAATCGTTTTCATCTCATCGTCGTTATAAAGCGTTTAAGAATGCAGAGTTTGGTGGCAAAACAGGATCATTGTCAGGGCTGACACCTAAAGGTCGTTATGGTTGGTTTGTTGGTTATGGCGAGCGTAATGGCAAAAAGATTGCCTATGCTTCTTTGGTGGTCTATCGAGATAAGTGGGTGGTTCGCCCAGCTCGGGTTGCTTTTGAAGTGTTGAATTATGTGTTCAAGCAATCTGTGAAAAGCGCATCATAAAAAACGCTTAAGTAGAGCTTTCTTTTGGATTGTACGCTCGAATTTTTTCTAGTAATTTTGTCGTAGAACGGTCATGTTCAAATTCGATAGAATGTACCGAACCGCCTGTAGCTGTAACATATTCAGCGCCAACAATATTAGATATTTTCCAGTCGCCTCCTTTGACGAGAATATCAGGCTCGATTGTTTTGATAAGTTTCAACGGGGTATCGTCATCAAAAATAATGACAGCATCAACGCAAGCTAATGCAGTCAAAAGCGCTTGACGATCGGTTTGAGGGTTAATTGGTCGGTCACTGCCTTTGTTTTGTCGTTTAACGGAATCATCCGAATTAACGCCGATAATCAATGAGCCACCCAAGTTGCGTGCAGATTCTAAATAGCTGATATGACCACGATGCAATATATCAAAACAACCATTGGTAAAAACCAATGGTTTATTAAGTTGGTCAAGTTTTGATTTTAAATTGTTGTCATTGAGCGCAAAAATTTTGTTCGCTGAATTTAGCATGGGCACTGCTTGGTTTTGTCTTATGAGTCTACGTTGCGAATTTCAAAAACACGCACAACTCGAACAACACCACCTGTGGAGCGCGCTATTTCAGTCGCTCGATCAGCTTCTACTTGAGATACAATTCCCATTAAATAAACTGTGCTAAAACGGGTGACAACGCGCATTTGATTGGCTCGTGAGCCCATTTTTGCGATTAAAATACTTTTGACTTTGCCGGTGATGACGCTGTCATTTGCGCGACTCAATAAGCCTGTTTTTCCTGAAATGCGGACTTCGTCAATTACTTGTCTTACGCCATTGGTAATATTTGCGTGGTCAATGATTTCTTTTTTTACATCTTCCGAAGTGGATTCACCAGTAAGTAACAAAATGCCATTATAGCTGTCTGGCATGATAGTGGTTTGGGTTCGATAGCGTTTATTGGCTATAAGGAATTTCCTCATTTCTAATTCTATGCCTGAGTCATCGAAGTATTCTCCAGCTGTACGTCTGTCGTGAATAATATCGACAGTTTTGATGACTGCGGTTGCTACGGCTAATTCAATACAGGCTGAAATCAATAACATAGATCCAGCAATCAGAGAAACTAGAGAAATTTTTTTAAACTGTTTAAGTGCTTTTTTCATAGTGTTAAATAAACCGAAAATGAATAATGATATTTATATAAAAGAAGAAATGGATTGGTTAAATAATTATAGTGATCAATTAACTCACAATTTTAGTAAATAACCAAGCTATGAAAATTTTAAAATGATTTATATAAAGTAATGTTTCTTGGTTATTCAGTTATTACATTTTTTATCCAATGAATATTAGGATGCTCTTTATTGCCATGCAAGCCTATCACGTCAATTCGACAAGGCAAATAGCCTAAATTGTTTGTCATCGTATAATGATTGATCGCAGTTTTGATACGTTTTAATTTTTGTGGGCCTATGGATTCTACCGGAGTGCCGAAATTGATATTTTTTCTATAGCGCACCTCGATGAATACAAGGCTTTGTTGGTCGCGCATAATTAGATCTATTTCTCCTCTAGGACAGTGGTAATTTTTTGTAACAAGCTTGAGGCGTTGTTTTTGTAGATATTCACAAGCTAACCGCTCGGTCTGTTGGCCAATCGAACGGGTTAAGTTTTTAGTCTTACTTTTGTTTTGATATGAAAATGTAGTAAACAGGTCTTTAATATTTTTATGCATAATTCACCTCCATGTGAATTGAGTATTTGCTAGTGTTTGTTTATTGGATAGGCTTTAAAAGTCCTGAAGAGAATTTGGCCCAGCTTGGAACTCTCACAGTGTTGCCTGAAGCATCAATGAGTAATTTGCCCGTTTTACCTTGAAAACTCGCTCGTTGATTTTGTAATGTAGTCAAGATGGGAATTAATTGATAGCTATCATAACCCAGTGCTTGTAAACGGTTGAATTTTTGAGAAGTTTCTGCGTTTACTTGGGTCGAGCTTGATAAGTCGGTGATTTGTGAGTTTAAAACTGCTGGCATCTCTGGGATGATTAAACCATCTAAATCGGCTTTTTCTCCAGCAGTAGCACTCAGTCTATTTAAGCTGGATGCACCATAGGTTGGTAGTTTATGTGCATCGAAAAAATTTAATTGAGGCTTTATGTTTTTTGCATCTTGGTAGTTGCTCGCCAATAAAATCATGTCAATATTTGCTCGACGGCGGGCATTGAATTTTGGCGTGGTGCCAATAATGCCGCTAAGCTCATGATGACGTTGTTCGCTGCTGTATATGCCAAGAGCTAATTTTACTGTGGGGCTATGGTCAAAAATTCCTGGCGAGAATTCATGACTTTGCGTTACACCTCCAAGTGATTCCCAAACGCGTTGAAACGCACCACTTAAACGCGCACTGCTTGGAGTGTTTGGCGTTAAAATTATGGCGTTCTGATAACCTTTAGCTCTGGCATGTTGAGCAATCGCAGCACCTTCAGCTTCAGGAGAAAGTGAAAAGGTGAATTTGTTGGCTTGATTAGCGTTATATCCGCCAATGGTGAGGATTGGCACAGACATTGAGATATTTAATGCAGCTTCTGCAGCACGCTTGCCAAGTGGGCCTACAATAAAGTCAGCGCCATTTTGAATGGCAAGCTTCAATTTGTGTTGAATGTCACCACCGCCTACATCGTAAAATCGCAGTTGTGGTTTTGAAGTCTGGTTGTTGCGATGAGCTAGATTGAAGCCAGCTTCAAATTGTTTGGCAGCATTGGCAAAATTTGAGCTGAAGGGGAGCAAGATAGCAATTCGTCTTGGTGAGTTTGCTTGCCATGACGAAGAGATATTGTTTGTGGAAAAAGTGTTGGCTGTTGGTCCAGTGATAAGCGGAGCTGGAATGTTCGGGTCTTGAATAAATTTGTTGCTGCCGAGCCAGTATTGCAGGTTTGGGTTTTGCGTGTTTAGACTAAGGGTTTGTTGTTCTTGCGGTGAAAGAGTTGCCAAAATATCAAACATCATTTTTTGGTTGGCGGCAATGTCTTGTTGAGGGATATAGTTTTCTCGGTCTGCTAATGCTTCCAGTGCGCCTTGTATATCGCCTAGTTGGTAAAGTGTGCGGGCTTTAAGCCAAAATAAGCGTGCATTGTCCTCATTAGAAAGTAATGTGGGTTTGATAGTGTTGATGCGTTGCAGTGCATTTTGATCTTGATTTAAGGCTGAAAAAATTTGTGCTTCGGCTAGATTAAGCCGCATTTGTTCTTGGAGAGATAGCCGGCTTCGATCTATTCTTTGCGCAATGGCTTGTGCTTGTGCATATGCGCCGTTCTTAACGAGTTCTTCAGTTTGATTGAGCGGTGATTTCGTGGGGTCGGATAAAATATCGCTTGGTAATTGTGTGCTTGGATTTTTATAGGGATCGGCATTGTCAAAAAGTGGACTGGATTGCACTGACTTGTCGCGATAGGCATTGCCGGTAAGTGTGCTGTCGTCTTGTTGTAATTCGCTAGGTGTCTGAGCGCTTGTATTGACGGGTTTCGCAACAGAGGTAGGCGCTTTTTGCGATGAAGAGCAGCTAGCAAGTACAATTGCTGCACAAAAAATGATAAGTTTGGTTGAGCTTTTAAGTGGTGCTGCAATTCGTGCTGGTATAATCATGGTCATATTTTTTAACTCATCTAATCAAAATATACTGAATTCGGTATTTTGATTATTGAAGCTTATTAGAGGTTCTAATGGCACATATTAGCCATAAGCATTCTGAAATCCAAGGGATATTGTACGTGGTTGCGACGCCTATTGGCAATTATGCGGATATGACTGAACGCGCAATTACTGTGTTGGGCGAAGTTGATTTGCTTTTAGCTGAAGATACCCGCAGAACAAAGCCCCTTCTCCAACGTTTTGCAATTTCTGTCCCAAAAATTATTTCGTTTCATGAACATAATGAAGAACGGCAAACTCAACGTATTATTGAGAAACTGCAATTAGGTGATTCTGTTGCATTAGTGAGCGACGCAGGCACACCGTTGATTAGTGATCCTGGTTATGGCTTGGTCGATGCTGCTCATCAAGTCGGTATAAAGATAGAGCCCATACCAGGTCCATGTGCAATAGTTGCTGCTTTATCTGCTAGCGGCTTGCCGACAGATCAATTCTTTTTTGCTGGATTTTTGCCGGCAAAATCTTCGCAGCGTATTTCAGCCTTGCAGGATTTAGTGGATCAAGAGGGAACATTAGTTTTTTATGAGTCATCACATCGAATTCAAGCCAGTTTGTTGGATTGCGTCAACGTGTTGGGAGATAGAACAGCGGTGCTTGCCAGGGAATTGACCAAGCTTTATGAAACAATCCGGCATGATAGTTTAGAAGGTTTGCTAGAATTCGTGAATTCAGATGCAAATCAGCAAAAAGGAGAATTTGTTTTGTTAATTGAAGGTGCGCCAAAACAGCAAGACGCGAATCAGCATCCAAATCAACAAGAGCTTGATCATATGTTGAAAATCATGATGGCGGAGTTGCCTTTAAAGCAGGCAGCGCAATTAGTTGCAAAAGTAATGGGATTGAAAAAAAATTTTGTTTATCAACGTGCTTTAGAGCTTAAATAAAGGGTAAAATACGCTGGCAAGTTGACTGGGCAATCGCTTTGTAAATCTTTTAGGTTTGCACAGAGGAAAGTCCGGGCTCCATAGAGCAAGGTGCCAGATAACGTCTGGGCGGTGTAAGCCGATGGCAAGTGCAACAGAGAGAAGACCGCTGTGGTTGATTCGTCAATTATAGTAAGGGTGAAAGGGTGCGGTAAGAGCGCACCGCATAGCTGGTAACAGACTATGGCAAGGTAAACCCCACTTGGAGCAAAACTAAATAGGAATTCGCATGGTGTGGCTCGCATTGAATTCGGGTAAGTTGCTTGAGATTGGTGGTAACGCCAATCCTAGATGAATGATTGTCCTCGACAGAACCCGGCTTATAGGTCAGCTTGTTTATGGTTGTTTTTTGGCAATTCTTGCCAAAATTAACGCAATTATACATTTTAATTAATGATGGATTGGGTGCAATGGCTAAGAAATTAAAGTCAATTGCAATCAATCTGTTGTTTTTTGAACTTAAAGTAAATTCTCATAAAAATAGGTTAATTTTTCATTAAGTTGCTGATTAGTAACGCAAAAATCCTTACCGAATAGCTTGACTAAAATACGGTTCTGACCGATAGTGTCGAAATGTGGTGAAATGTGGGAATTTTCTGCTTTTTGCCTTTTTAGCTAAAAAAAATAAAATCGGGCACTAAGAAATTGCTATTAATAGGCAACAATAATATTAATATTGATACCAAGGGACGTCTGGCTATTCCAACCAAATATCGTCCTGATCTTGCGATGGCATGCGCAGGGAAAATGGTGCTCGCTCGCAGTCCGCGAGAACGTTGTTTGTGGTTGTATCCATTGCCTGTATGGGAAGATGTTCAAACAAAAATAGTTGCTATGCCATCAGGGAATAAAGGAGCAGAAAGGTATCGCCATGTGTTATTAGGGACGGCAGAAGTGCTAGAAATGGATGGTAGTGGGCGTATTTTGATCAAAGAGAATTTACGCGAAATGGTTGGGCTTTCTAAAGAAACTTCCCTAGTGGGGCAAGGAAATAAATTCGAGATTTGGGATTTGAAACAATGGAGCTCTCGTTTCGATGAGTGGCTTGATGAGGCGCAAGATGACTCAATTGAGATGTCATTATAGCTATGGGTAATTGTATGCAAACTTCAAACTCGCATACTTCAGTATTACTTGATGAGTCAATCGAAGCATTGAATATTTGTGCTGACGGTGTTTATTTGGATGGAACTTTAGGTCGCGGGGGGCATAGCAGGAAAATTCTTTCGCGCTTGTCAGAGCATGGTATTTTGATAGGCCTTGATCGAGATTTAAGTGCAATTGAATATGGGCGAAAGGAGTTTGCAGGAGAGAATCAGTTAAAGCTCGTACATTCTGATTTTGCCAGTGTTTTGGCTAGTTTGCAGGCACAAGGTATGCCAGACAAATTTGATGGTATTTTATTTGATCTGGGTGTTTCTTCCCCTCAGTTGGATGAGGCGCAACGAGGCTTTAGCTTTTTACGAGATGGACCTTTAGATATGCGTATGGATAACAGTCAAGGTCAGACCGCTGCAGAATTGCTCGCTAATGTTGAAGAGGGCGATTTAGCTAATATTATTTTTAGATTAGGAGAAGAAAAATTTTCACGAAAAATTGCTAAAGCAATTGTAGAAAAGCGAGCTGAAGAGCCGATAGTGTCAACTTCGCAATTGGTTGCGTTGATAGAAGAAGTAATTACACGCCGAGAAAAGCATAAGCATCCAGCAACGCGGACTTTTTTGGCTTTGCGAATGTATATTAATGATGAGTTAGGCCAAGTTAAATTGATGTTGCCGCAAGCAGTGAGCATGCTAAAGCCTGGTGGCAGATTGGCTGTTATTAGTTTTCATTCCAGTGAAGATCGAATTGTTAAGCGATTCTTTAAAGAATTGTCAGTTGGTCCGAAATTGCCAAAACGTTTGCCTGTGCAGGAAGTGTTTCAAGCGCCATTAAAATTGATTGGCAAGGCGATTAAGCCGAGTAAGTCAGAATTACAAGTAAACCTACGGGCTCGTAGTGCGATTTTGAGAATTGCGGAAAGGACTGAGGTGGACTATGCCTAGAATGGTTATTTTCTTTTTATCAGTTTGTCTTTTTGTAAGTTCGCTGTCGGTGGTTTATGTGCGCCATCAACATCGTCTTGAATATACACGCTTAAGTTTGGCGAATGCTGAGCGTGATGATCTTTTTATTGAATGGAATACTTTAATGGTCGCGATGGGAACATGGTCATCATTAAATAGAGTTGAAACTGCAGCTTCGGATAGCTTGCAAATGCATATGCCTAGGGCAAACGAAATTATTAGTGTTGAGAGGCGATGATGTTTGGTTTAGGGACGAAGAAAAGTATTCAGCTAGACGAAGCGCCAATGCGGAAAAGAATGGTTGGTGGAGTAGCGGCTGAAGTGAGGCAGCGCAAGACTCAGCAGGCAGTCAAAGTAAAAAAGAAAGAATATAAGATTTCTCGATGGCGAGAATTAGCAGTATTGTCTGGTTGCTTATTAGTTGCTGTAGTATTAATTGGCAGAGCGGGAGTGTTGCAAATCTTAGAAAAAGATTATTTGCAATCGAAAGGTGATGCTCGGTATCAACGTATTAAAGAGCAAATTCCACAACGTGGAATGATAGTGGATCGTAATGATGTGCCAATGGCAATTAGTACGCCTGTGGATTCAATTTGGGCGCATCCGCCCACTATATTGAAAAATTCACATGAATATAGTTATGAACAACTCACAAAAACATTAAATCTGAAACGTAAAGATTTTCTTGCATTGATGCAACGTAATAAGAAACGCCAGTTTGTTTATTTGCGTCGGCATTTGAAGCCTCATGAAGCCGATAGAGTGTTGGCCTTGGAGGTCCCTGGAATCCATTCGCGGCGCGAATATCGCAGATATTATCCGATCAGTCCTGATGCAAGCCATCTACTTGGCTTTACCAATATTGATAATATTGGTCAGGAAGGTGTTGAGCTGGTTGCAGATAAGCAATTGCAGGGTTCTGCTGGTAAAGAGAGGGTAATGCAAAATCGTTTTGGGCAAGTGGTTGAAAAGCTCGAGCAAATTAAATCCGTTGAGCATGGTGAAACAGTCAGGCTCAGCATTGACGCGCGAATACAGCATTTAGCAGATCAATATCTAAGTGCTGCTGTAAAACAACATCGTGCAAAAAGTGGTTCTTTGGTGGCATTAGATGCAAAGACGGGTGAAGTGTTGGCTTTGTCGAATGTGCCTTATTTTAATCCGAACGATCGAGCGGACTTGAAAAGTACTAAGTTTAAAAATCGTGCAATCACGGATGTGTTTGAGCCAGGATCAACTATGAAGCCATTTGCAGTAGCTTTGGCTGTGGATGAGAATTTAGTTTCGCCAGATACAATTATTGAAACAGAAGGAACTTATCTTATAGGGGGTTCGCGCATTAGTGATACTAAAAATCATGGTGATATCAGTGTTTCTGAAGTGATTGTAAAGTCGAGTAATATTGGCTCGGCAAAAATTGCCATGATGATGCCTGCCAAAGATTTGGTGAAGAGTTTAGACAATTTAGGTTTTGGTAAAAAGACAGCGATTTCATTACGAGGTCAACAATCTGGTTCATTGCCTAAGCGTAAGCGATGGAGACCAGTCGAGCATGCAACCTTGTCATATGGGTATGGCTTGTCATCAACAGTTTTGCAACTTGCTAAGTCATATACTGTTTTTGCTAACCAGGGACGGGTATTGCCTGTTTCCTTGTGGGCTTTGGATGAAGGCGAAAAACCTAAATCTTCAAGAGTGTTTTCTGAGCAAACAGTTGCGCAGATGAATGAAATGATGCGCAAAGTAGTTACAGAGGGTACTGCTAAGAAAGCGCAATTGCCACGCCATAGCAGTGCTGGTAAGACGGGAACTGTGCATTTGATTAGTCCTAATGGTGGCTACGAACCGGATCGTTATGCTTCAATTTTTGCGGGCTTTGCGCCAGTTGATAATCCTGAAGTTGTTATGGCAGTTGTTATTTCCGACCCTCGCGGAGAAGTGTATTACGGTGGTTTAGTTGCCGGTCCAGTTTTTGCTAAGGTTATGGATGGTGCATTGAGGTATAGGAATGTGCCGCCAGATTTGCCGGTGGAAAATCCGTTAGCGCCACCTGAGTTAGAAGATCAGAAAGATAACTTTGCTGATCCAACAGGGCCAGTGGTTGAGAAGCCAAATATTGTTGATACAGGGGGGCGAGGTTAAGATGCGATTAACAGTACTCCTAAAAGAGTTTTTAGAGTTTGAAGTAGTTCCGATGCAAATTTCAATTGCTGGGCGCCAATGTGATTTGTCTGACCCTGAGTTGCTTACAGTGCATTGTGATGACATTGATATTGATAGTCGCAATGTAGTTTATCAGGGTATTTTTCTTGCCTTGCTGGGCAGTCAAACGGATGGTAGAAACTATATAAACTCAGCGATTGATGCGGGTGCAGTGGCAGTTTTTTATGAGCTAAACCAACTAAGTTCTGAGCAGAAGGCTATGCTAGACAAGGCTGATTGCGCTTGTATTGGCATTGCTGACTTGTCTGCATATGCAAGCAAAATTGCAGCAATATTCTTTGGTAGTCCGAGTGAGGTAATTCAGGTTTATGGCATTACCGGCACTAATGGCAAAACTTCTTGTGCCTATTTGTTGGCACAAGCATTTAACAACTTGGGTTATCGCACCGCGTTTATGGGAACTATTGGGGTCGGCTTGCCGTATGAATTGTCTGCGACTTCTCATACGACATTGGATGCGGTGACAATGCAGCGATATTTAGCGAAATTAGTTGACGAAGGTTTTACGCATGCTTGTATTGAAGTGTCATCGCATGCGCTTGATCAATACCGAGTCAAAGCAGTGAATTTTTATGGAGTGCTATACACTAATTTGAGCCAAGATCATTTGGACTATCACGGTGATATGCAATCTTATGCAGCGGCTAAAAAACGCTTGTTTACCGAATTCGAACCGAGTTTAGCGGTTATTAATGTTGATGATCAGATGGGGCAGGCTTTGCTTCAAGAAGTGAATGCTGAATTTATTGTGAGTTATGGCAGTGAAGGTAGTGCAGCTGATGCAGTGGCTGAAGATGTTAAGGCGACAAAAATGGGCTTATCGTTTTTGCTGGAATCGCAAACAATAGAAGTCACAGTAAATTCTCCATTGTTGGGTTTATTAAATATACCTAACTTGATGTTAGTAGTAACAACATTGCTAGCGCTTGGTGTTGATGTTGAACAGGTTGGAAAATGCATGCAAGCTTGCCAAGCAGCACCTGGGCGTATGGAGTTATTTGTTGGTCAAAACAAGCCAATGGTGGTGGTTGATTATGCACATACACCCGAAGCAATTAAGGCTGCACTTCAATCCTGTCGAGTGCACTGTGATGGTCAATTGTGGATTGTGTTTGGTTGCGGCGGTGATCGTGATCAATTTAAGCGTCCATTAATGGGGCAGATGGCGGAGAAATATGCAGATCAAATTGTAGTTTGTAGTGATAATCCGAGGACCGAATCTGCTGAAGAGATCATTGCAGCGATTGTTAAGCCTATGTTAAAGCCGCCAATGGTAATTGAGCATCGTGCAACTGCAGTTGCTTATGCTATCCAACAGGCAAGTGTGAATGATTTAGTCTTGTTAGCAGGTAAAGGTCATGAGACAGGTCAAATCATAGGTGAAAAAATCTTGCCATACTCGGACCGAGAATGGGCGAAAGAATGTTTAGGGGTTGCAGCATGATGGATATGGTGCGTATTAGTCAAATAACCAACGGACGACAGTTTGGGTCAAATTCCATTATAAGGGGGTTGGTTAATGATACCCGTAAAGATTGTGTTGATAAGTTGTATGTAGCTATCGCTGGACCAAACTTTGATGGTCATCAATTTATTGAAAAAGCCAAGCAAAATGGAGCGAATGGAGCCTTGATAGAGCAAGATTCCTCGTTCGAGGTTCCTGCGGTGAAAGTGGGTAATTCAGTTGAAGCTATGGGGCAAATTGCAGCTGCTTGGCGAGAAGATTTTGATATTCCAGTTTTGGGAATTACCGGCAGTGCGGGCAAAACAACGTTAAAAGAGATGGCGGGTTCAATTTTGTCTATTTCGCGCTCTGGAATTATTACTGAAGGTAATTTAAATAATCAAATTGGAGTTCCACTAACATTGACGCGGATTTCTTCCGATGACGAATTTGCTGTGATTGAAATGGGTATGAGTAATAAAGGAGAAATCGCGTATTTATCAGATATGGTTAAGCCAACAGTGGCAATTATAAATAATGCGGCTCCAGCCCATCTGGATGACCTTGGTTCAGTGGAAGCAGTTGCACGTGCTAAAGGAGAGATTGTCGAAGGTCTGGCAAGCGATGGTGTGTTGATTATTAATGCAGATGATCAATATTGTTCGTTATGGCAATCTTTAGCAGGTAGTAAACGAGTGATTACATTTGGGTTGAATGTTGATGCAGATATATCTGCGCAGTATGTCCCATCAGCAACAGGATCTGAAATCACTGTTGGTGGGGAATATGGTGAATTTTCAGTGAGTTTAAACCTGCCAGGAGAACACAATGTTCGCAATGCTTTGGCAGTTATAGCGGCAACACTTGAAATGGGTTGTTCACTTGGTGATGTTCGGCAAGGTTTAAACATCAATCAATCTCTATCTAATCGTGGTGGCACACATCAATTCCCAGAATTGATGCTAGTCGATGATACCTATAATGCCAATCCTGTATCAATGCTGGCTGCGTTTGATGTACTGTTCTTGCAGGCTGATCAATTTCGCGAAAATGATAGATCAGTCAAAGTTTTTTTAGTGTTGGGTGATATGGGTGAATTGGGGCAGCGCGCAGAAGAATTGCATCAGGATGTTGGGCAAGCTGCGAATGATATAGCGGATGTATTGTATTGCTGTGGTCAGTTTCAAGCACAATATCAGAAAGGTTTTGTTGGCAAAACTGAGAAGCATGTAAATTTTGAGGCAATGGCGGAAGCTTTGCTTTCTGATTTAGAAAGCACCATAGCACAAAAAATTTATCCACTGGTTCTGGTCAAAGGCTCGCGAATGTCAGGAATGGAGCGAGTGGTGGAGATCATTATTGCTCACGAGTACAAAAAGAATAATAAGCTGGGGGAGCAGTAAATTATGTTATATGCCTTATTTTTGGAATTAGCAGATAAGTTAAGCTTTTTAAATGTTTTTCAATATCTCACCTTTCGTTCTATTTGCGCGGTGATAACAGGCTTGGTAGTAAGCTTGGCTGTTGGGCCTTATATGATTCGGAAATTACAGATCAAGCAAATTGATCAAACCATTCGAGAAGACGGACCTCCTACGCATTTTGATAAAGTCGGTACCCCGACGATGGGAGGCTTATTAATATTAGCTGCAGTGATTATTACCACGTTGATTTGGGGTGATTTATCAAACCGTTATGTTTGGGTTGCTTTATTTGTATTTGCTGCATTTGGTTTGGTTGGCTTTTGGGATGACTATAAAAAGCTAGTTGATAAAAATCCTCGTGGCATGGGTTCCTTGAATAAAATTTTAGGGCAAAGCATTGCGGCTATCATTGCTGCATATTGGCTTTATTCTACCCAGCAAAACTCGGCTGAAAGCACTTTAATAATTCCGTTTTTCAAGGATGTAGCATTACCACTTGGTGGTTGGTTTTTGCTGACAACATATTTGGTTGTTGTGGGTTCAAGTAATGCGGTGAATCTCACAGATGGGCTTGATGGCTTGGCAATTTTACCAACAGTATTAGTTGCAGGTGCATTGGGCGTATTTTGTTATTTGAGTGGTAACGCGGTGTTTTCAGAATATTTGGGCATTCCCAATTTGCCTGGAACTGGAGAGATGTTGATTTTTTGCGCCGCTTTGGTTGGTGCTGGACTAGGCTTCCTTTGGTTTAATACCTATCCTGCGCAGGTTTTTATGGGGGATATTGGTTCTTTATCGCTTGGTGCTGCGTTGGGCATTGTGGCAGTGATAGTCAGGCAAGAATTAGTGTTGTTTATTATGGGTGGCATCTTCGTTCTTGAGACAGTGTCAGTCATTTTACAAGTAGCTTCTTTTAAGATGACGGGTAAACGTATTTTTCGCATGGCGCCTATTCATCATCATTTTGAACTTAAAGGTTGGCCAGAACCTAAGGTAATCGTTCGCTTTTGGTTGATTTCGGTGGTGTTAGTTTTGATTGGTTTAGCAACATTGAAAATTCGCTAAAACAGTGCATGAATTTGAGAAATAAAACGTGAACATGACTGCAATGAATAATACTTATACGGGCTCGATAGATTTGAGCTGGCTTGAGCAATATCGTCACATTACGGTGATAGGCTTGGGTGTGAGTGGCATGGGTGTGGTAAAACGGCTTGCTAAACAAGGCATACAATTTCATGTGCAAGACTCAAGAGAAAACCTTGAAGGTGTGGATCAATTGTCTGATCTTGAGTGTGTGCGATCTGTTTATATCGGCAAGTTTGATTTAGAGAGTATTTTACTCAGTGATTTATTAATCATGAGTCCCGGCGTGAGTTTACAAACGCCAGAAATTAAACAAGCAGTCGAAGCTGGAATTGAAATCAGTAGTGATGTAGATATTGTGACTCGCTCAAGTAGAATACCCATCATAGGTGTAACCGGTTCTAATGGGAAATCTACAGTCACACAATTAGCTGGAGAGCTATGCAAGGCAGCTGGGTATAAGACATTTATAGGCGGCAATATAGGTCGTTCTATCATGGAATTATTGGATGATAATCATGAGTATCAATTGGCCGTTATAGAGTTATCCAGTTTTCAACTAGAGATCACGCCTGCGTTAAATGCATTGAGCGCAACAGTGTTAAATTTGTCACCAGATCATTTAGATCGTTATGCTAGTTATCAAGACTATGCGATTTCCAAGTTAGCGGTTTATCAAAACAGCAAACATTGCGCTTGGAACCGAGACGATGACTGGTTGCAGTCAGTCGAACTGTTTGCAGCAAAAACAGCAAATAGTGAAAAAATAGTGAGTTTTGGCTTGCAAGTTCCACGAGATGAAACGGAGTACGGCATTGTCACTGAGGAGGGTGTTAGTTATTTCGCAAAAGGTAAGCAAAAAATTTGTTCAACGCAATATTGCCAATTAATCGGTAGCCATAATCATTTAAATGTTTTGGCCGCGTTGGCATTGTTAGATAGTCTAGCAATGGAGTCAAATATTGTTGAATCTGTTTTAGGTCAATTCCATGGACTTGAACATCGTATGCAGAAGGTACGAGAGCTTAGTGGAGTACGTTGGATTAATGACTCCAAAGCCACCAATGTTGGAGCGGTAAAATCTGCACTTGAAGGTTTGCAATGCTCAACAGTTTTAATTGCTGGTGGTCAAAGTAAAGGAGGTAAATTTGCTGAATTATTGCCATTGCTCAAACAGTACGTGAAACGTGTTTATGTTTTTGGCGAAGATGCTAAGCAAATACAGGCAGTGTGGCAACATGTTGTCGAGGTCGAATTGGTTGATTCATTGGAGCTTGCAGTACAAGAGGCAAATAAAATTGCTGTTTCTGGAGATACGGTCTTGCTTGCGCCTGCTTGCGCGAGTTTTGATATGTTTGCTGGTTTTGCTGCTCGTGGTGATCGATTTGTGCAATTGGTAAATGCCTTATGAAGACACTTATTTCATCACGATTGCATGCCCGACCGCGAATGGATAGCCATCATATTTTGGGTGTGGATGCGAGTTTGTTGTTTGTAGCAATGAGCATAGTTCTAATTGGATTAGTCATGGTGTTTTCTGCCACTATTGGTATGCAGGGTAAAAGCCTGACAACCAATTTCAATCATTTTAATAAGCAATTGATTTTTGTCATGGCAGGAAGTGTTTTCGCATTTATTACCATGTGGATTCCTATTAGTTTTTGGGAACGTTATAGCTTTAGCATTTTATGTGCTTGCGCGGTCATTATGACGGTATTGATTTTTATTGGCCAAGAAGTTAATGGGTCAGCACGTTGGATCCGTGTTGGACCAGTGAATATTCAACCAGCCGAAATTGTTAAGTTAATGTGTGTTGCTTATGTTGCCAGTTATTTAGCACGGCGCAGAGAAGTGTTAGACGAGTTTACTCGTGGAATCGTGATTATCGGTGTGGTTGTTGCTGCATTAGGCGGCTTGTTATTGTTGCAACCTGACTTTGGCAGTTTGATGGTGATCTTAGGTACAGTTGCCGTGATGATGTTTTTAGGTGGAGTGAAACTTACTCACATGTTGCTGTGCTTATTGGGATTGTTAATTCTTATTCCTGTGTTGATTGTCACTCAGCCCTATCGTATGCAACGTGTGTTAAGTTTTAGTGATCCATTTGCAGATAGTTTTGGTTCTGGATATCAATTATCACATGCTTTAATTGCAATTGGGCGAGGTGAGTTTTTTGGAGTTGGAATTGGCGGAAGTATCCAAAAATTAAGCTATTTACCACATGCGCATAATGATTTTATCTTTGCTGTGATTGGCGAAGAACTTGGTTTGTTTGGCATTATTTTAGTTATTAGTTTGTTTGCAGTATTTCTCTGGCGCACTTTTATGATTGCTAGGCAAGCTGAGGATGTAGGTATGTTTTATGGTGCTCGTTTGGCGCAAGGAATTGGCATGCTTATTATTATCCAAGCCATTGTTAATATGGGTGTGAATTTGGGTGTATTTCCAACCAAAGGTTTAAATTTACCTTTTATAAGCTATGGCGGTAGTAGTGCTTTGGTCAGCTTTGTTTCGTTAGGGATTTTATTTGCAGTAGATCGACAATCAAGAGAACGATCGTTTCGACCTGCGAAAATCCAGTCCTCAGACGTTGATGATTTATTAAAGCCGAATAAGTCTGCAGCGGTGCCTGGGAGGGAATGATATGGCTGCTGAAGAAACTATGATTCATTCCAAAGTAAAAACAAAAGCTGAAACCTTGATGATTATGGCGGGTGGAACTGGTGGGCATGTATTTCCAGCTTTGGCGGTCGCTAAAGAGTTGTCTGCTGAGGGTATTAGAATTGTCTGGTTGGGTACACGAAAAGGAATTGAAAGTACATTAGTGCCAAATGCTGGTTATGACATACGATATTTAAAAATTTCTGGTTTAGTTGGCTCTGGTTTGGCTAGAAAGTTAATGGCACCTTTTATGATTTTCTTTGCCATTCTTCAGGCATTACTAGTCATACTAAAAGAGAGACCAAAATGCGTGCTTGGTATGGGTGGCTTTGTTTCTGGTCCAGGCGGCATTGCAGCTAAATTTTTAAGCAAAAAAGTTATTATTCATGAACAAAACGCGTATGCTGGTTTAACGAATCGTAAACTGTCAGGGCTTGCCGATAGCATTTTGACAGGCTTTAGATCCTGTGAAGGTTTGCCGGAAACCAGTATTTGGGTAGGTAATCCTGTACGAAAAGAAATAGAAATTAAAATTCAAACTAATCAGGACCAAGACGGTACTTTTAAGATATTGATTTTGGGTGGCAGCCAAGGTGCAAAATCTCTCAATGATAATTTGCCAGCTAGCTTGTCCGAAGTTGCAACAAAACACCCTTTACGAATTTGGCATCAAACAGGCGAAGGGAAGTCCCTAGAAGTAAATGAGCACTATCAGGGTTTGCACAATTTTAAATCTGTCTTGGTTGAAGAATTTATTACTAATATTGAAGTAGCGTATTCATGGGCTGATATTGTTATTTGTCGTGCGGGTGCAATGACTATTTCAGAATTAATGGCGGCGGGTAAACCTTCAGTGTTGGTGCCATTTCCTTATGCTGCCGGGGATCATCAAACCAAAAATGCTCGTTTTATGGTTGAGGCAGATGCTGCAATTTTGGTGGCTGATGATCAATTAACTCAGCCGCAGTTTACTAAGCAAGTGTTGAAACTATTAGCTTCACCTGAAACGTTAGCAGTAATGGCAGATAATGCGGCGGAGCTATATAGGCCAACTGCTGCAAAGCAAGTAGCAGATTTTTGCAGGGTATACCTCTATGCGTAATGTAATCAAACATATACATTTTGTTGGCATTGGAGGTTCTGGAATGTCTGGAATTGCCGAAGTATTAGCAAATCTAGAGTTTGTTGTTACAGGTTCAGACATTCAAGAAAATAAAGTGGTAGAGCGTCTGCGTTCTGCTGGTATTGAAGTGTTTCTTGGCCATCAGGCAAGTAATATTGAAAATGCTAATGTCGTTGTCGTGTCTTCAGCAATTGATGCAGAAAACCCTGAGATCAATGCTGCAATTCAAGCTGGAGTCCCCGTGATTCCAAGGGCTGAAATGTTGGGAGAATTGATGCGCTTCCAAAAAGGCATAGCGATTGCAGGAACGCATGGCAAAACCACGACAACTAGTTTGGTGGCAACTATTTTAATGGCTGGAGGGTTAGATCCGACTTTTGTTGTTGGCGGTTTAGTCAATAGTGCCAATGCAAACGCCAAACTTGGATCTGGAGAATATCTGGTTGCTGAGGCTGATGAGAGTGACGCTTCGTTCTTAAATTTACAGCCCGATATTGTCGCTGTGACCAATATCGACGCCGACCATATGACGACCTATGATAATGACTTCGATAAACTTACGGAAACTTTTGTAGCGTTTATTAAAAACATCCCATTTTACGGTCGAGCGGTATTGTGTTGGGATGATGAAAATGTCAGAGAAATTCAGCCGTTGTTGAATAAGCCTGTTTTAACTTATGGTTTTCATGAGGAAGCGGATATACGCGGTGAAAATGTGCGAACAAAAGGACCTTCGATGCTGTTCGATGTTTCTATTAAAGGTAAGCGACGCATTGAGAATATAGAGTTAAATATGCCTGGCGAACACAATGTACTTAATGCGCTAGCAGCAATCACTATTGCGGACCATTTAGAAGTGAAAACAGGGGATATTAAAACGGCATTAAGTGGTTTCTCAGGAGTGGGTAGGCGCTTCCAGAAAATGGGTGAATTAAACGTAAATGGCAAACACGTTACCCTGATTGATGATTATGCTCATCATCCGCGGGAACTAGCTGCTACATTAAAAGCGGCAAATGGTTGCTGGCCAAATAAGCGTATTGTGGTTGTGTTCCAACCGCATCGTTATAGCCGAACACATGATTTGTTTGATGATTTTGTATTGGAATTAGCTGATTGTACCAAGCTGGTTATTTGTGAAGTTTATCCTGCTGGGGAAGCACCAATTTCAGGTGCAGACGGTCGAGCCTTGTGTAAAGCGATTCGCAACCGCGGTAAAACCGACCCTGTATTTGTACCCATAATTGCTGAATTAGCCGACACTTTAGAAACTATTGTGGAGGCTGGTGATGTAGTAATAACATTGGGTGCTGGCAGTATAGGTAAAGCGTCTATTGATTTAGCTGAACAGTTTATCAGTTCTGGTTCCAAGAGGTGCGCCAATGGTTGATCAATTTGGCAAAGTTGCTGTGTTAATGGGCGGTCTTTCAGCTGAACGCGAGGTTTCATTGCGAAGTGGCCAAGCTGTGCTTGATGCGTTGATTCGTAAGGGTGTTAATGCAATTGGTATTGATGCTGATCAAAGCACTGTATTACAACTCCAACAGGAAAAATTTGATCGTGTATTTATTGTTTTACATGGTCGTTGGGGTGAAGACGGTGTGATTCAAGGCGCACTGGAATCCATAGGTATGCCATATACAGGCGCTGGTGTGACGGCATGTGCAATTGCTATGGATAAAATCCTCACTAAAAGAATTTGGCAATCTTATGATTTGCCCACCGCGGATTTTTGCGAAGTGGCATCAGTTGAAGAATTGGATGGTTTGGTTGAAAAGTTAGGTTTGCCTTTATATGTCAAAGCACCTCATGAAGGCTCTAGTGTGGGTGTTATCAAAGTCAATCAAGAGTCTGATCTTGAATCTGCTTGGCGAGCTGCTAGTGAGCATGACGAAGCCATTTTATGTGAAAGTTTTAATAGTGGTGATGAATTAACAATCGCCATTTTGAATGGTATAGCATTGCCAGTCATTCGAATTGTGGCCGCCAATGAATTTTATGATTTTGATGCTAAATATGAATCTGAGGAGACGCAGTATCTTTGTCCAGCAGGGATTAGTGATGAATTGGAAGAGCGCGTAAAGCATTTGGCTGAACAAGCTTTTGCAGTTATTCAAGGCAGTGGATGGGGGCGTGTGGATGTGATGTTGGATGAGTCTGGCGAACCACAATTATTAGAAGTGAATATGGTGCCTGGTATGACTGATCATAGTTTGGTGCCAATGGCTGCAAAGGCGATAGGCTTAAGTTTTGATGATTTAGTGTTAACAATATTATCCGACACTTTGGGTTTAACCGACTCTAAACAAGAGGCATCGCTATGAATGCAATCACTCCCTCAGTAGAAAAAAGAGCTTGGTATTACAAGCAAGAAAAAGAGAAAAGCGTACGTTTGGCACATTTGCGTAATGATGTCATGCGTTGGTTGGCAATTATTTTGCCGTGTGTCGCAATTATCCTTTTTACTGTGGATCGTTTAGGTAGAGCTGATTTATTTCTCATTGATGAGATTGAATATCATGGTGTGTTTACTTATGTGGATCAAAATGTAGTGGATCAAACAACTAAGAATGTATTAAGTGGCAATTTTTTCACTGTTAATCTGTTGAGCATTCAAAATGCATTATTAACGGTTCCATGGTTAGAGTCTGCCGACTTAGGGCGAGAATGGCCAAATAAGATTGTTATTAACATCGAAGAATATGAACCAATGATGCGATGGGGTAATGAAGGCCTAGTGATGCGCAACGGCAAATTAGTTCAAGGTGAAATTGAAAACTTGCCAAATGCTGATGAATTAAAGCGTTTACCTATTTTGGAAGGCAAGCCTGAAAGTTTGCCAGAGATAATGGCACGTTATTCAGCATGGCGGTTTGAGATAAGTAGTTTAGGTATGACTATTGAAAAAATAATTTTGACTGATTCAAATGCTTGGACAGTAAGTTTACGTGATGCCGACGAGGAAACTTTAGAACTGAGGTTGGGATCTATGGAGCCTAATGTGCGTCTTGAACGTTTTATGAGATTGTTTAGTCAAGGTGAAAATTATTTTAAAAATTTAGAGTATATCGATGCGCGTTATCCAAATGGTGTTGTGGTTAAGCGAAAGCCAATTGAGAAACTTAAGTCAGAGCAAGAGAAACAAACAGGTGAAACCGATGCTTAATTGCTGAGGGTATTGGAATGGCTAATAAAAAAGAAAATAGATTAATCGTTGGTTTAGATATTGGCACATCTAAAGTATTAACAATAGTTGGTCAGGTGAACGCCGATAATATAATTGAAGTGATTGGTTATGGTCACCATCCATCCGTAGGTATGCGTAAAGGCGTTGTAGCGAATATTGAAGCGACAATTAACGCAATTCAACGTTCAGTCGAAGAAGCTGAATTGATGACGGGTTGTCATGTGATATCGGTATTTGCTGGTATTGCAGGCGCACATATTCGCAGTGTTAATTCAAGTGGTGCAGTCAGGATAGCGGGTGGTGAAGTCACTCAAACTGATGTGGATCGTGTTATTGAAGCTGCGCAAGCACTTAATATCCCAAAAAATGAAAAAATTCTGCATATTATTCCTCAAGAATTCATTATTGATGATCAAGATGGTGTGCGTCATCCTGTCGGTATGACAGGAGTTCGTCTTGAAGTTAATTTGCACATTGTCATGGGGTCGGTTAGCTCCGAGCAAAATATTATTAAATGTATTCATCGTTGCGGCTTGGAAGTGGACGAAATTATTTTGGAGCAATTAGCTTCGAGTGCATCAGTACTCAGTGAAGATGAAAAAGAACTCGGTGTTTGTTTGGTAGATATAGGTGGTGGCACGACTGATATTGCGGTGTATGTAGATGGTGCAATTCGGCATACAGCGGTTATACCAGTAGCGGGTGATCAAATAACCAATGATATTGCGGTTGTGTTGCGAACACCAAAACAGTCGGCCCATGAAATCAAGCATAAATATGGTGTTGCATTAACTCAGTTAGCGGATTCAGATCAGAGCGTTGATGTGCCAACTGCAGGTGACCGAGAAACCCGTAAGTTATCTCAACAAACATTGTCAGAAATAATTGAACCTCGAATTGAGGAGTTGTATGGACTTATTCGAGAAGAGTTAGTCAATCATAATTTAGCTCCTTTGATTCGCTCAGGAATTGTACTCACAGGTGGCAGTTCAAAAATGTTGGGCATGGTTGAGCTAGCTGAAGAAGTGTTTCATATGCCAGTTCGCTTAGGTATGCCTGAATCTGTGTCTGGTTTAAGCGAAGTTGTGAAAAACCCGATCTATGCGACAGGTGTGGGCTTAGTTCAATTTGGTCATAAAGAATTGGAGAATTTAGATGTCAATACTCCAAAAGAAGTTTCAGAACCATTATTAAGCCGTTTATCACTGTGGTTTAAGAATAATTTTTAACATTAATATAATAAAACTCTTGGGAGAGAAAAATGAAATTTGAAATCATAGATGCTGAAGACCAGCAAGCCGTGATCAAAGTCGTCGGTGTTGGCGGCGGTGGCGGTAATGCGGTCAATTATATGCAACAGCATGCAATTGAAGGCGTAGAGTTCATAAGTGCAAATACAGATGCGCAAGCTTTACAGCAATCTAACGCAACTAAAGTCTTGCAGCTTGGCCGCAATCAAACTAAAGGTTTGGGTGCTGGCGCTAATCCTGATATTGGTCGGCAAGCTGCACTTGAAGATCGTGAAATGATAGCGGAAGCATTACATGGTGCGGATATGATTTTTATCACTGCTGGAATGGGCGGTGGCACAGGCACAGGCGCAGCACCAATATTTGCTGAAATTGCAAAAGATGTTGGTGCTTTAACAGTTGCTGTGGTAACTCGTCCATTTAGCTTTGAGAATCGTTGCAAGATCGCAGATGAGGGTATTAGACAGTTAAAAGATTCGGTTGACTCCTTGATAACCATTCCAAATGAAAGATTGATGCAAGTTATGGGTAAAGACGCGGGTCTAAAGGAAGCCTTTGGAGAAGCCAACAATGTTCTTTCGGGAGCGGTTCAAGGTATTTCCGAGTTAATCACTAGGCCTGGTACTATTAATGTGGATTTCGCTGATGTTAGAACAGTGATGTCTGAAATGGGTGATGCCATGATGGGTGCTGCGTCAGCCGAGGGTTCGAATCGTGCTGAAGAAGCGACCAAAGAAGCATTGTCTAGTCCATTGTTAGAAGATGTTAATTTTTCAGGTGCTCGTGGTATTTTGGTGAATGTCACTGCTGCTGATATCACTATTGGCGAATTTGCTACAGTGGGTGAGTTAGTGAATGAGATGGCTTCTGGTGAAGCCAAAGTAGTGATTGGTACAACCATTGATGACAGTATTGGTGATGAACTAAGGGTGACAATGGTGGCGACAGGTTTAGATACGAATCAAAAGCCAGAAACAATCAAAAAACCGCAAGAACAAGAAGTAGTTAGGCCGATTGGACGCGCAGTAGGTGGGTATGAAGACGTACAAGCTGATGAGGATTTATTAGTAAGACCTCGAAGTGGTTTGTCGGTCGATTCTCTGCCTGATGCAGATAGTGAAAATAAATATGATTTACCAACAATTTTACGTGAGCAATATGATTAATTGCTGTAAAAAATAGATCATTTTGAGGTTTTTATAGGCTGAATTTAGGCTAAATATTAATAAGCAACAAAAAAGTGGTGGATGATATATAATCTCTCCCAAATAATGTATTATCTCCCATCTTTTTTGTTGGCAATATAAGGTTGAATATACTGCATGATTAATCAACGAACTTTGAAAAATGTAATTCGAGCCACAGGTGTTGGATTACATACTGGCAAGAAAATTTGCCTCACATTACGTCCTGCTCCAGTTGATACGGGTATTATTTTTCGTCGTATTGATTTAGATCCAGTTGTTGAACTACCAGCTAAGCCTGGAAGTGTTGGCGATACGCGTTTATCAACAGCTTTATGTCAAGGAGATGTCAGTGTTTCAACTATTGAGCATTTGATGTCAGCATTTGCTGGATTAGGTGTAGACAATGCTTATGTTGAATTAAATGCTTCAGAAGTTCCAATTATGGATGGAAGTGCTGGGCCTTTTGTTTTTTTGGTTCAATCTGCAGGTTTGACTGAGCAGGCAAAACCGAAAAAATTTATCCGAATTAAAGATGTTATTCGGGTTGAGGATGGTGATAAATCGGCACAATTTGAGCCGTTTGATGGTTTTAAAGTATCTTTTTCAATTGATTTTGATCATCCAATTTTTAATAAATCACCGCAAAAAGCCGAGATTGATTTTTCCAGCACATCTTTTGTAAAAGAAATTAGTCGGGCGCGAACTTTTGGTTTCATGCATGAAGTAGAAGCAATGCGTGAGCGCGGTTTAGCTCTTGGTGGTAGTCAAAATAATGCAATAGTAATGGATTCGTATAGCATTCTTAATAAAGACGGTTTGCGTTATGAGGATGAGTTCGTCAAACATAAAATACTAGATGCAATTGGTGATTTATATCTGCTTGGTTATCCATTAATTGGCTTGTTTAGTGCGCATAAATCAGGACATGCGCTGAACAATAAATTGCTGCGAGCGTTGATGCAAAATGAGTCGGCTTGGGAATTGGTCACTTTTGAAGATGTTGAGCAAGCACCTATTGCCTTCAGTCAATTAGCAATAGCCTAATAGATTTGTCTTTGAATTTATTTGATGTTTCTTAATTGAGTAAGTAGCTTCTTAATGGAGCTATTTAGTTCTTTAGATTGGCATGTGGTGGAGAGTTGCTTTAGCGCTAATATGGTTTCTTGGTGCACTTCCCTATGAACGTTAATGCTTGTTTTTTCTGGATTAAAACTCGATTCTTGGAAGTTTACAAAAGTTCGTATTTGAAGGATATTTTTAATTCCTTTCTTTTCAAGTAAATGTAGAACGGTTTCTTCAGCGAAGCGAAAATGATGAGCAATCATGTTTGTTTCGCAACTAATATTTAAAGTGTTGTTATGGATGCTGGCAGGTATTGATTTTACAAGCAATACCTTATCTATCTTAGCTGTCTCTTGATTGGAATCGATGAGTTCTAGCCAAACAGAATGTATTTTTTTCAGTTGTTGAATCTGTACCGCAATAGTTTTTGTGCGGGTATGATTTTGTAGAATGTCGGTGATACTATGCACGTGATTTTTAAATTTTAATGTTGCAAATTGCTAAATATTTTACGTTAATTTAGTCTCTAGTTTCTTATAAAATTAATTTGTTTCAAGCGTTTTGCAAATAGCGTAAAAAAATATATGATTTTTAGAACCATATTGGTGCTTAAGAATTTACAAGATATAACAATCTAGCTATACTGCCAAAAGTTGCAAGTCCCTCCGTTATTTAAGTAAAAAAATAATTTAATTTAGTGAAGTTAATTTTCTTAAAAGATAATGCTTCTAAGCCGAAAACGCTTAGTATAAGTAAGACATTGATTGCTGGAATTGCGATTAGTTTTATGCTGCTTAGTTCTGCTGTATTCGTGCTTGGTGCTTATATGGCTGAAGTAGATCATGCGCTGGTTAAACATTACAAGCGTATTGCTCCGTATCAATTAGAAAAAGAGATTGCCAAAGAACGGCAAAAATTAACGGATTTAAAAGCGGATTTAAAAAATAACCTTGCCGGACTAAGTTCTCGATTAGGTGGCCTGCAGGCACAGGTGTCTCGAATTAATGCTGTAGAGAAAAGGCTAGCACGTGTCGCAAATATTGATATTGAAGCATATGATTTTAGTAATGAACCTGCTCAGGGCGGGTCAGATAGTATTTCTGTAGATTTTGATGTTAATTCATTATCAAATGATATTCTCCAAATGGAAGATAAGCTTTCTGAGCGAGAAGCGGCAATCGAATCATTAGGTGTTTCTCTTTCAGAAATGGTTTTAAAAGAAGGACAAACCCCAGAAGGAATGCCAGTTAAAAGGGGGTGGATATCGTCAGGATTTGGTTGGCGTGCCAGTCCATTTACGGGAAAAAAACAGTTTCATAAAGGTGTAGATTTCCCCGCTAAGCATGGTGCAGATGTGATTGCGGTTGCCGATGGTATTATAGTTCGATCAGAAAGAGAAAAGTCATTTGGTAATGTTGTTGAAATTAATCATGGCGATGGTTTGCGTACATTGTATGCACACAATTCAAAGAATGTCGTGATAGTCGGTCAATCTATTAGCAAGGGTGATAAGATAGCTGAAGCAGGTTCAACAGGCAGATCAACTGGACCGCATGTTCACTTCCAAGTCTACAAAGATGGAAAAGCTGTAGATCCTAATCCATATATTAAATAAGAAAAAAAATAATTTTTTTATGTCCGTCGTGACATTTTGTCGGTGACTAATAGAATTTCTTTGTTAGACTCTTGTATAGTGATTTTTTGTCACCAAATAAGAACTCATTGTCTAAAAAAGTATTGTAGGTTAAATCAGTGTTACAGAAAATTTTCGGAAGTCGCAATGATCGTCAGATCAAAAATATGCGAAAAACTGTCAATGCAATTAATGCATTAGAAGCAGACTTGCAATTGCTAAATGATGAGCAAATCAAAGATAAGACAGCAGATTTTAAGCAACGCTTGGAAGATGGTGCCAATGTAGATGATTTGTTAATTGAAGCATTTGCTGTTGTTAGAGAGGCTTCAGTTAGAACTATTGGCTTACGCCACTATGATGAGCAAATGATGGGCGGCATTGTTCTTCATCAAGGCAAAATCGCTGAAATGAGAACAGGTGAAGGTAAGACTCTAGTAGCAACCTTGCCGAGCTATTTAAATGCTTTGAATGGCTGTGTTCATGTAATTACTGTCAATGATTATTTAGCGAATCGAGATGCGCAATGGATGGGGCAAATTTTTGAATTTCTTGGCGTTACAGTCGGAGTTGTTATTGCTGGTCAGAGCGTAGAAGAAAAAAAATCCGCTTATGGCTGCGATGTTGTTTATGGCACGAACAACGAATTTGGTTTTGATTATTTGCGCGACAATATGCAGTTTGAAACTGAGCAAAAAGCTCAACGCGAACTGGGTTTTGCAGTGGTGGACGAAGTCGATTCAATTTTAATTGATGAAGCTAGAACACCGTTAATTATCTCTGGGCCTGCTGAAAGTTCTGCCGAAGTTTGTCAGAAAATTGATGGTGTAGTAAAACAGTTAGTTGAACAGCAAGAAGAAGATGGTCCTGGCGATTATTCTTTGGAAGAAAAGTCAAAGCAAGCGCATTTGAGTGAAGAGGGGCATGAGCACGCGGAAGAACTTTTAGCAAAAATTGGGATGTTAGCTGAAGGCAGTAGTTTATATGATCTTGCTAACATAAGTTTGCTGCATCACATCAGTGCGGGTATTCGCGCGAACTACATGTATCACAAAGACGTGGATTATGTGGTTAAAGATGATCAAGTCATCATTATTGATGAATTTACTGGTCGTATGATGGATGGGCGTCGTTGGGGTGAGGGTCTTCATCAAGCCATTGAAGCTAAAGAAGGCGCCAGTATTCAGAATGAAAATCAAACATTGGCATCGATCACCTTCCAAAATTATTTCAGACTATATAATTCATTATCTGGCATGACTGGTACAGCAGATACTGAAGCAGAAGAGTTCCAACAGATTTACGGTCTTGAAGTAGTCGTTATGCCTACGCATATGGATGTGAAGAGAACCGATCAGTCAGACATGATTTATCGCACCATGCAAGAGAAGTTCCAGGCGATTATTGATGATGTTCAGGTAAGAAATAGTGAAGGTCAGCCAATCTTAATTGGCACATCATCTATTGAGGACTCCGAATTGTTATCGGCAGCTTTTAAAAAAGCAAAGCTCACTCATAATGTATTAAATGCGAAAAACCATGCTAACGAAGCTCAAATAATTGCGGAAGCAGGGCGACCAGGGTCTATCACTATCGCAACTAATATGGCAGGCCGTGGTACAGATATTGTATTAGGAGGCAGTATTGACAGTGAGTTAGATGTTGTTGAGAGCGATGCGGACAAGGAGAAAATCCAACAAGATTGGCAAGAGAGAAATCAAGCAGTATTAAATTCTGGTGGATTGTATGTGATTGGCACAGAGCGTCATGAATCACGTCGTGTGGATAACCAATTGCGCGGTCGTTCAGGTCGTCAAGGTGATGTTGGTGAAACTCGGTTTTATTTATCTTTAGAAGATAATTTAATGCGTATTTTTGGTTCAGACAAAATTTCTTCCATGATGCAGCGCATTGGTATGGAAGAAGGTGAGGCAATTGAAAGTAAACTAGTCTCGCGAGTGATTGAAAACTCTCAGCGCAAAGTCGAAGGTCACAACTTTGATATTCGTAAACAGCTTCTGGAATATGATGATGTTGCTAATGAGCAACGCAAAATTGTTTACGAAGAACGCAATAATTTGATGGGTGAAGACGATGTTGAAGCCAACCTTGAAGAAATGCGGTCTGATGTGATTGATTCGGTAATTAGTCGCAGTATTCCACCAGAAAGTATTGATGAACAATGGGATATAGCAAATTTAGAAGACGATTTGCGCTCTGATTTTGCGATTGATTTGCCTGTCCAACAATGGCTTGAAGATGACCAGTCATTGCATGAAGAAACTATACGAGAAAAAATCTTTGCGGAAATTATAGCTGCTTATAAATCTAAAGAAGAACAACATGGTCCTGAGGTTTTTCGTCATCTAGAAAAAGCTGTTATGTTGCAGATTTTAGATACCCAATGGAAAGAGCATTTGGCTGAAATGGATTATCTGCGCAAAGGAATTGGTTTGCGTGGTTATGCACAAAAAAATCCGAAGCAAGAGTATAAGCGTGAAGCATTTAATATGTTTACTGAGATGTTGGAACGTATTAAATTTGAAGTTGTGACGTTGTTATCCAAAGTGCAACTTCAACAAGATACGGATTTGGCTGAAATGGAAAATCAAAAGCAGATAGATCAATCTGAGCTTGAATTTCAGCATGCTGGTTCTGCAGCTCAAGAAGCACCAGCTGATGAGCAAGTGCAGAGCAGTTCAAGTGATACAGTACGTCGTGCGGGCCCAAAAGTTGGTCGTAATGAACCATGCCCTTGCGGTTCGGGTAAGAAATATAAACAATGTTGCGGTAAGCTTAAGTAAATCATTTATTTTGAGAAGGCTTATTGCAAATGGCAGTTAATTTATCAGCCCCTAAAAAATTATTCGATGTTCCAGGTGCAGAGCTAGGAACTGTGTCTGCAGGCATTAAATATGCTGATAGAGATGATTTATTGATAATAAGTTTTGCTGAGGGTTCTATAACGAGTGCAGTGTTTACTAAAAATGTGTTTTGTGCAGCGCCTGTTCAGGTGGCCAAACAACATTTACAAACAGTTTCACCACGTGCATTTTTGATTAACTCTGGTAATGCAAATGCGGTTACTGGTGCACAGGGTTTGCAATCAGCATTGACTAGTTGTGAGTTCCTTGGCGATAAATTAGGTATTAAAAAAGAACAAGTTTTGCCTTTTTCAACGGGTATTATTGGTGAGCAGTTACCGATGGAGGCTATTAAGCAAGGCATTGAGAATGCTGAACTTTCTGCACAAAAGCAATGGTTGCCTGCGGCCAAGGCAATCATGACAACGGACACTCTGCCGAAGGCTGTGAGTAAAAAAATTAAACTAGCTAATACTGAAGTGACGATTACAGGTATAGCTAAAGGCTCTGGCATGATTTGTCCTGACATGGCGACTATGCTCGCGTACATAGTTACTGATGCGTGCATTTCGCAGAAAATGCTTGATGAGTATGTTGGACAAATAGCTGATAAAAGTTTTAATTCGATTACAGTAGATGGTGATACTTCGACAAACGATGCTTTTATGATTACCGCTACGCAACAGGCGAGTCACGATTGCATAGATTCTATTGATAGTTCTGATGCTAAGGAAATATACGTTGCTCTTGAGGAAGTGGCGAAACTGCTGGCGCAATCGATTATTCGTGATGGAGAAGGTGCGACAAAGTTCATAGAAGTGAATGTTCGAGGTGGTATGAATCAAACAACTTGTGCAGCGGTTGCCTATAGCCTTGCTCATTCCCCATTAGTTAAAACAGCTTTTTTTGCTAGTGATCCTAATTGGGGGCGTTTGTTGATGGCAATAGGTAAGGCGCCGGTCGATGGTTTAGATCCTGATTTGATTAATGTCAGTGTTAATAAATTAGCGATTGTTACTAAAGGACAACCGGATAAAAATTACACCGAAGCACGAGGTCAAGTGGTTTTTAATGAATCAGAACTAGTGGTTGATGTGCAATTAGGAGAAACTGAATTCAATCAAACTGTATGGACTTCGGATCTCTCACATGACTATGTGTCTATTAATGCGGATTATCGAAGTTAGTTTCATGGTTTAATTTTGTAGTTATGAGCAGAGTTATCTATCTAAATTAGATATGGGAAAAAAGCGAATTGAGGTCGCAGTTGGCGTTATCAAACAAGCGCAGAAAGTTTTAGTGGGTCAGCGTTTAGTTAAAGATCGTTATTACCAAAAATGGGAATTCCCTGGCGGCAAACTTGATCTAGGAGAGCAGCCAATTGAAGCGCTTAGCCGTGAACTTAGTGAGGAGTTAGGGATTCAGGTTCTTTCTGCGAGACCATTAATAACTCTGGAGCATGATTATCCTGATAGGCAAGTTAGATTGTTTGTTTTTTTAATTGATGAGTTTTTAGGTGAGCCAATAGGTGCGGAAGGTCAGGCTGTAAAATGGGTGAATCCTTCAGAATGCCATCAGTTAGACTTTTTGGCGGCTAACACTGCAATTGTGAATGCTATTGAGCTGCCTGCATTACATATGATTTCGAATCTACAATCGTATGGTTTGAAAACTTCTTTAGATGTGCTGAAGCATTACCAGCAAAAAGGTGTATGTCGCTTTGCAGTACATTTGCGTGAATCAGATTTATCATTAAGCGAATGCCAAGAATATTTAGAAATGTTTCGTGAGACTGCGAAGTCAGCATTGATTATTTTAAATGGTGATCCTGAGCAAGCTTTTAAGTTGGGTTTTGATGGTGTTCATCTTAATCATCAACGCTGTCAGAAATATAATACCCGTCAGCAGTTGCCTGAGTTTTGGGTGGGAACATCTTGTCATAATTTATCAGAGTTAAAGCATGCTCAACAGGTTGCTGATTTTGCTTTTATTAGTCCAGTAAATCACACATCCAGTCATCCAAAAGTAGAACCATTGGGATGGCGTGCATTTGCTGAATTGGTTAACTCTGCCAAGCTGCCTTGTTATGCCTTAGGTGGAGTTGGAGAACAAGATATTGAACAAGTTTATTTACATGGCGGGCAAGGAGTGGCAGCTATTTCTAGTATTTGGGAACAAAAACTTAGTTCGTTAGTCTAAGATAGTGTTTGTGTAGTTCTTTCACCTTAGATTGAATCGTTGCTAGATCGTTATCATTGTTAATATGATCATCGGCAACGGCTAATTTCTCTGTATCAGTAGTTTGTGAGGCTATGATATCAGTGGCTGTTTCGGTGTTGAGTTGACTGCGTTTATTTAACCATTTGAGTCTCATCTCAAAAGGTGCGGTGACGACTAGCACACGATCAACAAGTTCGATGAAGCCCGTTTCGATTAGCAATGGCACAACGATTATGCAATAAGGGTTATCTCCTTTCTCTTGATTATGGATTTGCTCTAGCGTTGCTTGGCGAATGGCTGGATGCATAATGGCATCAAGCTTTTGTTTGCTTTCTTTATTTTTGAAAGCAATATCGCGTAATTTACTGCGAACTAACCGTTGTTGATCATCGAGGATATCCGATCCAAATGTTGTAGAGAGCTGGTCAAGTAAACCTTTTTCGCGGCTAAGAACTTCTCGTGCAATGATGTCGGTGTCGATAATTGGTGTACCATGCGATGTAAAGGCATCAGAAACGACCGTTTTGCCTGAGCCAATACCACCGGTGAGTCCAACTTTTAGCATGCTAAATATTACAGAAGGCTAAGATATTTTTGGTTAATTTTCTCACCCCAAATAAGCGCGATATAGCCAGCAGCAGCAATATAAGGTCCGAAAGGGATCGGTTTTTCACGGTTAATTTTTTTGGATATGATTAAGGCTATTCCAACTAGACTGCCTAAAAGTGTTGAAATGAGCACGATCTGTGGTAAATACTGCCAACCAAGCCATGCACCTAGTAAGGCTAATAATTTGAAATCACCATAACCCATGCCTTCCTTGCCAGTTAATAATTTAAATAATTGAAATATAGACCATAGACTCAGATACCCAGCTGCAGCACCAATGATGGCATCAACAGGGCTGGCATATACCGGAAATAAGCTGGCTAAGAGACCTAGCCAAAGAATAGGTAAGGTAATTTCATCGAGTAGTAGTTGGTTGTCAAAATCAATGCCAGTTTGAACGATTAAAGTCCAAGTTAAAATTATCCCTAAACCGCCAGCTAACGTAAAACCAAACTTCCAAATAACAGCAGCAGTTAATACAGCCGTAACAAACTCAACAATCGGATAACGAATAGAAATGGGTTGCTTACATGCAGCACATTTCCCTCTTAATAATAGATAGCCTAATAAGGGTATATTATGCCAAGGTTTGATTTTTGTTTTGCATTTTGGGCAATGCGATGGCTCAAGAGTGATGCCAGCTGGACGTTCTGAATCATTTTTTGGAGATGTTTTGAGCCATTCAGTACTTTGTTCGGTCCATTCCCATTTTATTTTTTTAGGTAGTCTTAAAATGACAACATTTAAAAAGCTGCCAACTAAAAGTCCAAAAAGGCCCACAAAAAGCAACTGCATTACCAAAGGCAATGCAGACATAGAATCTACAAAACTCATTTTAATTGATCAATCTAGATGACTGAGCCTAATTTAAAGATTGGCATATACATGGCTAAAATCATTGTGCCAATAATCACCCCAAGCACAACTATCATAATAGGCTCAATTAAGCTGGCAAGGTTTTCTACGGCTTCATCAACCTCGCTTTCATAAAAATCAGCGACTTTGCCAAGCATCGTTTCTAATTCACCTGATTCTTCACCACTAGACACCATTTGCAGCACCATATTTGGAAATAATTGTGTCTCTTCCATTGAGGATGCGAGAGTTTGACCAGTGGCAATTTGATTTTTAATACCTTTCACCGCTTGTTCGTAGACGCGATTGCCAGTAGAAGCAGCAACAGTATCCATGCCTTCAACTAATGGTACGCCAGCGCCAAAGACAATTCCTAGGGTTCGAGAATATCGTGCTAGCGCTGATTTTTTCACCACGACACCAAAAATAGGTGCTTTGAGTAAGATGCGGTCTAGAAGAAATTTAAATTTATCAGACCTTTTGTAGAATGCTATCAAACCCCAAATAACAATAATTATGACGCCAAGAAACTTCCACCAGTGTGCTTGCATCCAGCGTGACATATCGACGACTGTTCTTGTTAGTGCAGGCAAATCGGCTCCAAAGTCTTGGAAAAGCGCTTCAAATTGAGGTATGACAAATATTAGTAATACAATGGTTACGGCTACTGCAATCACTAAGACAGATATTGGATAAGTCATCGCAGATTTTATTTTTTTCTTTAAATACTCTATCTTTTCTTGATAAGTTGCGACGCGATCTAATAAAGTGTCTAGCTTTCCTGACTCTTCGCCAGCGGCTACTAAGCTTGTGTATAGCCTATTGAAGTGTAGAGGATACTTTGATAAGGCTACACTTAAAGATGTGCCACTTTCAACATCAGTGGTGATGCTGCCTAGCATGTTCTCCATACTTTTCTTTTCATGACCTTTGCCGATAGCTTGCAAAGATTGAGCAATGGGCATGCCTGAGCCGATCATAGTTGCCATTTGTCTTGATGCAAATGATATGTCTGCTGAGTCTACCGGCTTGCCTTTTGAGAATATTGGTTTGGGCTTCTTTTTGACTGAAGTGACACGAATATTTTTTACGCGTAGTCTTTTTTTTGCATCACTAATGTTGCTGGCGACAATTTCACCTTTTACTTTTTTTCTACCAGCATTTATACCTTTCCATATATATATATGGCTTTTTTTAGATTTTTTTGTTTTTTCTACCATAATATGACTCGTAAATTTATCAATTTTCTAGCTATTGGTGACGCGATATACTTCTTCTAAGGTCGTCACGCCTTCTTTTACTTTGGTTAATCCAGCTTCACGTAAATCTAATATGCCTTGTTTTGCGGCTAATTCTTCAATGTCTAGTTGTGTGCAACCACCCATGATTAAGGCTTTGATTTCTTCTGTAATAGGCATGACTTGGAAAATGCCTGATCTGCCTTTATAGCCTTCGACACAGCGTTCGCAACCAACAGCTTTGAAGGCTTTAAAGCTTTTTATATCAGCTTCTTTGACGCCTGCATCTAACAGAGCTTGTTTTGGAATGTCCGCTTTAGTTTTGCAGTTAGAACATAGTTTTCGAGCTAGGCGCTGTGCAACAATCAAAGTCACTGCTGAAGCGATATTGAAAGCCGGAACGCCCATATTTAACAATCGTGTTAGGGTTGCAGGGGCATCATTGGTGTGCAATGTAGATAATACTAAATGGCCAGTTTGAGACGCTTTAATAGCAATTTCAGCCGTTTCTAGATCTCGGATTTCCCCCACCATAATAATATCAGGGTCTTGACGTAAGAAAGCGCGCAACGCGGAAGCAAAGTCTAGTCCTGCTTTATCATTAATATTAACTTGGTTAATGCCTTCAACATTGATTTCTACAGGATCTTCAGCAGTAGAAATATTAATATCGTCGTTATTAAGCATGCCAAGTGCCGTATACAAAGATACAGTTTTACCGCTACCAGTCGGGCCGGTAATCAGCACCATGCCATAGGGCTGTTTTACTGCAGCCTCATAGGCTTTTAGTTGAACATCAGTAAAGCCAAGCAGATCAAGTGTTAAGCCTTCATTGCCCATAGCTAGAACACGAATAACAATTTTTTCACCATACATGGTAGGCAATGTGTTGACACGAAAATCAATATCTTTGGTTTTAGAAAGTTTGATTTTCATCCGTCCGTCTTGAGGGATGCGCCTTTCAGCAATATCCATTTTAGACATGATTTTAAATCGCGCTGCAATTTTCGGGGCTAAGGTGATGGGTTGGTTGGCCACCGTTCGCAGTACACCATCAGTACGAAAACGAACCCTTAGTTTATTTTCAAAAGGTTCAATATGAATGTCAGACGCTTCCTGACGAATGGCGTCAAGTAATACTTTGTTAACATATTTGACAATAGGAGCTTCATCAACTTCTGTTGTGTCGATCTCTTCATCTTCTTCACCTACTAGGTCTAAATCACCAAATTCATGGAGATCACCATCGGCGTCAAGACTATCCAAAGCGTTTTCTTCAAGAGATGACTCTACTTGTTGAATTTTTCTCAATAAGTCAACCGGCCCTGCTTGTAACGGTGTGACTGGAAGCTTGGTCTTAAACTGGAGATCATTGAGTGGGTTGGTGTTCAATGGATTAAAGATCGCCACAAACAAATGTTTGTTGTGAACATAGATGGGCAGCACTCGATATTTTTCAGCGAGTTTTCTATCGAAATATTCCGTAGGAATATGACTCGAATCTATGGCATCAAGATTGACTTCCGGCAAGCCAAATTTTTCAGATAATGCACTGCGCATTGAGTCATTGTCTGTAAGCTGCTGGTCAATCACATAATCAGCAATCATCTTGGGATCTACTTTCTCCCCTTCTTGCTGTTCTATGTTTTTTAATTCGCCGACAATGTCGTTTGGAATTAACTCTAATTTCGAAAGAGTTTTAGCAAATGTTTCGGCTTGATTCATCTATTGTTTATTGCTTTTTTAATAAGATAATTGTGTTATCAGTTCCTTATATCTTAATAACGTTTAGTTACGGTTATTAAAATATTCTTGAATATGCATCTAAGCTATTAATATATATCATGATTCAAGCTTTTGTTGCTATTTTTTATAAGTTTTACAATTCCTTGCATATGGTTTATGCAGCCAAAACCTTCAAAATGGTTCGATCTCACAGGAGTCCATTCACAACTTTGAGAGCTATCATTTAATTTGAGAATGTTCAATTTGTTGATTTTTTGCTTTTCATTTCCGTCTGTAAAGTGCTCATTAATAAATTGAATATGTTGTGAAATTAAAGATTTGGATATATCAGCTTTCAGATAATAGTTTTCGTAGGAATATGCA
>CAZWHW010000011.1:0-32622 GCA_964633815.1 uncultured Gammaproteobacteria bacterium
TTATCGACAATGCCTGTTTCACCATATAAGTACTCATCACTCACAGACAGCTTCACTGTCGGCACAACTGTTTGCTTTACAGGCTCAACAGGTGCAGGTAAAAACGCTTCATAACGACAAAAACCTTGATTTTTTTTGCCCGGAAAAACACCTGAATACAACGCATCGTCAAGCCCACCCTGAACTGAAAAAGTTAACTGATTAATTCCAGCATCAAATTGAACTCCTTTATGGTTATTATTCAGATCACTAGTTACAACCTCCACAGATTGTTCAAAGTCGCCCAAAATTGGTCGCCCATTTTTCAACAATTCCTGAGTCCGCCCATAACGACCATCCACCAAAATATCGCTCAAAAGCATTTGGCTTTGGTTTATAGGCGTGAGCGTCACTTGAAAATCTTTGTTTTTATGCGCGACAAAATCAACCGTATAAAATTGTCGACCCGGCTGAATATCCAATATCGCCAAAAGCTCACGGTAACGCTTTGCCTCTGGGAAATAGACTCTAAGCTTTATCGGTTCAATTACATTTGAATGAATCTTAAATCGCAAGCGATAAGTATTGTGATAATCATATCCCTTGATGGATTCATTAGCCGCACAAATATCATTAGTAGCAAGCTTTTCCGTTCCAGCACTAACTTTGACTAAAGCATTGTCTTTTAAAATATCACCAAGCTTACTTTTACGAAAAAAGGACTCACTCACCGTGAATCCATCTATCTTTTCACGTGCTTCACGGAAATGAAAATAATCGGAAAACAGCAATAAACCTAAAATTGCTAAAACAATATATGCCGATTTTTGCATATTCTTAATGCAGCTTTCGCTTACCTGCGGTAGTAATCAAATTGAACATCCGGATTAGCCGCATTCAACTCGCCCATAAACAACAAATCATCACCTTTGTGATTTTTTAAAACAATAGAAGCATTCGTTTTTTGTTTATCGACGTGCACACTAGAAACCGTATGTTTAATTTTTTTATCCGCCAGGAACTTGCCCACTTGTGTGACCTTAGCCATAGATGAATCCGCTGATTCACCTTGAATTAATACATTTAAAATCACGGCATTAGAATTCGACGAATTAAACACTGACATGTGCATATAAATGTGCAAGGAAATAAACACAATGAAATACAAAATAGCTGCATAGGCAATATTGGATGTTGCAATTGCAATTGAACAAGCGATAACCAATAGGATAAAACCGATCTCCTCAGGCTCTTTGATTGGTGTTCTAAAACGCACAATCGACAACGCTCCTAACAAGCCAAGAGACAAAGGCAATGAAAATTGCACTGTGATGAAAATTGTCGTCACCGCAGGCCCGACTAAAGGAAACGAACGATGAATTCGAGAACCAGTCGAGTTTGCATCAAAAAACTTGGTGTACAAATGCGCAACCAATAGTGCCATTATAATTGACACAACCAACAGCAAAGCAAAGCTGTACATGGTGATATTGCGCGTATCCTCTGGAATCGTTGTAAACAACGATTTTATAAAATCATAATTACTCATATTTTAGCTCTATAAACTTTCGACTCTTTTTCTTAAGTATGTACGTAATCGGGACATTACTGTTCATAACCTGACAGCAATTTAAAACTCTCAAAATATTTTGAAAATGCAGCTTTTTTTAATTTACCTGCATGAAAACTACGTAAGGCATGCGGCAAATCATCTACCCCACCCTTGACTTCCAAAACTGATTCGAACAAACGCACATGCGATGCTTGTTGCGCGAAACCATTCGCCACACTGAAAGCTTGAATGTCTGTATCAAAAGATATTCGGGTATCGGAAAATGGCTCCTTAAAACGACTTCGAACATAGCGCACAACAAACTTTGGCTCTACATTATGCCCATATAAATCTGGAGCATGTTCATTAATATGCTGTTGAATCATTTCTTTATTAACATTGTCTTGCAATGCCAATAAGGCTTGATCTCCGGCAAAAGGCATTAATACTCGTGACTTAGTTCTTTTTGAACCGATCTTACACTTAAATTCCAAATAACATTTGGAACCTTTTGAAGACTGACTAGAATCTGAAGCTTCATACCAACGTAATCGAACTTTTGTTTTCAAATAATCGCTGGATGCTTTTTCCATAGCAAACAACCAACCTTGAGTGTCAAAATAGACGCTGCTAATAATATTCTCACTGAAATCATCATCTGCCAGACAAACAGATTCTATACCGCGCTTTATAAAAGCGGCAGAAAAAGCCTCACAAGTAAATTTTAATTCCGATTCTCTTTTGCTCATTTCACATCCTTTTTGCCTGACAACGAATACTGCAACGAAATGTAACAAAAGTTTCTTTTATTGAGAAGAAAAACTGATCACGAAAACAGTCATCTCATCGAATAAAAACATCAGGCCAATTATCATTGCCCGAATGAAAGCTCAGACGAGTTGCATACTCTTTTTGAGTTTGCATATCCCAAAGAAAAATTTCGTAATCTGCTTCATCATGATTATGTCCACCCTGACTGCCACCAAAAATCATATAACGACCATCATTGGAATCCTTTGGGAAATAGATATGTGAATAGGCATCATTAAAATCGAACAACACTGTTCGCTCATAGGTCACAGGGTCAATTTTCACAAACTGGTTGCCCTGTTTATCATACTTGCCTGAATCATTGACTACTTGATAAATATAAGAATTATCAGATGAGAAAAATACTTGGCAACCATCATACAACCCCGTATGGGTGTTATCTGTTTGCTGGATAGCAGTTCCCCAAAAGCCAGTCCGCATACCAAGATGCGCCTGTCTTCCTGTGAATGCAACTTGCTTGGTTTTAGGATTGTATTCAGGCGTTGCAATCTGTGCACCAGCAGCCACCTTGTTGGTTTTACCAGAGTCGTAGACCACTGTTTCCTTACCCGATAAGCCAAGATTCTTAACCACTAATTGAGAACCTTTATACGCATAACTGACCGATTCATTATCCACCCAACTTGGAAAGTTGGCATTTTTAGATACCAATTTTTCTTTTCCCGATTTGATATCTAACACATACACATCCCAAGCCACCCAATTGCGCTGCGAAACAAAAGGCGCTTGAGATCGAGCAAATACCACACGGCTTCCATCCGGAGAAATGCGTGGATAAAAATCAGTATACGAGCTAGTCGTCAACCGAGTCACTTTTCGACTGGGCAATTCCATCTTAATAATATCGTGATCACCAAAACGATTTGAACTCCACACAGCAAAACCGTTAACGCCTTGCAATTCTTCCCGGGTTGCAGCCAAACGATCAACAAATTTTGCCGACACATCCTCACCAATTGGAGGCGGTGTCACTGAACCCATTTTTTTGCTGGTGCGATATTCTTTTGCCAACAACGCAGAACCAAATAAAAATACAATGCCAACTAGACCAACTTTTATTAACTGATTTTTTCCACTCTTCACTTGATCCTTCCTAACGCTCGACTTGAATAAAACAACAAACAACAAAAGACAAATTCCACCAAAAATATAATCAAATAATTGGCTCCAAATGTGAACTGCTAACATAGCGATCAATGATTGAATTTTATCAATTCCAAAAGCAGTCAATACTGCCGTACCTCCCGCCTCATAAACACCAAAACTCATAAACGCTGGCACTGGCAGGCTCGCAGCTAATTCACCGCCAATTAAAGCGCTCACCACCTGTGGCATGGGCAAACCAGCCAACTGTTCAAAGCTAGGTACAACTACTGCTTTAAAAAGCAAGAAAAAGCCAACATACTTTAAAACTCTTATACCGATAGAAAGAAAAAAAACTGACAACAAACTTCCAGAACGCCGCGTTACTTCAATCGCATTAGCAAACTTATTGGCTAACTTAAAAATAAAATTCAGTATCTTTGACTCTTTAATCCTAGCGCTCTCTGCCTTCATGAACACCTTGACAAACCAAGGTGCGATCACAAACAAACCGATTATGGCAATCACAGTAATCACTGTTGCACTTATCAATGCGCCAAGCATCCAGCTTTCAACACCGCCACTTAACAATTGAATAGAAAATAAACCCAAGACCACAAACAACAAAGCGACAAAATCAAATGCAATCGCAATAGTCAACGATGACAAACAGGCATCCGCACCCACGCGATAACCGCGATTGAGCATGGCAACATATGACAGTTCTCCCACCCGGGCAGGTAATAAATCAACCAACATATTACGCACACCTGTAACCACACTCATGTGAAAAAAACTCGGGATATGCTGTTCGCCAGAAGCCACAATCAGGATTCGATACCGCCACGCCCTTAACATCAATTGCACCAGATATAGCGCACCATAAACCAACAACAGCCAATGCGTGGTTTGCTCTAAAACATTGAAAATACTAGGACGATTTTCTGGCGATAATCCACCTGAAAACAAATGAATCATTAAGCCCAAAACAGCAAAAGAGACGCCAATAGAAACGCCTAACCTTAAAATCCACTTCAGATTCATTCGAATTTACAAAACCACATTATTAAATATATACATCATTAACTTAACCAAAAATCAGTATGGTTCGCCAACTCACTACCAGTGACTTTCTTCTGATTCATATACTGAGACATATTATTGGCATTTTGTCGATATAAACAAATCCAACGAGCCACATTACCACTATGATTGACAATGAAAGCACACCGAGAAATCACAATAGTCGCTGCCATAAACCACTGCGTCCATTCTATTTTGTCTGCCTCATCAATAATTTCATGCATAACAGTATTGCTAGTGGTAAACGGCGTTTCTGAGAACCGATAAACATTTTTTAACTCCGCAGTAGCAGCATGCCAAAATTGCGCCTGATCAGTTTGAATTAATATGTGGTATTCGGGATGTTTTTGCTGAAAAGTTTTCGCTTTTGTAATGAAGTCTGCATAGCTTGCCAAGCCAGTGTCACGAAATTTATCTGTTCCTCTGTAACATACTGCAATGGTCTTTTTAGGCTGAACGTGCCATTTTTCCATTAACATATCTACCTTTTTCATTACCTCGAGAGATGGTGAAAAATAGTGCTGCACAAATGGTGCTATTTGTGCGAAAGATTCCTTACGGTAATCAAAAATTGATAGCGCATTAAATGCAATTTTTTCATCAGACTGAAATACAAATTCAGAATTAGCTTTTGCTAAAAAAAACTGATCATACGGATTTTTCGTTTGTACTGAACGAAAATTTTGAAACGTTTCGCTAAAATCTACCAGCCGAGGCAGTTTCTTATAATAGTTGACGTATTGAATGATTCCATACAGAGCAATTGAACAATTCGAAAAAAATCCCGAGTTATGCTTAATGGTCAGGACATCAATCTCGAGAGAACAATATTTATTAAATCGAGGATCTGAAATGGCCATACTTAAGATTTAATTGTTCGATTAAGCAGGAATAATTTTAATAAATTTCCGCTTACCAACTTGTAGCACAAAAGCTTTATCCGACATCATTAACAATCTCAGGTCCGATACTTTCTCTCCATCAATTTTCACAGCACCCTGCTTCACCATTCTCATCGCTTCTGAGGTGCTAGCGCAAACGCCAGCATCCTTAGCAAGATTTGCAATTAAGACACCAGAAGTCAGATCAACTGAGTACTCTGGCATATCGTCTGGAATAGCATTTTTTTGAAAACGTTGAATAAAGTCTGCCTGCGCAGACTCAGCTGCAGCCGCATCGTGGAAACGAGTAATAATTTCTTCACAAAGTAAAAACTTGACGTCCCGTGGGTTTTTACCATCAGAAACTTCAACTTTTAATTGTTCAATTTCTTCCAGCGAACGAAAACTCAAGAGCTCAAAATAACGCCACATTAATTCGTCCGAAATCGACATCAACTTACCAAACATTTCATATGGTGTATCTGTGATACCAATATAATTATCCAAAGACTTGGACATTTTTTTAACCCCGTCCAAACCTTCCAGCAATGGCATAGTTATAATACTTTGCTGAGATTTACCGGCATTTTTTTGTAACTCTCGTCCAACCAAGAGATTAAACTTTTGATCTGTTCCACCTAGTTCAATATCAGCTTCAAGGGCAACTGAATCATAACCTTGCACCAAAGGATATAGAAATTCATGAACTGCAATTGATTGATTATTTTGATAGCGTTTTTTGAAATCATCACGCTCGAGCATTCGCGCAACCGTGTGCTGCGCAGCTAATTTAATCATTCCAGCAGAGCCCAAACCATCCATCCACTCAGAATTGAATCTGACCGACGTTTTAGACTCATCTAAAATCTTGAAAACTTGTTCTTTATAAGTTACTGCATTTTGCTCTATTTCTTGAGTTGACAATGGTGGCCTTGTCGCACTCTTACCCGTAGGGTCGCCAATCAAAGCGGTAAAATCGCCAATCAGAAAAACCACGTTATGACCAAGATCTTGCAATTGACGCATTTTATTAATCAACACAGTGTGACCTAAGTGCAAATCAGGAGCAGTTGGATCAAAACCTGCTTTGACAGTCAAAGGTTGTCCTTTTTTTAACTTTTCAATTAAGTCATCTTCAGGAATAATCTCATCCGCTCCACGACGGATGGTTTGTAATTGTTTTTCAATGCTTTTCATATGTTTGGCGCAAGCTTTTATCAAAACAGCGGAAATTCAGTGTGTCGCAAGACTAATATGACTAAAGGCTGTATACAAGAAAAAGGTTAATATTTTGCTTTTTCTTTGACGATTTAATGCACAACAGGTAGATTAACCAAAACAAAAAGAGAGCATTCATTGAAACCGTTTAATCCCGAGCCGCCTAGAAACGGCAGAAAAATAATAAATAATACTAAATCAAGTATTAAACGCTCCATCAAAGTTGTTTTGCAACCTCGTCGCGGCCGCAAACGAATGGTTTGCTTGGTATTTGTGATTGCTAGTTATTCTTGGTTTCTCACGCAAAAAAATGAAACCATATTAAATACACAAACAACTGCTGAAAATCGCCTCATTCCACCTGAGAAAAAAGATATTGACTTCAGCTCATTAAATTATGGTTTTGTATCAAACAATCGCATTGAAAGCGATGCCGAGATCGATGCCGAGATCTTAGTGCAAGAAACCAAGCTTTCACTACAGAATATTGATACGCCCACCAAACCCTTAACTATAGAAAAAGAAAGAATTTTCCATACCATTAAGCGTGGCGAATCTCTCGGTTCTATTCTCCAAAAATATAATTTTTCTGCGAATTTACCCTTTAAAATAGTCAACACTGAAAAAGGTGAATTATTTAAAAATATCCGTGCTGGAAAACAGCTAGAATTTATTTTAAACAAAGACACCAATCAACTAGAAGAAATTCATTATCCTTATTCAAAACTGTCTCAATTAGTTGCAAATGTTACCAGCGATGTCACTGTTGCTCTCGAGGATATTGAATATGACATTGTTTCTGAAAACGCTTCCGGAACAATAAATCACTCTCTTTTTGGTGCTGCTTCTGAGGCCGGTATTAGTGAAAATATGATCTTGGAACTAGCTGAAATTTTTGGCTGGGATATTGATTTTGTCAAAGACATTCGCAAAGGTGATTCGTTCAAACTCATTTATGAAAAATACATAAATCAAGGCAACATGATTAAAGAAGGAAATATTATTGCAGCAGAATTTATTAATAAAGGTGAGAAATTCACTGCAGTACGCCATATAGATGCAAATGGATTAGCCGGTTATTACGCTCCCGATGGAACCAGTATGAAAGGCACTTTTCTAAAATCGCCAGTGAAATTTAGCCGCATTTCTTCAGGATATACCCACAAAAGGTTTCATCCAATATTAAAAAAATGGCGTGCTCACAAGGGCGTAGACTATGCCGCTCGCACTGGCACACCGATTCGTAGCGTTGCTAATGGCAAGGTTATTCATCGTGGCAGCAAAGGTGGCTATGGCAAAACCATCATTCTCAGCCATGGGGGCAAATACACTACTTTGTATGCGCATATGAGCAAATACAATTCTAAAGTTAAATCTGGCCAATATGTAAAACAAGGGCAAGTAATTGGCTATGTTGGTTCAACAGGCTTATCCACAGGCCCACATTTACACTATGAGTTCCGAGTCAATGGAGTGCATAGAAACCCACTCACTTACAAAACACCAAAAGCATCATCGGTTGCTAAAAGTGAACGTGCTGAATTCAAACAAAATTTAGAGCCTCTAATCATCGCCTTAAATAATATCGGTTCTGAGCAAAATAATTCACATCTAGTTGCTCAAACAATCAATATTTTGAATAACTCTGTGTCAAGCCAACGCAAAACAATTCCATAGAACCTGCCTTGAAATAATCCAATTTCCAAAATTCAGCAACGTTCCATCACTCAACAGAATATGAACACTGCAACATTTATCGGAACAATGTCGGGAACCAGTGTAGATGGCTTAGATATTGTTGTTGCTGACTTTGACAAAAATGGTACTCCCAGCTTAATTCATTCTTATTTTGCGGCTTATCCAAGCCGACTACGCAGACGAATCAGTCACCTGCAAACTCTCCCTGCTAGCACTTTATTCAATCTACAGCACCAAGAGTTATCTGACCTTGATCAAGAACTTGCTGATTTCTATTCTGAACATATTAAGCTTTGCCTAACAAAAAATGATATCGCTAGCGCAGACATTCAAGCAATAGGCAACCATGGACAGACTATTCTGCACCAACCAAATTCTCAACCTGCTTTTAGTTTACAAATTTGCGACCCACAACAATTAGCAAACTTGTGTCAAATTCCTGTCATCGCTAATTTCCGCCAAGCCGACATTCAACAACAAGGACAAGGCGCACCCTTAATTCCTGCTTTTCATGCACACATTTTTAACGCCAAGAAACCTTGTGCAATCGTCAATATAGGCGGTATCAGTAATTCAACTTTTTTGTTTGAAAAAGAAGTTACAGGCTTTGATCACGGCCCTGGCAACACATTAATGGACACTTGGATTTTTCAAAACCAACAGCAAGCTTATGATAAAGACGGCGCATGGGCCAAATCTGGAACAGTACATGAAGGTTTACTTCAACAACTTTTAGATCATCCTTATTTTCAATTAAAAGCCCCCAAAAGCACTGGTCAAGACATGTTTAACCTAGCATGGTTGGAAAACAATTTGCTAGACTTTCCAGACCTTTGTGCAAATGACATTCAAACAACTTTATGTAACTTGACAGCCAAATGTATTGCGCAGGACATCCTTAATTACAATCCATCAATAAATAAACTCTATGTCTGTGGAGGCGGCGTTCAAAATCATTTTTTGATGGAACGATTAGCATTTTACTTAGGTAATAAAATATCCATTTCATCCACAGATAAACTTGGAATTGACCCCAATTGGGTCGAAGCATTGGGTTTTGCTTGGTTAGCTTTTCGTCACATTAATAAACAAACTGGCAACCTGCCCACTGTTACAGGAGCAAAAAAAGCTGTAATTTTAGGCCAACGATATGACCCAAAACCATGATACTAAAATTTTTATGCTGAAAATGACGAACCACAACCACAAGTAGTACTCGCATTTGGGTTATTGATAATAAAGCGTGCTCCATCAATATCGTCCTTATAATCAATTTTAGCGCCAATTAAATATTGAAAACTCATAGGGTCAACTAACAAGCGGACACCATCCTTATCAACCGCTGTATCATCATCTTGTTGATCTTCATCAAACGTAAAACCATATTGAAACCCTGAACAACCTCCACCCTGAACATACACGCGTAATTTCAAAGCTTCATTTTGCTCTTCTTCAATTAGCTCCAATACTTTTGATGCTGCATCAGCGGTAAAATCTAATGGAGTATCTGGTGACAATTGTAAATCAGACATAAACCTTTACTCAGTTTTTCAATTCATCGTTTATTTATATAAGGTCGATTATAACGCGAATCAAGCTCATTAGACCAACAATCCTACCCTAACAACATCTGACAAATAGTTATTTTCCTGCTTTTACGGCCTCAGCTTGTTTTGCACCCGTACCTATTGGTTGCGGCTTCATTGATGGTTGCGCAGGCTTCATAGCTGAACTGCCGGAATCAGACACTAATGCACCATTCACTGAAGAACCCAACGCCATCTCTACTGCTTTATAACGAACATCGCCTTTAATAACAGCCTTAGTTTGAAGTTCTAAACGCTCATTAGCAATGATATTTCCATGCACATGACCGTTCACGATCACATGTGGAACAGAAATGTTACCTTCAATAACAGCCGATTCACTCAAAACCAATGTACCCGAATTGCCATCAAGCGACTTAATATTACCATTGATTTGACCGTCAACACGCAAGCCGCCACTAAACTCCAAATCACCTTGCAAAACAGTATTGACACCAATCAACGTATCGACAGAATCGACTGAACTTTTTACTTGCATTGAGCTTGCAGATTTTTTTAACATAATATTACCTATAATTATTTGTTTGACTTCTTATCTCGCCAAAATTTTGAACATTGAAATTTCAATCAGGCGCTTATCTTACCGCTACACCTCATGCCACTCAACCAATTGTTTAGCTGAATCACCTCTTGGCAACACAATTATCTTCAAAAACATATTTTTGAAACCTTTCTTTGAAACTAACAAACCTTGCACAGTTTCAAAAAATTTAAACTTAAAATCATGATTATCAGCTTTCCAACTAACTAAAGGCTTACGATCTTTTTTATTTTCATACAACTCAACATAAACTTTAGCTGTTGCTTCACTATCATGGTTGATAGATTGAATTAATGTAATTTCGAAAAAAATATTATTTTGCTCTTCAATTAATTTAACATCGTGAATTCTGACCCCACTAACGCCATCTGCTGGCGATAAAATACTACGATAAAAGTTGACTCTACGATTTAAAAACTCATTGCGCTGACCAACTAATCCATAATTTTTTTCCAATTCAATATAAGCCGCTTGTTGCACGTTTTGACCTTGTACTAGTTTTGCTTCTTGGAGCAACAAATCTTCATATTTTGATTTTAATTGTTTGTGCTTTTGTTTGATATCAGCATATGCTTGGGCACTTCGATCATGAATATTTGAACCATAACGAAAGCCTAAATAGGTCGCAGAACTGATTGCAAAAAATGCAATTACTACATAAAAAAACGCCGCCAATAATTTTGATTTACGAGAGCGTTTTGGTCTTATGACCAGTTTAGAATAGGAACTCATACAAATTACGGCATCACCGCTGGATTATAAAGTGCCGTTTTTTCATCAAAACCGAACATTAAATTAAAATTCTGAACCGCTTGTCCAGCTGCTCCTTTCGTTAAATTATCAATCACTGACAAAATGACTAATTTACTACCAACTTTTGGCTGACAAAAAGCAATGCGACACATATTCGAAGCACGAACAGAACGTGTTTCTGGGAACACACCTGCTGGCAAAATATCGACAAATGGTTCGTCTTTATAACGAGCTTCATAATGCGCAGCAATATCAGCATCTGCTTGAGGGTCAACGTATATGCTAGCCAAAATGCCACGTTGCATTGGCACAAGGTGTGGCAAAAATGTTAGATCAACGCTTTGTCCAGCCGTAACTGATAAATTCTGAGTAATCTCTGGATGGTGCCGATGACCAGCCACGCCATAAGCTTTAAAACTATCTGCAACTTCAGAAAAAAGCGTCGCCACACTCGCTCCACGACCTGCACCAGTCACTCCAGATTTTGCATCAACAACAATACCGTCCAAATCAATCACTGCCTGTTCGTTATTAGTTCCAACTAATGGCAAAAGTGCCAAGGTAGTCGCAGTCACATAACAACCTGGGTTCGCAATTATATCGGCATTTTTAATTGCCTCACGATTCATTTCTGGCATGCCATAGACAGCCTTCGTCACCAGTTCAGGACAAGTATGCTTCATGCCATACCATTGCTCCCATGTTTCAATATTTTGAATACGGAAATCAGCAGCCAAATCAATCAGTTTAACGCCCGCTTCATACAGCTCTCTCGCGATATTCATAAGCACACCATTTGGTGTAGCCGAAAAAACCACATCACACTGTTTCAAAGCCGTCACATCAGGCTCAGAAAAAGCAATATCACAGTGTCCACGTAAACTTGAATATAAATCTGACACTGGACGTCCAGCTTCACCTCGAGAAGTAATAACTTGCAAATTCACTTCCGGATGGATTGCAAGTAAGCGCAATAATTCCACACCCGTGTAACCTGTTCCACCAATTATGCCTACATTAATCATTTATCTAGCTTGATCTCTTAAATTCAGACGAACAATTCTAATAGAAAACATCTGAAAAGTATTTAATCTGCATGAAAAAGTATTAGTCTATAATGATAAAACTCACATTCCATCAACCGCCAAACTGCTATAGTTAATATAATGGATACTTTATTTACCAAAATAATAAACAAAGAAATTCCTGCAGACATATTATTTCAAGATGAAGATGTCACCGTATTTCGCGACATTGCGCCACAAGCTCCAGAACACATACTCATCATTCCGAACAAATTAATTCCAACAGTCAATGATGTCACTGAAGCAGACCAAATGGTATTAGGTAAACTATTTATCACCGCTGCAAAAATGGCAAAAAATTTAAATATAGCGGACGATGGATATCGTCTTCTGATCAACTGCAACCGTCATGGCGGACAAGAAGTTTATCATCTCCATATGCATTTGTTAGGAGGCGAACCCATTGGGCCGATGCGAATTCAAGCTAACGGTTAGAGAGAACGTAACATGAGCACTTTAATTATTGGCGGATCAGGCTTTATTGGTAGGCAATTATGTACATCACTCTTGGAAGATGGTCACGAGATAGTTGTACAAACTCGAAACCTCAAAAAAACCCAAGCTATTTTTGACAAATTACAGTGTTCCCCCACCCTCATCGACAAGCTAGACGATCTAGCCCCATTTGAAGATTCACTAAATAACATCATTAGCTTAACAGGTGCTGGAATCATTGATCGCCGCTGGACCCAAGCCTGCAAAGAAGCACTAATAGAAAGTCGCATTCAACCCCTGTTAGACATCAAAGAATGGCTAGAAAGAAGGAATATTGCCTTAGAGAAATTACTCGTTGGATCAGCGATTGGCTATTATGGATTCAGCGATAATCCGAACGAAGAATTTACAGAAAATAGTCAACATTATGAACACTTTTCGCATCATCTTTGTCAACAATTAGAAGGCACTGCCAATCAACTTGATCGAATTGCCGAAAACGTGGTGCAACTTAGAACTGGGGTTGTCTTAGGAAAAAATGGTGGTGCCCTACAAAAAATGGTAGTCCCAGCAAAATTTCATTTAAACGGAAAAATTGGCAATGGAAAACAATGGGTCAGTTGGATTCATATACAAGACTGGATTAATGCAGTTAAATACATCCTATCTCTGGAAATACCCAGACATCGCTACAACCTAACGAGCCCGCAGTCCGCAACTAACTCCCAACTTTCCATGACGATTGCCGATATGCTTGGTAAAAAATTTCAAATTCCAATTCCTGCAGCCTCTATCAAGTTTATTTTAGGTGAAGCCTCCATTTTGCTCACAGGTAGCCAGAAAGTCATCCCTGCAAATTTAACTGCCGCAAATTTTGAATTCCAATACCCTGATATTGAAAGCGCTTGTCAGCATCTATTGAAATAAAAAACCACCATTAATTAGGATAATAACAGGAACAACTAAAATGCTTGGAAGTTCAACCATAGAAAATAAGCCACAAGTTAAGACTTCATTTTTAAAAATGATCATAGCTGTCCTTGGTCTTGCATTTTTATTGATAGCGTTAGGACTTACCTTAGTATTTGCCATCACTGCATACAATTTCTTTTCTCAACCTGAACTATTTACTAATTTAATAAACTATGCCAAAACACAAGAGTCTCTTTTTGCGAAATGGATAGCCAATGGCGACATTAAATCTTTTGAACTAAGTAATATCTTCTCTCTTTTGTTGATCGTAATCACAATCAGCATAATGCTGAAAGTGATCATTGGATTTATTTCGATGTGTGTGGGTTCTGGGAAGAGCTTATTGAATTTATCGCGAAATTTTAGCGAATAAAGCTTCATTGTTCATTTTTTGCTCGCAAAAAAAACGAACCATCTCACGGACATAAAAAAGCCGAGCATATAGCTCGGCTTTCCAATAATCGCATATACGTTCGAACTAACGTTTCGAGAACTGTGGCTTGCGACGTGCGCCTTTAAGACCTACTTTCTTACGCTCAACTTCACGAGCATCACGAGTCACAAAACCAGCTTTGCGTAGCTCTGGACGAAGTTCTTCATCATAAGCCATCAATGCACGAGTGATACCATGGCGAATTGCACCCGCTTGACCACTGCCGCCGCCACCTTTGACGTTGACTTTGATGTCGAATGTTTCTGTCATTTCTAATAGCTCTAATGGCTGACGAACAACCATGCGTGCTGTTTCACGACCAAAATAAGTATCTAACGAACGACCGTTAACTTCGATGTTGCCTGAACCTTTTTGAATGCGTACACGTGCAGTCGATGATTTACGACGACCTGTGCCTAAATATACTTGTTCACTCATGATTAAATCTCCAAAGTTTTCGGTTGTTGTGCAGCATGGCTATGTTCAGCGCCTGTGTAAACGTGCAATTTTTTGAACATTGCTCGACCCAATGGGTTTTTCGGCAACATACCTTTTACAGCACTTTGGATGATGCGCTCAGGCGCTTTCTCACGCAACTGACGCAATGTCATGTCTTTGATACCGCCTGGGAATTCAGTATGGCGATAGTAGATTTTATCTTCTTCTTTATTACCAGTAACAGCAATCTTGTCAGCGTTGATGATCACAATATGATCGCCAGTATCAACGTGAGGTGTGTAAGTTGGCTTGTTTTTGCCTTTCAAGCGTAGTGCAACTTCAGCAGCCAGACGTCCTAAAACTTTGTCTGTTGCATCAATTACAAACCATTCGCGCTCGACTTCTTGCGGCTTAGCGGAAAATGTTTTCATGATATTTCTCTGTTTTAACTCATTGACCTTTCACACTCTCATTAGCATGTTTAATCTTAGAGCTTGCTGTACATATACCAGCGGCTGTTAAGCCTTATTATGAACAAACCTTTTAGTTGCTTGCCCAATGGCTATAGGGACGCCGAATAATACGGATTTATACCAAGAGTGCAAGCACTTTATGAGTGTTGTAACTATATCGATTAATCTCGCTCATGGTTATTACATAGGCTATTAATTTTGCTTAGTCCGTAAGTAAATATTTCTGCATCTGATATTCGGCTATTTTGCATTATTTTGATTAACAAAAGGGTTGGCTAAAGATTAACTCCACGTTATGATTCGCAGCACAGGATTACAACTCAAATATAGGAAATTAAACATGAAATTATTAAAAATTCTTACCATCGGACTAGGTACTGCAGCGTTAACTGGATGTGTTGCAACTAATACGATTTCTACAACTCAGCTCAACGACAAAGATTTAGCTTGTGATTCAATTGCAACTAGAATCGGTGAAGTGACTGCTGCCAAGAACTTTGCTCAATCTAAGAAAGGTGCTTCAGGGGAAAATGTTGCTGCGGCTTTATTTTTCTGGCCAGCTCTGTTGGTAAATAACTCAAATACAACACAAATGATCAGCTCAATGGATGCACGTAAAAGCACTCTGACATCTTTGTATAATGATAAAGGCTGTCAAAACGAAATTCCGACCTATACAAACAAGGAAATTCGAGAAAAAATTAAAACGAAAAAAACATTGGAACAGTTCAGCTAATTGTTGTCAGCAGTTTTTTGAATTAGAGAAGGCCAAGTGAATACTTGGCCTTCTCTATTGGGTATGAATAATTGAACTGATCATCAAGCACATTTTTGGGTTTGCATGGAATTTACCGCCGAGGCATAACATCGTTCTTTCCTATATCCTTAAGAAGCATCAAGGTATCTGTGGCCGTGATGTAAACAAACCTTGTGGGCAAAAAAAGGGCGCGGGACTTGCTGTCGCCGCGCCTAAACCACCAAAGGAGGATAAAGGAGTCATGAAAATATGCCTTTTGTATTAAAACTTTAAAAACAAAAAAATTAATACAACTGGTATATCATCGTTTCGTTATATAAGCATTATCTGATATATAAACATATTAGTCAACTCTAATATTTAGTTTTTCCATGTATTTTTTAATATACTGCGTTAATTCCGATATAAAGGCAAAACAAGCATAATTTTCTTTCCTGAAATACTATAAAATATACCTTATGAATAAGACTCCTCAACTTAAAGGCATCGATCATGTCATTGCAGGCTTAGATACAGCCTTGAAATCAATCTTTGCCAAACAAAGCCCAAAGAGAAAAAGCCCTGCTGCTGCAGGAAAAATTCCTGAACAGGATTTATCTGAACTAGAACGAAAGAAAAGCATCGAATTGATGCGTGTCAATCACGTAGGTGAAGTCTGTGCTCAAGCTCTTTATCAAGGTCAAGCATTGACTGCACGCTCAGCTGAGGTAAAAGACAAAATGCAAGAAGCCGCTGCTGAAGAAGTCGATCATTTAAGTTGGTGCGATGAACGCATTACTGAATTAGATGGCCGCACTAGCTTACTAAATCCAATATGGTACGCAGGCTCTTTAGGGCTTGGCACACTCGCTGGCCTGATTGGTGATAAATGGTCTTTAGGCTTTCTAGAAGAAACTGAAAACCAGGTGGAACAACACTTAGCCGAACATTTAGACTATTTACCTGAAAATGATCAACGCAGCCGTGCAATTGTAGAACAAATGAAAATTGATGAAGCAAAACATGCACAAATGGCGCATGACAACGGCGCAGAGGAATTACCGACAATCATTAAAAGCGCAATGAAAAATACAGCTAATTTAATGAAAGTAGTCGCAGCAAAGATTTAATACTCTCTACTAAGCCGGTGTGCGACAAATAATACGCTAGTTAATAATAAAACACCTGTCGCTTGGTGCAGACCACCCCACATCACAGGCACACCTTTTAGAAGAGTGATGATACCAAAACAAATTTGAGCACTCGTTAAGCTCAACATCACTAGCAAACTTTGGCGCAGCTTCAAACCAGAGTTTTCGCCTGCAAGCCGCCAACCTTTAAAAAACAGAATACAAACCGCTATTGCAATCACATAAGCTAAATAGCGGTGAATAAATTGTACTGTCACTGGATTCTCAAAAAAGTTTCGCCACCACTCTGTCATGGCAAACAATTCTTTAGGGATAAAGACATTCCCCATCTTTGGAAAGGTGTTATAGATGTGCCCTGCTTTTAAGCCAGCCACAAAAGCACCAGTAAGCATCATAAAAATAATCAACTTTGCCAGAAAAATGGCGCCAGTTTTGAGCGGTATTTTTTCACGTCTTCGTTCACTATATAAATAGTCCAGCATAAACCAGATCATGAATACATAGATAAACAACGCGATGCCGAAATGTGCTGCTAGTCGATATTGGCTTACATGTGGGTTATTCACCAAGCCACTTTTCACCATATACCAACCAACTACAGCTTGCAGACCTCCCAGCAGAAACAAGCCAAACAATTTAAGCTTCCATGTTCCTTTGATATATCCTTTTAGCAAAAAAAACAGATATGGAATAAAAAACAATAAGCCAATAAATCTACCTAACACGCGATGCCCATATTCCCACCAGAAGATATTTTTAAATTCTGCTAGGTTCATCCCTTTATTAATTTTCAGATATTCAGGGGATTGCTTATATTTATTGAAAACATCCATCCAATCAGCCAATGAAAATGGGGGAATTGTGCCCATAATCGGCTCCCATTCAACCATCGACAAGCCAGACTGAGTCAAACGTGTCAGCCCACCTACAATAATCATAATGTAGACTGTTAACGCACAAACAAATAACCAAACTCCAACTGCTCGACGCTGGCTTAGTTCAGAAACAGTCATTGTTAAGGAAGTCACGATCTATTTGATAGGATAGTTTCAGGCTGTTTAGTATTTGGATGGCAAGTCAATATTCTGTTAAATTCACAGCCACCCTGTTCCACCTAGACTGCACCCGCCTAAATAGCGACATTTCTTGATTAATCTGTATATCGCGAAAACACGAGTGAAGCATTAGTTCCGCCAAAACCAAATGAGTTTGACATAACAGTATCAAACCTGCCTTCTTTTCGGTCGAACAGAATAGGCATTCCCTCAGCTTCAGGATCAAGGTTTTGGATATTCGCTGAGGCTGCCATAAAATCATTTTTCATCATCACCAATGAATAGATTGCTTCATGCACACCAGCCGCCCCTAATGCATGGCCTGTTAATGATTTAGTTGCACCAATAGCTGGAATATCAGTGCCCGCAAACACTTCTTGAATTGCTTCTAGTTCTTTAATGTCACCCACTGGCGTGGATGTACCATGGGTATTGATATAATCAATAGAGCCATTAAAGTCTTCGAGCGCTTGCTGCATACAACGAACTGCGCCTTCACCAGAAGGCGCGACCATGTCATAACCATCAGAAGTTGCTCCAAAACCTACCAATTCACCATAAATTTTTGCACCACGAGCCTTAGCATGTTCAAGCTCTTCAAGCACTAGCATGCCGCCGCCGCCTGCAATTACAAAACCATCACGATCTACATCATAGGTTCTTGAAGCAGTTTCCGGTGAGTCATTATATTTACTCGACATAGCGCCCATGGCGTCAAATAAAATAGACATCTCCCATGTCTCTTCTTCCCCGCCACCTGCAAAAACTGTGTGATGACGACCAGATCGAATAATATCAGCTGCATGACCAATACAATGAGCACTTGTTGAGCATGCAGAACTAATTGAATAGCTAACGCCTTTAATACCAAACATCGTTGCTAAACAAGCAGAAGTAGTGCTAGCCATCGATTTGGTCACCGAGTATGGGCCAACACGTTTAACGCCTTTTGTTCTAGCCGTATCTGCCGCTAGCACATTGGCACGTGAAGAACCGCCACCCGAACCGACAATTAAACCAATTTTAGGGTCTTTAATTTCTTCTAAATCTAAACCAGCATCAGCAATTGCTTGTTGCATAGAGATATAACAAAAGGCAGCGGCATCACTCATAAAACGTTTTTGTTTACGACCGATCAATTCATCTACATCAATTTCTATACGACCCGCAATTTGAGAACGCATACTGAGTTCTGCATAATCTTCGCAGAATTTAATGCCAGACTTACCTTGCTTTAGGCTAGCAGTAACTTCTTCAGCATTATTCCCAATACTAGAAACAATACCTAAACCCGTGACTACAACACGTTTCATAAGAACCTCTTAATGCTTTTTGATATTCTAGTTTGCACTATATTGTTAAGTGAAAAGGCCTACTTTAAGGTCTTTCATATTATAAATTTCTTGATCATCAACAAACACACTAGCATCACCTATCCCCATAAATAACCTCCGAGATACCACGCGCGTCATATCTATTTCATATCGAACAACCTTAGCATCGGGTTCAACTTGGCCTGTGAACTTCACTTCACCAACACCCAAAGCGCGACCTTTCCCAGGACCGCCAATCCAGCCAAGATAAAAGCCAATCAGCTGCCAAACAGCATCAAGCCCTAAGCAACCAGGCATCACTGGATCACCAATAAAATGACATTGGAAAAACCATAGATCAGGATTAACATCCAACTCAGCAACAATTTTCCCCTTGCCATGTTTGCCTCCATCATCGTTAATTTTGACAATACGATTAAACATCAACATCGGTGGTGCTGGTAAACGAGAAGCATCTTGACCAGGCAATTCTCCCTTACCATGAACAATCAAATCTTCGTAAGAATAACTCTCTTTTTGTAGCATAATTTTTTTCTGGATTATGTTGATGATATTTGCAGTTCCAGCAAGCTAAATTCAATGGCAAGCAAACTTCAGTCAAATTTAAAAGGCGTTATTATAACGCCATCATCTATAGAGACACAAAGCTCAATAGCAATTAAAGCATTATTTTACCGTTATGCCTTAAATAACATCACTCCTAGACAATTAGATATAACAACACAAAATACACCAACACTGCCATTAGATTGCTGAGCAACACAATAGATGCAACTTTTTCTGGTTCTAAATGGTAACGTTCAGCAAAAATAAAGTTCATCACCGCTGGAGGTAATGCACCGAAAATCATAATTTGCTTCATTTGTTCAGGGTTCATTCCAAGCACATTAGCTAATAGCCATGCTAACAAAATACCAACAATTGGGCCTAAACAACTTCCTACAAATGCCATCGACAAATCACTCCAATGTACGTGCTGCAAACGAACACCTAAAGAAACCAACATGAGTGGGATAGCTGCCTGACCGAGCATCTCTATCGGAAGCACCAATTCACGCGGCAACTCACCATCAATAGCATTGATTAACAACCCTAAAACCATTGCAATAATAACGGGAGTTTTGATGAATTCAACGACACTTAAACGTCCACTCATCAAAAATATACCTAAAGTGAAATGCCAAACATTTCCAATCAAGAATAAAATAATTGCAGCATTTAAAGCTTGCTCACCAAAGGTGAAAACAATCAATGGAATCCCTAAATTACCCCAATTCCTAAACATCATCGGTGGAACCAGCGTTCGCCATTCATAAGAGAGCAACTTTGCAACTACAAAAGCTGTCAAACCAGAGGCTAAAATAATAATTGACGCAGCAATCGCTAAATCGGCATAAATCGCAATTTGAAAATCCTTACTCGACATTACAGAAAAAACTAATGCCGGAACTAACAAATCCAAAATCATGCGATTAATTGCCTGCATATCAGGCCGCAAAAAGCGAGCATAGATGTAACCACACAAAACAATAAAAAATACTGGAAAAATGATAAATAGAGCTTGGAGCATAAATGAATTATTTAGTCGTGAGACATTCTATCCTTTTGACTTCATTATTAGTTTATTGTTGTCTTGGAGCGATTTTACGAAACGATTATACTATGCGTGTTCAAGAAAGTTATCTACTCATACAACAACTGACGGAATTGTTTCCAAACTTCAATCATGCCAACACGCAAACGTGACACTGTCTACCAAAACCCTCTCGCTGAGTTAACTGATTTTAGCTTTGATCGAGAAGTAGTGAGCGTGTTTGAAGACATGATCAATCGTTCTGTGCCTAGCTATGCCAGCATAGTGCATAGACTGACCTACTTAGCAGAAAAGTTTGGACAAGATAATAGTGCTTGTTACGATCTTGGTTGTTCGTTAGGTGCATCAACACTCGCCATGCGCAAAGGTCTTCAACAAAAAGAAAACGTGCAACTGTTCAGTATTGATGCCTCCGCTGACATGATAAAACGCGCTCAGCAATATATTCAGAAAGACTCCTATCAAACGCCTGTAACGTTTTCACAAGAAGATATTCGCTGCAGCAAAATTAATAATGCTTCCATGGTGGTATTGAACTTCACTTTACAATTCTTGCCACCTAAGGATCGTGACCAGCTTATCCAAACCATTTATGCTGGCATGAATACTGGAGCCTGCTTAGTGTTATCTGAAAAAATTCGTTTTGATAATAATAAAGTGCAAGACATTATTACCGACTTGCATCATCAGTTTAAGCGCGAACAAGGTTATAGTGATCTAGAAATTGCCCAAAAACGTGATGCCATTGAGAATGTAATGAAACTCGAAACCCAAGATCAACATATTAAACGCTTACAAAGCTCAGGCTTCACTCAGGTAACTCAATGGCACCAAAATATGGCATTTTGTTCGTTTTTAGCTATCAAATAACTATTCAGCTCGCTAATTACTCTGCAACCTAAACAAATCATGTCTCTTGATTTCTCAAAATTCTTAAATCGACCCGAACTCTCCCAATGGCGACCAGCTCTCACTGAAGTGCTATTAAAACAAGTCTGGCAAAAAAAGCATGGACACCTGACAGACTGGCTAAACGTTGTAGAAAATCTACCAACAGTTAAATCTGACCTTAACATTCTTAACCAAGACACAATTCAAATTGGTTCATCGCAGCAATTAAGTGATGAACAATTACAAGCGTTGTTAGCTGGACTGAAAGAGTTAATGCCTTGGCGTAAAGGCCCATTTCATTTTTTCGATATTTTCATAGACACTGAATGGCGTTCAGATTGGAAGTGGCAACGATTTGCCCCACATATTAGCTCATTAGCTGGCAAACGAGTTCTCGATGTTGGATGTGGCAGCGGTTATCACTGCTGGCGAATGCTTGGCGAAGGCGCTGAATATGTGCTAGGCATCGATCCTACACTGCGTTTTTATATGCAGTATTTATCCGCGCAAAAATATATTCAATCTGAGAAATTTGACTTCATTCCAATTGGAATTGAACATCTTCCGGCGTCCATGGAATTGTTTGATACTAGCTTTTCAATGGGCGTCCTCTATCACCGCCGCGACATGCAACAGCACATCGTAGAACTGCGCGACACACTTAAAACAGGCGGCGAATTAGTGCTAGAGACCTTGATCGTTGATTCAGACTGTCCAAATTTAACTAACGATGTATTAATCCCAGAAGATCGTTATGCCGCCATGTGTAATGTTTGGAACATTCCAACAATCAAACGCCTAAAGTCTGAATTGTCTCTAGCTGGCTTTAGTAATATTCGCTGTATCGAAGAAAACATCACCAGCCTTGAAGAACAACGTCGCACTGATTGGATAGCGGGCTATTCGCTACGCGAGTTTCTGGATCCTGAGGATATTACTAAAACACGAGAAGGCTATCCCGCCCCCAAAAGAGCAACAATGCTCGCTACAAAATGATTTTGGCTAATTAACTAAGAAGTTTATGACTACCTAATCAATTGAATAACCAAGCTTTTCAAAATCTTTTTGATAAATATCTAGGACAATTGCCTTTGCTTCCGCATCTAAATTTAAATCAAGATTTTGCGCATATTGCTTGACCTTGCCTTTGTTGGCGTGCTTCATTTGTAAGTCTTGGGTTTGTCCAAAAAACTCAATATCGATATATGATTTTACTTTTTCAAGACCTGCTTCGAGTTTAAATAGCTTATAGGTACAACCAGGGATAATAAATTTTGATTGAGGTAAAAAATGATTATCACAATACCCAATCGTCATCGCATTTTCTTGCAACTCTTGCTTGATAAACTCTGATAGAGAATCTCCCGTTTCAACATATTTAGCAAAATACTTTTGATGCTTAAATGCACTCTCAAGACGCTTTATTGGATGTCGTATAACTGCGAAATAAACATCAAAAAAACTAGGCGAAAACATTTTCCCAACAGAAGCACCATCAACATGCTGCGGTGATGTAATATTCCATTTATTACTTACACCCCGGGAACGATACACACGGTCAATTAGCCCTAGCTCCATACCATTATCATAAGCATAATCCTCAACTGAAGATCCACCACATTTAGGGATATGAGAAAAATATCCTAGTTTAGACTGGTAACGAAAAATTGGCATTTCTATATTTGCGGTAATTTTTCAGTTGGATAATTAGTGGAACTCTTGATCCATTAAGTCCAATCGTTTGGTAAACGGATTCATAGCTCGTACTACCGCAACACGACCACTGCGCACAAACTCGTAAATACAATCTTTAGGCTCAAGATAATCATGCATCATTTGAATAGTCGTTTCTTTGCCCGTCTTGATAAGCACTGCATAGTCATCATGCTGTTCGATAATGGCAGGATTGTGCAACTCCATTAATTCTTGCTTGCTTGCTTCATCCTTAAGAATTTGGGAATCCACTTTGAACAGGCCCACTTCGCGAGCAACTACTTCTTCTGAAAGATAAGCAAAAGCGGCAACCACATCTATTTTTTTCTCAAGCTGGGCTACAATTTTATTTACCCATTTTTCAGTACATTGCACAGTCAATGTGAAACGATGAATGCCGTCAATACGCGATGCACTGGTTGCCAAGGTATCAATATTCATCTTGATTCTGGTGAATACGGAGACCACCTCAGTCAACAAACCCGGCAGGTTTTCAGAGAACACCATGATTGTATAGGAGTTGATTTTTTCTGAATTACTCATGATTATTCCTCCGCAGAAAGAGATACTTCTGCAACTGATTTACCCGTCGCCACCATTGGGAAAACATTCTCTTCTTTTACGACATCCACATGCAATAAATAAGGCGTCTTCGCTGCCAAAAATCGATCAACCGCATCACTCAAATCATCTGTTTTACTAACCCGTTCTGCAGGCACTCCAAAACCTTCTGATATTTTGACAAAATCTGGATTAGTTAAACCTACTTGCGAATAACGATTATCAAAAAACAATTGCTGCCATTGGCGCACCATGCCAAGATAATTATTATCTAACAATAAAACTTTTACAGGCACTTCCCATTGGCTACACATGCCCAATTCTTGAATAGTCATCTGAAAGCCACCGTCACCCACGACTGCAATCACGGGTCTAGCAGGCTCACCTGATTTTTCCGCATTTTGCTTTTCTGCATAAGCAGCGCCAAATGCCGCAGGTAAACCAAAGCCCATCGTGCCAGAACCGCCTGAGCTGATCCAAGCATCTTTAGACCTGAACTCATAATAGCGCATGCCAATCATTTGATGTTGGCCCACATCGGTAACAACTACAGCACCGCCATTGGTCTTATCTGAAACCATGCGCATCACTTGTGGCATTTTCAACGTACCATCTTCATTAGGCGTGAGCACGCCATCAATCACCACTTCTTTTTCTTTACGGTCACATTCTCGAAAACGCGCTAACCATTCAGGGTGGTCTTTTTCATCAACAAGTGGAAGCAATGCTTCTAAAGCTTGTTTAGCATCAGCATGAAGTGCCACTGAAGCAGGAATATTTTTATTAATTTCAGCTTTATCGATCTCAATATGAATGACCTTTGAATTAGGTAGATACTCTGGCAAGAGGCCTGTAACGCGATCATCAAAGCGCATGCCAATCGCAATGACCACATCGCTTTCATTCGAGAGAAAATTTGGACCATAGTTCCCATGCATACCCGGCAGACCAACATATAAAGGGTGACCAGCTGGCATTGATGACAAACCATGAAAAGTTGTAGTCACAGGAATGCCCGTTTTCTCAGCGAAGGTTTGTAATGTCTCTTGAGCACCCGCAACATGAACACCATGACCTGCCAAAATCAACGGTCTTTGAGCGTCATTAATCAAGTCGGCTGCCGCTGCAATCAACTTTGATTTTATTTTTGGTAGTGGTCTGTAACTACGAACATGTACATCAGGATATTCGCGATTGCTACGATACTCAAATGATTCAAGCATTTGAACTTGGGCATTTTTGGTGATATCAATCAGCACAGGACCAGGTCTACCTGAATTGGCAATATAAAACGCTTTGCGTAAAATATCTGAAATTTGCTCAGCATCGGTGATTTGACAATTCCATTTGGTCAACGGTGCAGAAGCCCCAATAATATCTGATTCTTGAAACGCATCTGAACCAAGCAAAGAATCAAAAACTTGTCCTGTAATAGCGACTAATGGGGTTGAATCCAACAAGGCGTCATACAAACCTGTTAACAAATTAGTCGCACCAGGACCAGAAGTTGCAATACACGCAGCAGTTTTCCTATCAATACGTGCATAGGCTTCAGCAGCATGAATCGCACCTTGTTCGTGACGAGCCAAAATATGTGTGAGGCGATCTTGGAAATCATACATCGCATCATAGACCGGCATGATAGCTCCGCCTGGATAGCCAAATAAGGTATCAATCCCTTCAGCTATTAGACATTCTAACAATGCCTTAGAACCTAAAATATTATTTTTCTTTATTGCCATATGCACTCTTCCGCAAACACGTATGTTTAAAATTTATTGTCTTTTAAATAACGATCTAACAATACCAAGAAAGCATTAAAAAAGCCCTTCTCAAATGAGAAAGGCTTTTTTAGAAATACGACCTTTCTCTGATATTCAGTTTGACACCACCACGACGACGTTAAGCACAACTACTTGGGTAGCTGCGTTCAACAAATTGTTCATTGTATTGTCTAATATTTTCATAGTTTGATTAAACACCCTTCACCAAACAGTTGCAACGCGTTTTTAGAGTATTTCATTGATTTTTGTTAAAAATTGGCTGCAATAGAGAAATTTTAACGAAAATGCTTGCTGAGTTTCAGTCCTTGCGATTGATAATTAGAACTTAAACCAGCGCCGTAGACAGTATCCGGCATTTCACTGAGATACTCGTATACCAATCGACCCACATATTGACCATGCTCCAACAAAAACGGCACTTCATATGAGCGCACTTCAAGCACAGCTCTAGAACCTTCTCCACCTGCCTCAGGAGCACCAAAACCTGGATCAAAAAATCCAGCATAATGCACCCGAAACTCGCCAACCAAATTATCATAAGCCACCATTTCTGCGGCATGATCAACGGGCACATGCACAGCTTCACGCGATGCAAGGATATAAAATTCACCAGGATCTAATATCAAACCCGAGTTCCTAGACTCATCGTTAATATAAATTGCTTCCCAAAAATCACTAATTCCGCATTCACCGACTTTATCGACATCAATAACACCTGCATGACGCTTGGCGCGATATCCTATTAAACCATCATTATCTTCACCCAATACATCCGCAGTTAACGGAATACCACCGCGCACATGCTCATCCGAAATTTTATCATTCGTAAGTTGTCGCGTTTGATGCAACTGCACATGATCAAAATCATCCAAAAATGATTGACCTGAGCGCACCCTTAGTTGAGACAGGCGCGAGCCTGAACGAACCAAAACACTAAATGTTTGTGGACAAATTTCTGCATATAACTTCCCATTATAGCCAGCCACCACTTGATCAAATTCGCGCGCGCCATCGGCAATCAATCGCGTAAAAACATCCAAGCGTCCAGTTGAGCTTTTAGGGTTGGCAGCCGCAGAAAGTTCGCTTGGCAATGCCAGTGATTCTTGCAATGGCACAATATACACACAACCTCTTTCCAGCACCGCACCATTACGTAAATCAATCTCATGCATGGCAAGTTTATCAATACAAGTTTGCACTGAACGCCGAATACCAGGTAAGAAAGACGTTCTAACTCGATACGCTATTTCTCCCAAACGCAGATCTAAACTAGCAGGTTGTAATTGATCAGAAAATAATGGCTGCTGAATTTGAATAGCACCATTTTCTAATAATTCTTTTAAGTGTTGGGAAGCAAGTGCTCCTCGATATTGTTCCATATGCTACGCCATTCAATAAAATTCTAACTATCGCTTTCAGTAACTATCGCTTGGATTTTCTGATAGTGATTGTCACGCCATTGCTCGAGAGTCGTATTTTCAGCTTTGATTTTTTTCTCATAAGCCTCTTTCAATACTGATTCAATGTCAAGCAATGGAATTACTACAATACCTTCTTCATCGGCTACAACTAAATCCCCTGAATTCACCTTCAACCCCCCACATTGAATTTCAATCTGAGCTTGCCCTTCAGAACCTTTTTTGCCTGGTTTCGGATAGACACCTCGAGCAAATACTGGGAAACCTATATCGCGTACTTCTCCTACATCTCGAAACACTCCATCTAGCACAAAACCAGCTATACCATTTTTCTGCGCAATTGCGCAGACATTGCCGCCAGCAATTGCATAATCATGCGCTTCAGCTTCGACTACAACTACAGCTCCCGGAGCTGCAGAGTAAATTGCGTCATGTAAATAGGTATTGCTTCGGTTTTCGCAGCGAACCGTATACGCCAAACCAAAAAGTCGTGGCACATCTTTACCTTGGGCTATTTGACATTGTATACCTATATCCATAGCGCAAGATTGACCCAATGCATCAGAAATATCAGTTGAGAGTAAGCCTTGGTATTTATCTAGATTCATAGCAGCGCCCATAGGTTAGAATTTAACTCAATAAAGGGGTTTTGGAATATTGCATTTATTCTTTTAAAGAGCAAATTTTCACCTAAAAAAAACCACATTTAATCTACTACAGTTTGTTCAACTCAAGACAAAATCGATTGCTTGTTTCCCTATTTTTGCTATATTTGAAATATTGATGAATTCTGCGGGAGAGAGTTCTTTTTTAGAAAGACAGCAAAATAAGCTAAAAAGAACCGCCGAAGGCGCAACAGCTCGTAATCGCTCAGGCAAATAGGACCTCAGAAGAATGAAATTAACATACATGTTAGTTTTGACATCAACTCTGGAGAGCGGCAATGCAAATAGCATTGTCCACCGAAGAGGTAAACTTTCAGGTACCCGGACAGAGGAGCATAGCAAGGCTAAAGCAAAATGTTTTAGCCAGTAAATTGATTGAGTTTGCGCTATGCACCGAGGTATTACCTAATGTCCGTTTCAACAGAAAACTCTGAAAAATTCGCCCATTTATTACAAACTCCTTTGCTTTCAGAGCATTTAAAGCTGGGCGCACGCGTAGTTGATTTTGGTGGTTGGGCCTTGCCTGTGAATTATGGCTCACAAGTGGATGAGCACCATGCTGTTCGAAAAACAGCAGGAATGTTTGATGTGTCCCATATGACCGTGTCGGACCTTAATGGCGCTGAAGCTATTCCCTTTCTACGTTTTTTACTCGCCAATGACATCGACAAGGCGAATATTAATAATGGCAAAGCTATCTACAGCTGCATGCTCAATGAAAAAGGCGGAGTGATTGATGATCTTATTGCCTATCGACTCAGCGATCAACATTGCCGCTTGGTGACTAATGCCGCCACTAATGCTAAGGATATGGCATGGATCAAGCAACAAGCTCAAGCATTTGATGTGAGCTTTACCGAGCAAACAGAATTAGCTTTAATAGCTATTCAAGGACCGCAAGCAATTATTCGAAGTGCAGAAATTTTCCCAAGTTACGCCAAGCTAATTCGCTTATTAAAAAGATTTCAAGGCAGTTTTGTCGCACAAGACGCTTTAGAACCAACTGAACAACAAACACACGGTGTGTTTGTTGGCAGGACTGGCTACACAGGTGAAGACGGCCTTGAAGTCATTCTGCCCGCCAAACAAGCCGCACTCCACTGGCGCAAATTGATTGAGGCTAACATTCAGCCTTGTGGGCTTGGCGCAAGAGATACATTACGGCTCGAAGCAGGCATGGCACTGTATGGTAATGACCTAGATGAACAATATTCACCGCTGGAATCTGGACTTGGATGGACTGTGTCACTCGAAGACCGTGATTTTATTGGCAAAGCCACCTTGCAAACCCAACAAGACAATACACCCGAATTCAAAATGATTGGCTTGATACTGGAAGGTCGCGGTGTACTACGTGGCCATCAGCCCGTGCAATTGAATGGCACAGCTATTGGCGAAATCACCAGTGGTACTTTTTCACCTACACTAGAAAAATCCATCGCATTGGCACGCATTAATTCAAGTGCTGAAATCGCCATCGACGATACAGTCCATGTTGAAGTTCGCAATAAACTATTGCAATGCCGAGTGGTGAAATATCCTTTTATTCAATTCAAATAAATACCACACTGACCCACTTAATTAGTTTCCACGAGAATTATTATGAGCCAATTTAATAACCGACATATCGGCCCAAACTCAAGCGACACCAAAACAATGCTCGATGCGTTAGGCTATGACAGTTTGGATCAACTCACGGCAGCGGTTGTGCCTGATAGTATTGCAGACGATTCACCATTAACATTATCTGAGCCAATTTCAGAAGAACAAGCACTCGCTGAACTCAAACAATTGGCTCAACAAAACACTGTGCTCAATTCACTTATTGGCCAAGGCTATTATGGCACTTTGACACCAAAGGTTATTTTGCGCAATGTGTTAGAAAATCCAGCATGGTATACAGCATACACACCCTATCAGCCTGAAATTTCACAAGGTCGTTTAGAGGTATTATTTTATTTCCAAACCATGATCACCGAATTAACTGGCATGGACATTGCTAATGCATCGATGTTAGATGAAAGCACGGCAGCCGCTGAAGCTATGACTTTATGTCATCGCGCCGTACGAGGCAAAAAGAATACCTTTTTGATTTCAAAAAACTGTCACCCGCAAACCATTGAATTATTAAAAACTCGTGGTGAGCCTCTGGGTTTCGAATTGATCTTTTTTGATGAAACTCAAGTTATCGAAAACTGGGACGACGTATTCGGAGTGATGCTGCAATACCCCGACACGTATGGCAATGTTCATGACCTGAGCAAATTATGTGAGACTGCGCATGAACATAATGCATTGGTTATTATGGCCAGTGACTTACTTGCGCTAACACAGCTAAAATCTCCAGGGCAAATTGGCGCGGATGTTGTGGTCGGCAATTCACAACGGTTTGGCGTGCCGATGGGTTTTGGTGGCCCTCATGCTGGATTTTTTTCCACCAAAGATAAATTCAAACGTTCCATGCCCGGTCGTTTGGTTGGTGAGTCCATTGACGTGCATGGCAACCCAGCATATCGCCTAGCATTACAAACTCGCGAACAACATATTCGCCGAGAAAAAGCGACCTCTAACATTTGTACTGCACAGGCCTTGCTAGCCATCATGGCAACATTGTATGCCTCCTATCATGGCCCACAAGGGCTAAAGGACATTGGCGCGAAGGTACATAAGCTAACAGCAACGCTTGCTAACACATTAAAAAAGCATGGTATTGAAGTTTTAAACCAAACTTTTTTTGACACAATTCGCATCAAAGCAGATGTTAAATCGATTCAAGCGCAAGCTGTCGCTGCTGGCTATAACATTAATTGCCGTGACGATGATCATATTACTATTTCATTAGATGAAACTTCCAATAACAGTGATGTAAAAAATATTTTGGCATTTTTTGACATTCATTCTGACACTATAACTGCATCAGGTATCCTCACAGAGCAATACAGTCGACAAGACAACTTTCTATCTCAATCTATGTTTAATTCCTATCATTCTGAAACAGAAATGATGCGCTATCTGCGTAAACTTGCTGACAAAGATTTAGCCCTAGATCGAACTATGATTCCATTGGGTTCATGCACAATGAAACTGAATGCAGCCAGTGAAATGATCCCTGTTACGTGGCCTGAATTTGCCAACATGCATCCATTTGCTCCACATAATCAGGCACATGGCTACCATGCTATGATCGAGCAACTTGAAGAAATGCTTTGCGCAGCAACAGGTTATGACAAAATGTCTCTACAACCCAACGCTGGCTCTCAAGGAGAATATGCTGGCTTGTTAGCAATCAAAGGTTATCACGAGTCACGCGGCGACTTTGATCGCGATATTTGTTTAATTCCAAACTCTGCGCACGGGACTAATCCTGCGAGTGCGCAAATGGCTAATATGCAAGTGGTGGTGATCAAATGCGATGACAATGGCAACGTCGATTTAACCGATTTGAATGGGAAAATCGCCGAATATCCAAATCGAATAGCAGGCATTATGATTACCTATCCTTCAACGCATGGTGTGTTTGAAGAAGATGTGACAAAAGTCTGCGCAGCAGTGCATGCAACCGGAGGACAAGTTTATATTGATGGAGCAAATTTAAATGCCTTAGTCGGCGTTGCGCATCCTGGCAAATTCGGCGGAGATGTTTCCCACTTGAATTTACATAAAACCTTTTGCATTCCGCATGGTGGTGGTGGCCCTGGCGTAGGTCCAATTGGTGTAGGTAAACACTTAGAACCTTTTATGCCCAAAGACGGCATCAATAACGAACGCAAAGGTCCTTTAATTTCTGGCGCACCTTTTGGTAGTGCCGCTATATTACCCATTTCTTGGATGTATATTCGCATGATGGGTGCTAACGGATTGCGTGAAGCAACTCAAATGGCTATCTTGAATGCCAACTATATCGCACATCGACTCAAAGATAAGTATGAAATTTTATACACGGGGAATAATGGCCTTGTTGCCCATGAATGCATTCTTGATACGCGCAGCATGAAAGATGATGGTGTTAACGTCGATGATATTGCTAAGCGCTTAATTGATTTTGGTTTTCATGCACCTACCATGAGCTTTCCCGTGCCCGGCACTTTGATGATTGAGCCAACAGAAAGTGAAAGCCTAGTTGAATTGGAACGCTTTTGCCGAGCAATGCGCATTATCCATGACGAATATCTACAAGTTAAATCAGGTGAAATGCCTACTGACAATAATCCACTAGCTAATGCGCCACATACTGCAGAATTTTTACTCAATGATAATTTATCTGTGCCGTATGCACGAAAAACTGGGAGTCACCCTGATGCAAACAATGACCCACAAAGTAAATATTGGCCACCCGTGGGTAGAATCGATAATGTTTTTGGCGATAAAAATTTAGTGTGCTCTTGTCCCAGTATGTCTGAGTATGAATAAGCTCTGGCATATAACTAGACAACAATAGAGCTCTGAACCACTGTTACACTTGTTTACATTCATCAATAAAAGAATCGTTTATATTAGTTTTATTGAGTTTGCCGTATAACTCAAACAAGTATGATTTGAAACAAATTTATATTCGATTCATATTTTCTTAGTAAGTGGTTTTAATTTTTTATTTTTTCATTTACCCACATTATTTAGTTAATGTGGGTTTTTTTTGCCTTATGAGTTACTCATTAATC
>CAZWHW010000011.1:32722-41533 GCA_964633815.1 uncultured Gammaproteobacteria bacterium
CTTATGAGTTACTCATTAATCCTGTGCAAATGCTATCTATAGTCTCTTGATTCTTTAAAATTTTGAAATGCCCTAAACCTTGCAATTCTGTTAATTTTGCTGTTTGCCCACGTTCTAGCAACATTTGAAACACTGTTTGATTAGTTTCAATGCTGATTTCTGTATCTAACAAATCATGCCAAATCTCGACTTCTTCAGAAAAATTGAGATTGTGTAGTAAAGTTTCAATAGTCAAATTTTCCCATGAACCTGGGAAAATATTTCTATCACAATACTGTTTAATATATTGCGTGATCTTTGGAATCAATTTTTGTAAACCAAAGGCAGCTGCATACTCGTTTAATAAGTAATTTATATCTAAATTTGGCGCAATCATTATGAATTTTCGAATTTTAAAATTTTCATTCAATGCCAAAGCTGTCGCAGGCGATCCAAAACTATGAGTGATAATAGAATCGATAGGCCCAAATTTCTCATGTATTTCTTTTAGCTCATCAGCACATTCATAAATATGTGTATAATTTTCCCCCTGACCAAAATGCGCTGGCAAATTTACCATCATTACTCGAAAGCCCCGCTTAAGCAAAACTGGAGTAAAGCGCCGCATCTGATGAGCACGTCCACGCCAGCCATGAACGCAAACAACTAACGGCTGTTCTTCAAAAGAAGGGCTATCATTGTAAAACAAAAACGCTTGTCCAAGATTTAAATCTATTTTTTCTTGTGCGCTTTGTTGCCAATCAAGCACATATTGTTTTGGCTTGGGCATAAATGGCTTAAACCAAATCGTTGCCATAAATTTTGCCGCTAAACTTGGGCATACGAATGCAACAATACGAAGAATTGAGCTAACTTTATCTACCCAATCGGGTAACACACTAGTACCATTTTTAGACTGTTCACTAACAGATGACGTGTCAGGCATTTTATTTTCTAGAATTTTTCATTATGACTAAGCACATGATAAGCCACTTCTTCATATGGATGTGCCTTCTTCATTGCTTTTATTATTTTTTCAACATATTGATACTGACATAGCATTTCTACTCGATATTCTTGTAGCTGGGAAAGAAGGCCCACTTCACCTTCAGCAGGATTGCTGCCATGTTTTGGCCGAAATTGTCCTTCACCTAAGACTTGCCAGCAACATTGATCATAATTGCCAAGCATCCCTGCACCAGCATCAAACATGGCTTGCTTGACTTGTTCGCAGCAGTCTATAGGAACATAAAATGTAATAATAAAAATCACTGTAATTTAGAAGAATTTAATGCTTCGTTGATCGTATTTCCAAGTAATTCAGTTTCAACAGGCTTATGCAAAACAAACCAACAAGACGATACTAGGCACATTTTTATATAATGTCTCAATCTGTCTAGTTAGTATTTGGTTTTCATATGCAACCATTTTTTTCCTTCCCTTTTGTACCCTTTACTATAAATAACCTTACCATAGCCTAATAGCTTCCTACTATAAACTTACACAAACTTAGGACTTACTTGATATGCTGTTATTGTCGACAAGAACAACAAATTATATAGTGTGTTCATGAATCATTTTACCCCCTATATAAAGTTAGACAAAGGGATCATTGCATATCAACTTAATAACAATAAATCATTAAATGACACGCTCGAATATACCTATTTGTAGACATGAAATCGCTGCATATATTCTTGCCGGTGGGAAGTCGCAACGCTTTTGTGGTCAAACCAAAGCATTGCAAATGCTTAACAGTAAAACATTGCTTAGTCATGTTATCGACTGCTTAAAAGTCCAAATAGACAACTTGCACATCAACTCTCATCTAACAGAATTTGAATCTTATAAGCTGCCAATAATCAGTGATGACTCTAGAAACCTATTTAATGGCCCCTTATCAGGATTATTAGCTTGTATGCAGCATATGCAAATGCAGTTACCTGAGAAAAATTGGCTGTTAATCACACCTTGTGACGCGCCATGCTTACCTGCTGATTTAGTAACCCGTTTATGCGAAAACATAACAAACCATAAAGCTGCCTGCATATCTTATGAAAACCATTTGCAGCCCACGTTTTCCATTTGGCACAAAAGTTTATTCATTGAAATTGATAATGCGGTCAATAAAAACAATTGGAGTGGCTTAAAAATATTAATTCAACATTTAAAAAACCAAGTGAAAATAGTCGATTATCCATTACAAACAATCAACCCGTTTCTGAACATCAATACCAAAGAAGAATTAAAGCATGCTGCATTATTATTAAATAACTGATTAAACGATGCTAATAACTAAAGGCCTAGGCATCCAGTTCTACCTTGATTGCACAAATGCATCAGCCGCAATACTCTGCATGGGCGTCCCAGCCAAAAAGCATACTTTACGCATTTTTTGAACAAATGTTTCAGCACCACATAAATAAACTTGTGCATTAGCAAAATCAGGAACAAATTTTTGCGCATAACGATAAATATCGGCCTTAAAACTATGTTTATTCCGCGCATCATTTATGCTCAAAGCTACTTGATGAATAGATACTTGCGAACTGCGCAGACAACTAAGCCATTCATTATAATAAAATCCATCATCCGTTTTTGCGCCAAGCAACATATGAATTGGGCCTTGATGCCCTTGATAAAGCGCATCTTTTAAAATGCCATAAAGTGGAGCAAACCCCGTACCGATTCCGCAAAGGAATAATGGTTTTTGTTGATCTTCTGCAACATAGAAACATTCGCCAGTAGCACCCACAACCGTCAGATCATCACCAACCTGTAAATCTTTCGCAAGCCAGGAGCTAACTTGCCCTTGCTCATAAATTCGCACATGTAACTCAATATATTCGTGTAACTTATTATGACTTGCAATTGAATAGCAACGTGATTCTCCATCACTACTTTGCAAGCTAATAAATTGCCCAGGACGATAATCAAATTCTTTACTAATATGTAAAATTAAGACTTCATCCGACACTATTTTTTTAGATAACACTATAGTTTGAAACTGTTGTGCCGCCGGTGCCAACTTGATTCGCATACTTTCACTTGGATGACAGCAACAACTCAAAAAATAACCTTGTTCTTTATGAGTGCTTTTCAAACCCTTTTGCGCGATTGGGGGAACAGCGTCGTCAGTCATCATTTTACAACTTTGACACACTCCTGCACGGCAACTGTTAGGCACATCATGTCCAGAACGCACAATACCTTCCAATACAGACTCACCTTCTTGTAAAGCAATTTGATGTTGCTCACCATCGTTTTCAAACATTATATCTATCATCAAAACGCACTCTAAATAACTAAAATTTTGTTGGCCTTGCAGATACAAGACCAAACAAAACTTATTAATAAATTAGACATTCAATACATCATCTTTCACACTAACCGCAATCCCGACAATTTCGTCGATATCAGCTTGTGGAACATCTAAATCGTTTAACGTACCCACTAAAGCTTCCGCAACAGCAGTGAAATGTTCTTCCGTAAGATTCATACCTTTATGTGCTTCACGCATATCCTTACCTGAATAATTATTTGGACCACCAAAAGCCATAGTCAAAAATGCTTTTTGTTTAACATGTTGTTCTTCCATATCAATTGTGTCAAAAAAATAACTTATACGGTCATCACTTAATACTTTGCGATAAAAAATATCTACTGCGGCATTCACAGCCGCTTCCCCACCAATTCTTTCAAAAACAGACATTAGATTTTCCTCTTAAGATTACTTTACTATTTAACTTGATTAATCATATAGCGAACCGCAGCAGCAGCGTCTTCATCGGATAAAGCCGTTCTCCCGCCCTTAGCAAGCATTAATTCAAAACCTTTAAGGCATGCTGAATTAATTGCTTGACCATGACAGACCATACAATCTGTGTTTACCACCTGTTCGCCAACATCTACGTCAGGTTCTTTGCCGCAAGCAGCAATAAACATTACTGCTTGCAACGAAGAAACCTTCATTAATTGTTGAACTTTCAACATTGTGCAATTGCGCTCGAATCACCTATAAAGGCACTCGAATCACGACACCACCCATAACATCACCAATTTTGAAATCAGTTTTTGGCGTGTCTTTATGCTCATTGTGACAAGTCACACATGCTTGAGAAACAGCAACATCAGCGTAAACAGCAGTGTAATAAGTCACATCACCTAACTTTTCTTCGCCGTAATAATTCTTACCGGGATTATCTACAATGTATTGCAAGCCGGTCTTCTCAAGTTCAGTTTTTGGCCCGTTTTGCTTACCAATTGGCCACAAAGACTGAAGTGAATAAGTAAATTCGTCAGTCACTTCAGCAACTGCTTCAGACCCGGCACGAAACATTTGAGCAGGCAATAACGCACCATTCTCGATATCTTTCCAGTACTCATCCGGCTTAATCACATTCGCACCATTTGGACCTAAACGCTGAACAATCAATTTTGTGTAGTTCGCACGGTCAGCATTCATCACTGCGAATAGTGAGTCAGTAAACAAAGATGGTTTAATTCCTGTGGGAGCTGCTGGAGCCGATGTGGTTTCTTTTTCATTACAGGCAGCTACGGCTACCAATGATGCTAAAGCGACGATGGTTAATGCTTGTTTCTTCATTTTGTACCTCTCAATTTAAAAACTTAGTTAATATTTGCTCTCTACCTAATCAATCGCGCGATTACTGTCGTTTCATCGCCCAATCAATAGATTCAATATGTTTGCTGGGTTTATCAGCAAAATTTTTCTTAATCAGTTCTGAGTCAGCCAACGCATCTATGGAAAATTCTAAGTTATGGCAAGCAAGACAAACAGACCGCAACATTTTTTCGTTAGGTCTTAAGTTCAGGTTTTGGTTATGCTCAACTCGATAAACATCAGGCTCACCATCTCTGCCTTTACGCACTTTGACTTTTGGCAAGTGACAAGTCGCGCAAGTCACTGCTGCTGCTTCAGCAAGCTCGCCTTGTTGAAACTTTTGCCAAAGAGACCCATGTGGTGAATCGGCAAATGAGGCGGTATGTTGGTCAGCATGACAGCCAACACAAGAATCTACTGCAGCCGTTTGTGTGTCATAAGAGTGTGCTGAATGACAACTATTACAAGTTAGCTCTTTATGTTTTGATTCGGATGCAAACGCCAAATGTGAACTAGGTTGAATTTGACCTGGCGTCATTGGTGCCAACTTCTCAGCTAATTTCGGCGACAAACGCATGCCATGTTTGCCCTCAGTAAAGCCTTTAAACTCAGCAGTATGGCAAGACTGACACACCTCCATGCTAGGCTTTTCTTGCCATTGAGCAGGTACAGAAACTGCGGCATTACCAACCTCTTTGGTATGACAATCAACACAATTAACCTCAGCTTTAGCGTGGGCACTAGCTAACCAATCACCATGAGGTGCTGGATTAGCTGCAACCATGGAGCTATTCAACTCTCGCATTGATTGCGACATCTGTACCAAAGTTTTGCCTGGTTTTTTGGCAAAAGTCGATGCAGCATTAGCTAACGGTATCTTGCCCATTTCATTCAGCCAAACACCGCCTGAATGTTTAACCAAAAAATCTTCATATAAAGATTTATTATCATGATAGTTGTGACAGCCAGCAGTCGCACAGGTTTCAAAACCTAAATCTTTATGACTTGGACGATTTTCACCAACTTCTATATGACAATGCACACAAACATCTTGCGGCACGGTAAGACCCATTGGATTGGTAATATCTTTTTTATGTTCGGTATGGCAAGCCACACATTTCGTAGCATCAATTTTCTTCAATAAGTCCGCATTTCGAGGATTAGTAAATTTTTTCTTTGGGTGCGAATCATCAACTGCATCCAACTCTTCTTGATGACAATTCGTACATGCGTCTTGTAAAACAGGGCCAGCGCCAAAAGCATCTGTGTGACAGCTAATACAAGACAGTTCAATTTGATGATGTCCATGCGTTGTTTCACCAATTAGCAAAGCAGTTTTATCTTCTGCTGCAAAAATCGTATATAGATAAAAGGAGGCTACGACGATTGAAAATAGCAACCAAATTAACCAAAGCGACTTCTTAACATTCATAAACTTTCAGATTAATTTAGTAGTAATAGACGGTTAAAATATGGATCGCCAACAATATGGGCAGCGGCCATGTCACTAAAATGTGACACCATGAAAAAAAGCGCCGTATCGACACGGATTGAGTTGGGTTTAATTTATGACTCAAGCCCATGACAGCACCTGCGACACCACCTAATAACAACACTGAAATAAAATTGATCATCAACATTTGATTCAGGTTTTCACCAAAGTGCATTCCCGTATGCAACACCAAGGTCATGGTGCAAGCCACTCCCAAAAAAATATGGCCGAAACGCCAATAAGCAAATTGCCCAAATTGCAATCTCTTAATACGTTTACGCAAAGAAATAATTAACCCTACAATTGACATCCCTAGCAATGTGAATCCCGTTACTTGTTTCCAATATTTATCATTCCAAAGAAACTCAAATAGCGCAGAACTCTGCACCGAGTCTGAAACAGCAATCGCAGGCAAAGACGAAATAATAATGGCCATCAACACGGCTAAAAAGCTTGCTAGCGCGGTTGGTATCCAAGCAATTTCTTTTTCAGCACTTTGCTTAACGCCACCGCTTACTTCTACCAATTGAGCGATCAATGGTTTACAGGAACCACAGACCAATCCAGCCCCCGTTTTTTCCGAAACATCTGCAGATTGCACACAACCATTCGCTGCCATACATTCGACCATACAAGCGGTCAACTGCCCTTTACTAATTGAATTACATTGGCAAACTATTGCGCTTTCCTGCCAGCTTTGTATTTGACTTGATTCTTCACCGAGCCAAACTTTTCCTGTCAATCGAAATAACCAACATCGCCACCAAAAAATTTTCCTTTCTTGTAAAAAGCTTTCCTGAATACGTTTTGCTTGCGGCCATTCTCCGATCGCCACGACTCCTTGAATCATGCCTTTTCGGACAACAATTTTACGATAACTATCTGCCTTCTTATAAACCAGTCCCTGTCGATGAGGTTGATAGCTTAAATTAGTAACCTCACCCATACTAATAACAGGCTCTCCCACGACTTTTAAACGACTAACTTCAAGAGAACCTTGATATTTTGCATTACCTTGACTCAAGACATCTGCCAAGACCGCAGCTTGTTCATAACCGGGACTAACCAAACCATAGGTCACACCTTGATATTCACAACATTCACCAATGGCATAAACATTTTCAGCAGACGTCGAAAGCTTTTCATCAACTAAAATTCCATTTCGTACTTTTATGCGAGCATCACGTGCTAACTCAACATTTGGCGATATACCCGTACACAATATAACGGTGTCACATTCAATATATTCTTTGTCGCGTGTGAACACACCTTCAACTACGCCATTGCCTTTAATTTCACGGACGCCCTGTTGGGTAATGACATGAATACCCATAGCCTCAATTTTGGCTTGCAAAACCTCTGCAGCTTTATCATCAAGCTGTCTATTTAGTAAACGTTCACCTTGCTGAATCACAGTGACTCGAGTGTTGTTACGCAGCATTGCCTTAGCCGCCTCTAAACCCAACAATCCCCCTCCCATAACACACACATGCCGTGCTCTGGAGGTTCTAGCCAATAATTTCTCGGTGTCTTTAAGACTTCGAAAAGTGAACACACCTGATTTATTGATACCGTCAATTCTGGGTATAAAAGGTCTTGCTCCAGTCGCAAAAATCAAATGATCGTAGTGATATTGGTTTGATTCAGAATCAGTAATTAGCTGACTCTGAGCGTCAATTGATTTAATAGTTGTACAAATACTAGAAAAACCCTTAAAACGCGAAGGATCAGGCAAATTCAAATTGATAGAGTCGTAACTTACTTCGCCAGCCAATAAAGCGGTTAGCAGTACACGGTTGTATGGCAAAACCTCTTCATTACCAATCAATAGGACATCGGCATTAGGCAAACGATCTAATAATTCCGAAGCAAAACGTACTCCAACCGGCCCCGCACCTATAACAATATAGCGCTCATTTGGACCTGAAATATTAATCTCGGCCTGACTCAATTCTTGTATTTCTTGTTCTGCCACAATACGTATTTGACAATATAGTTAATAATTTCAGTAATCTGCTGCTTAGTAATAACGGCTATAAAACAAGCAAAAAAAATGCTCATCAAGACCTAAGGAATAAACCTTTATCTTGATGAGCACCTTTGCCCTATTCTTTAATTTTTTAAAAAAAGCGATGAACTTCTAGTTCAAATTGTTACGACTAAATAATAAGCACTTTCTATGCCACTTTTCTCACACTATAAAACCTTATAGTTCATAGCTGTTTGCTGTCTCATAAAGCACATTAAAATAAATTCGCGCATTATTACTACGCAATTGCACCAAATTAATCCGAAGCTACTAATGCCGATCAATAATTTTTTCAGACAATTCCGCCATAGACTGGTTATTTTTCATCGCGGTAGTACGCAAAAATTCGTAAGCTTCATTCTCCGTTAATCCATTTTTATCCATTAGTAAACCTTTAGCTTTAGCAATGATTTTTCTCTGACTCAGTTGCCGTTCAAGCTTCTCTGTATATTTCTGATGTTGTGCAGATTGCTGATATCGAACTAAAGCAGTATTTACAATACTAGGCATACGCTGGTAATTCACCTCACCACTTAAAAACACACTAACTCCCGCAGACAGGCAGCGTTCAACATCACCTTCTGACTCTTTACCAAGCTGTAAAATAATAGGCAAAGGATAATGCTCTTGAATCGTTTGAAGTTGCACATCCAATTCAACGCTCATTTTTTCATTATAGAGCATCAA
>CAZWHW010000011.1:41633-51051 GCA_964633815.1 uncultured Gammaproteobacteria bacterium
GATCAAATAACGCTCTAATTGCCCTTTAACTGTCACCCATTCTTGGTTATTCAAATCATAAAAGCACCAGAAAAGTGTTACTGGTCAACGTAATTAGTTACCTATTTAAATCTATCCTTAAAAAGAGAATCATATTGCAACAACACGTCCTATAAATTTAAAATAAAAAAGGGCTGCTACCAAGTAGCAGCCCTCACACAATACTTAATATCCTGCTGGAGGAGAAAAAACGGATATCAAGTTTGTTTTTGCACGTGAATTAACTCGCTTTTTTTGAAATTTCATCCTCATCAGCGCTAGTTTCACGTTTTTTCTTTTCGTCTTCCAAGTCAACCACACCTTTCTTTTCATACAAGAATGTTAAAACTTCTTGGCGATATTTATTGAACTCATCTGATTTAGACAATGCCACTCGCTCACGCGGGTAAGGCAAGTCTACTTCTAGAAGTTGGCCAACTTTTGCAGCTGGGCCATTGCTCATCATGACAATTTTATTAGACATCAACACAGCTTCATCAACATCATGCGTAATTAAGATGATAGTGGTATTCAAATTCTTTTGAATTTCCATCACTGAATCCTGTAAATGCGCACGTGTTAATGCATCTAATGCACCAAACGGCTCATCCATTAACAATACTTTTGGCTGCATTGCCAAACAGCGAGCAATACCCACACGTTGCTTCATACCACCTGAAATCTCACTTGGCAGTTTGTGCATTGCATGATCCATATGCACAAGCTTAAGATTGTATTCAATCCATTCTTTCATCTCAGCCTTAGACTTTTGACCTTTGAAAACCTGTTCTACACCCAGAGCAACATTTTCATATACTGTCAACCACGGCATCAAAGCGTGATTTTGGAAAACCACTGCACGATCAGGACCAGGACCTTTAACTTCTTTGCCTTCTAAAATAACACCACCATAAGTCGCATCATATAGACCTGCAACAATATTCAAAACTGTAGATTTACCACATCCTGAATGACCAATAATTGATACAAAATCACCTTCATCAATTTTAATATTCACACCTTTTAGCGCGCAAAATGGCCCGTTATCGGTTGGGAATTCGATCCCAACATCGGATAGTTCTAAATAGCTATTCATCGTTTTTCTCCGTTACTTTTCATTTAATAATTCAATCCGTATTACTAGCGTAATACTGCAGATTTATCCCAACTGAAATAACGTTGAGCTAACAAAATTAGTCGGTCTAATGCAAAACCAACAACACCAATCACAAGCACAGCAACAATAATTCGTGATAATGAATTTGAAGAACCGTTTTGGAATTCATCCCAAACAAATTTTCCAAGACCGGGGTTTTGTGACAACATTTCTGCTGCAATCAATACCATCCAACCCGTGGCTAAAGACAAACGCAAACCTGTAAAAATCATAGGAATTGATGCTGGCCATACGATTTTTCGAATTTCAGTAAACTTATTCAACTGGATGACTCGACCAACATTCACTAAGTCTTTGTCAATATTAGCAACACCAACGGCAGTATTAATTAGTGTCGGCCATAAACAACACAAAGCAACTGTAAAACCAGACACCAAGAATGATTTTTCAAAAAATGGATCTGGACTGTCATAAACTGAAACTACTACCAAAGTAATCAATGGTAGCCATGCGAGCGGCGAGACCGGTTTAAAAATCTGAATCAATGGATTCATCGCCGCATAGACTCCGTCACTAAGACCACAAGCAATACCCAAAGGAATTGCAATGGCTGACGCAATCATAAAACCAAAGGCTACGGTTTTAAGACTGGTTAAAATCTGATCAAAGAAGGTTGGCTTGCCTGGATATTTACGCTTTTTAATGACAGCATTTGGGTCTTTTTCCAACTTGGCGGCATTGCGTTTTTCCTGACGTTCATTGAATCCTACTTCTTTAGCGCGTTCAGCTTTGTGTTCATCAACCAAGGTTCCAGCGGCTTGAAAAACGGCTTGTGGTCCTGGGAATTGCCCTAACGATGTCTTAATACTGCTGGCAGCAACTGACCAAAAAAATAAGAATGCAACGATACCAATAACAGGATAAACAACCACATTCACAAAATTCTTTTTGAATGCTTTCAGGAAACCTTCAAGCATTGCAGGCATTACTTGCTTGCCGCTTAATGTATCCGCACTCGCTACTGAGTTTGACATAATAATTCTCTCCTCTCGTTTCAATACTGCTAAATCTATTCAACGATGAATCCTGGAGCTGCCAGCTTGCAACTCCAGGAAACAAAAGCCGTCCTATAGAACTTCTTTCTTCAAACCAATTGTAAATTTTTCAAGATATTCATTCGGCTTAGCACCGTCGAATGAAACACCATCAATGAATTCAGTTTGTTCTGGTTTGAAACCTGTTTCAGTTGCAAAATCTGGAAACTCTGCTGCTTTGAACTTACCTTCTTTCATAAGCTCTTCAGCTGCTGCTTGGTAGATATCAGCACGATAGACTTTCTTCGCAACATCTTTGTACCAATCATCTGATTTAGGCTCTGAAATTTGACCCCAACGACGCATTTGCGTTAAGTACCAAATAGCATCTGATTGATATGGATATGTCGCGTTATAACGGAAGAACACGTTGAAATCAGGAATCGCACGTTTGTCGCCTTTTTCATACTCAAATGTACCTGTCATGGAGTTTGCGATAACGTCGAAATCTGCACCAACATAGTTAGGTTGAGACAAAATTTTCACTGCTGCAATACGATTAGCGTTGTCATTCTCATCCAACCAACGCGCTGCACGGATCATTGCTTTTACCAAACGAATAGTAGTGTTTGGATATTTTTCAGTGAATTCTTTAGTCACACCGAATACTTTCTCTGGATTATTTTTCCAGATTTCATAATCGGTAATTACTGGCACACCAATACCTTTGAATACTGCTTGTTGGTTCCATGGCTCACCAACGCAGTAACCATGAATCGTACCCGCTTCCAATGTTGCAGGCATTTGTGGTGGCGGTGTTACAGACAATAATGCTTGAGCATCGATCGTGCCTGAAGTGTCACCTTTATGCGGTGCATAGTAACCTGGGTGAATTCCACCAGCTGCTAACCAATAACGTAACTCATAGTTATGAGTCGAAACTGGGAAAACCATACCCATTTTGAACTGATCACCATTCGCGTTCATTTCATCAACAATTGGCTTCAAATAGTCAGCCTTAATAGGATGAACTGGCTTGCCATTTTCAACTGGCACGTTTTTCTTCATTTTTTCCCAAATTTCATTAGAAACCGTAATACCATTACCATTCAAATCCATTGAGAAAGGCGTGACGATATCAGCCTTAGTACCATAACCAATAGTCGCAGCTAACGGTTGACCTGCTAGCATATGAGCACCATCAAGCTGGCCACTAATAACACCGTCTAATAATACTTTCCAGTTTGCTTGCGCTTCAATGGTGACAAACAAGCCTTCATCTTCAAAATAGCCATTCTCAAACGCAATCGCGATTGGCGCCATATCTGTCAACTTAATAAAGCCAAACTTTAAGTCTTCTTTCTCTGGCGGGCCGACTTCTGCCATTGCAGACGTTGCGACCGATAAGCCAAGAGACAACAAACTTAGTTTTGCAACTGATTTCAGTGTTTTTTTCCCAAACATCGTTTTCTACCTCAAAATATAAAATAAGAACAAACAATAAATTTTATTTGCTCACCAAATCTTTCCTCCACTGAAGCCTTTAGCACAAGGCGTGCCAACTTTTAATTGCTTTATAAATTAGTCTTAAAAAGAGGGGGAAAAGCTCGATTCTTACTGTCTTGCACCGCAGAAGTGCAAGAAAAACACTTCTTGCTTTATTTTCGATGCAGCCTGATGACAATAGAATTAAAATTTAGGAGATGAATCAAACAGCGACAGCCACGCGAAAATATTTTATGATTCGCCCTCTAACTCAGCTGATTTAATTTACAAAACTCTTATGACTATAAAAGCTTCTGATTCTTTTGCAGACATTGTCCTTACTGGTGACCGTCCAACTGGGAAATTACATCTTGGGCATTATGTAGGCTCCTTGCAAAATCGTTTAAAACTGCAAGAAGAATATACGCAATACGTCATGATTGCCGACGTACAAGCCTTAACTGATAACTTCGATAATGTCAGTAAAATTCAAGATAATGTTTTAGAAGTCGCCATTGATTACCTATCTGTTGGTTTATCACCTGAGAAAACCACTATTTTTGTGCAGTCGCACATTCCTGAATTATATGAACTGACCGTATATTTTTTAAATTTGGTGACCGTTAGTCGCTTACAACGCAATCCAACAGTTAAAGAAGAAATCAAACAAAAAGGCTTTGAAGCAAGTATTCCAGCCGGTTTTTTTGTTTACCCTGTATCCCAAGCAGCCGATATCACCTTTGCTAAAGCAACCAAAATCCCTGTCGGCGATGATCAATTGCCAATGATTGAACAAACCAATGAAATCATCCGCCGCTTCAACAAACTCTACGGTAAAACTGTTTTTCCAGAAGTCGAAGCATTGCTTTCAACAAAGTCACGTCTAGTAGGCATTGATGGTAAAGGCAAAATGAGCAAATCGCTTGGCAATAGCATTACCATTTCAGCCTCTCCCGATGAAATAAAAAAAGCCGTACAAAAAATGTACACCGACCCGGACCATTTACGAGTAGAAGACCCAGGTAAAATAGAAGGCAATGTGGTGTTCACCTATCTGGATATTTTCGATCCCGACCAAGAGGAACTCGCCGAACTAAAAGCACACTATCAACGTGGCGGGCTTGGTGACATGGTGCTTAAACGTCGCCTGATTGATATTTTAGTTGAACACTTCGCTCCTGCGCGTGAAAAACGCGCGGAGTTGGAGCAAGACAAACAATATGTTTTACAGCTACTCAACCAAAATGGAGAAAAGATGCGAGCAATTGCCGCCAACACCCTCGATGAAGTTCGCTCTGCGATTGGTTTAGGCGATTTAAAACTCTAATCGAATACCACCAAAACAACACCTATGTCTCGTTGGCGCGAACCACAACCCAAATCAACGGCAGTCATCACCCCTGAAGGCTATGCCATGCTCAATAATGAGCTGAAAAGCTTGTGGGTGAAACGCAAAGAAGTGAATGCAGCACTTAGCGCAGCAGCAGCAGAAGGAGACCGCTCAGAAAATGCGGAATATATTTACCGCAAAAAACAACAAGGCGAAATTGATCGAAAAATCCGTTATCTACAAAAACGCTTGCCCGACCTACGTGTGATTGACCAAATTGCTAACAAAGAGCAAATCTTCTTTGGTGCCTATGTTGAACTGGAACAAGATGATGGTGTGATTGTGGAATATCGCATTGTCGGGCCCGACGAAACTAATGCTGATAAAGGTTGGATCAGTATTGATTCTCCACTGGCAAAAGCATTATTAAAGAAACACGTTGATGATGAAGTCAGCTTCAACTTAGCTGGCAAAAAAAATACCTACTGTATCAACAAAATAAATTACGCATCATTCCGTTAATAGCAACAATCTAAATTCGCTAAATGATCTTATGATTCAATTTGACAGTCTAAGTATTCGCCGCGGAGAAAACATGCTTTTTGATGGCGCCAGCTTTCAAGTGCATCCTGGGCAAAAGATTGGCCTGACAGGAGCTAACGGTTGTGGCAAATCCAGCTTATTCGCTGCGCTATTAGGTGACATCACAATTGATAAAGGTGATGTCAAAATTCCAAAAGATTGGGTGATAGCACATGTTGCTCAAGAAGCACCCGCCGATAATCAAGCTGCCATTGAACATGTATTGGATGGCGACTCTGAATGGCGTGAACTACACCAAAAAATTCAAGACACAGAACATCCACGTTACTTAAGCTATCAAAACCGATATGAAGAAATTGATGGTTATGCAGCTAAAGCTCGCGCTGCACAATTATTAAGCGGCCTTGGCTTCAAGAGCGGTGACACCGACAAACCAGCCAAGCAATTTTCTGGTGGTTGGCGGGTGCGTTTAAATGTTGCGAAAGCATTGATGTGTCGCTCTGACTTACTTTTGTTAGATGAACCTACCAACCATCTCGATTTAGACGCTGTTTTATGGCTGGAGCGTTGGCTGCGTTCCTATTCAGGCACTTTGCTGTTAATAGCGCATGATCGTGATTTTTTAGATGGATTAACAACACATACACTGCATATTGAGCATCAAAAAGCGCAATTACACAAAGGCAACTATTCTGCGTTTGAAAAAATCCGCGCAGAACAATTGGCAAACCAACAATCCGCTTTTGTTAAACAGCAAAAACAAATTGCTCACATGCAAGACTTTGTCCGTCGCTTCAAAGCTAAAGCCACTAAAGCCAAGCAAGCGCAAAGCCGCTTAAAAGCGCTGGAGAAAATGGAAGTTATTTCTGCTGCACATGTAGATTCACCCTTTAACTTTTCCATTCCAGACCCAGAGAAAAATCCCAGCCCTTTATTAAGTGTCCATCAAGCCAGCATTGCTTATGATGGCAAAACTATTGTCGAAGATGTCGACTTTGCCATGGCTCCGGGGGAACGTGTGGGCCTAATTGGACCCAACGGTGCGGGCAAATCCACAGTGATAAAAATGTTAGCTGGTGAAACCAAACTTGCCAGTGGCAATTATCATTCCGCCAAAGAGATCAATATTGGTTATTTTGCCCAACATCAAATTGAACAATTGCGCATGAATGAGACTCCCTATGAGCATTTGAAGCTCTTAGATATGCAAACTAATAATGGCAATGCTACCGACAATCAACTGCGTCGTTATTTAGGTAGTTTTGGCTTTATTGGCAATAAAGCCACCAGCAAAGTTGAACCATTTTCAGGCGGCGAGAAGTCTCGCCTAGCACTAGCGCTTATATGCTATCAACGCCCAAATTTATTACTACTAGATGAACCAACCAACCATTTAGACTTGGAAATGCGACAAGCGCTAGCGTCAGCTTTGCAAGAATATTCAGGAGCAGTAGTTTTGGTTTCACACGATCGACACTTGCTTAAGGTCAATTCTGACAAACTCATTTTGGTTGCCAATGGCAAAGCCAGTGAATTTCAAGGCAGTGTTGATGACTATCCCAAGTGGCTCGCAAAACACAATAAAGGCAAAGAACTGACATTCAACGAACCATCAGCAAACAACACTCCGAGTAATTATCAACAAGGCAACAGCGCTGCTGCAAAAAAAGAACAAAAACGCTTAGCAGCTGAAAAACGTAAAGCACTACAACCATTATCTGATAAGGTTAAACGTGCTGAGCGAGTGATTGAAAAGCTCGATAATGAGAAAAATACTATTGAAGAAAAGTTAGCTGACGCCAACATCTACAATGACGAAAATAAAGAACTACTTAAGCAGTTACTTACAGATCAAGCCTACATCCAAAAAGAGCTAGACCAAGCTGAGAACGACTGGATGGAAGCCAGTGAAGCACTAGAGGAGGCACAGAATGCGAGCTAATTTACAGACAAGCTCTATAGTCAGCTTATTTGTGTTGATCACTGCCTTATTGATTTTAAGTGCGTATTTAGCATTGCCTGATAAATTACAGCCATTCACTAGTGATGGCTGTAGTGCCTTTCCTGACGGCAATGCCTTTACGCAAGTCCACTGGAAAAGGTGCTGCACTGTACACGATTTAGCCTATTGGCAAGGTGGCACTTATGAACAGCGTTTGCAAGCTGATATTGCATTAGAACAATGTGTCGCAAATATTGGCGAACCAGAAATAGCTAAACTGATGCTGACGGGAGTTCGCGTTGGTGGCAGTCCCTATTTACCAACAAGTTTTCGCTGGGGCTACGGTTGGAAATACCCAAGACTTTACAAATCATTATCATCTGAAGAACTGCAGCTTGTGAAGCAATTAATTAATCAGTAAACACATTAAGCCTTATATACACTAGCTAGACTTTTGTAAATAGCAACAAGATTCGCTAGCTCCTTAATTTTCTTACTGCTTTAACTTGCATAGCTATAATTAGTCAAGCAAGAGAAAGAAAAATATACGCACAAAGGTCTTTATTAAGTAACGATACAGATCTCAGTAATTTCCCTATGCGCCGAATTAATACCTTTAAACCTTTGGTTTTCTTTTTCCTAACATTTATTTCTATATGTTTGTTTGCAAGCCCAACCATTGCTCAAGATCAATCTAAACAGGTCAACACACCTATTTCTGAATCAACTACTGAATCTACTACTGAAGAAATTAACTTTGCTTTTCATTTTCTAACGATTTTGACGGAAAGCGAACTAAGTCAAACGACTGCTTCAATGGAAGTGATTGCAGCAAATTGGCATCGAGGTTTGTTGCCAATGGCACTGGAAACATTTTCTTATGGATCTTCAAATCCGCATCGAGCTGAACTAGCAACATTGATCCAACAAGAAATGGGTATATTAATTGGCTTCTCAACAGAGGACTGGTACAAAAATTTATGGACTAGCAAAGGCTTCGAAGCTGACCCAAGCTATCATCTATTCAAAGCGTTTTTATATCGTAATATTGATGAGCGCTTTGAACACTATTTTCGCAATCGTGAAGATCAAACGCGCATTCGTTTAGATGAAGTGCAATGGGGAGGTGTTGTCCAAGACGGGATCCCACCGCTACATAATCCAAAAATGATTTCTGTAAAAGAAGCAACTTACCTTGGTGATGATAACATTGTGTTTGGAATCGAAATCAATGGTGATGCTCGTGCCTATCCAAAACGAATTCTTGCTTGGCATGAAATGTTCACTGATACCATCGGTGGTGTGGATATTGCCGGTGTTTATTGCACATTATGTGGCACCGTCATCCCTTTCAAAACTGAACACAAAGGGAAAAAATATCAGCTTGGTACTAGCGGTTTTTTATATCGTTCCAACAAGCTAATGTATGATCAAGCAACTCAAACACTTTGGAGCACGACACGAGGAACACCAGTGATTGGCCCTCTCGTCGATCAAGGTATTGAACTTGAATATGAAGCAGTGGTAACCACTACTTGGGGAGAATGGAAAAAGCGTCACCCGAACTCTACCGTACTTTCACTTAATACTGGTCATCGTCGCGACTATGGTGAAGGGGCTGCTTATAACGAATATTTTAGTACCGACACATTAATGTTTAAAACACCTTTTGAGGATGATCGGCTTAAAAATAAACAAGAAATTCTTGCTCTGCGCTTCCCAGCAGCACCAAATCAGCAATTAGCGATCGATACTGATTTTCTGAGTAAAAATCCGTTGTATGAAAACCGTATCGGTGCGCAAAAATTTATTGTATTAACTGATACATCCGGTGCAAATCGCGTTTTCGACCCACAGGATAAAAAATTCACAAACTATGACGGTGATTCAATCATTACCGACAGCACCGGTCAAAAATGGACAGTCAATGAAAGCAACCTGATTGCTGC
>CAZWHW010000012.1:0-49714 GCA_964633815.1 uncultured Gammaproteobacteria bacterium
GTTCTAGTTCTAGTTCTAGTTCGAAGGCTAGATCTTCTTGCCAGCTTTCTAGTTGAGATATCAGTTGTTGTCGATTTTGTGATCGAAAGGCTGATTAACTTTTTTGGTGTGCTCCACCTTTTTTCATGATGGGAGAACAGGCAATCAGGTTGCGAGGTTTCACGCTCTTTTTTGGAATATCCATAGTTACCTCATTTAATGCCATAAAAAGGAGTTGGCATTATGCTGAAGTTTATCTTTTATCTATTGGTCAAGAAACTTCTAATTAGACTTTGTCCTCATGGTACAAAATTCTTCAGCTGAACTGGGGTGAATACCTACGGTAGCATCAAAGTCAGCCTTAGTTGCTCCTAATTTGATAGCAATGGCGATACCTTGCATGATTTCTGCTGCATCGTGACCTACCATATGAGCGCCAACCACTTTATTGCTGATTGGTTCGACTACGAGTTTCATCAATGTGCGTTCAGTATTTTCAGTTAGTGTTAGTGCATGTTTTAAGATGCGGAATTCGGATTTGTAAATATCAACACTGTCGAATTTTTCCAATGCTTGTTCTTGGCTTAAGCCGACACTCGCAACTGGAGGTTGCGAGAAAACCGCTGAGGGAACATTTTCATAGTCAGGAGTGGTTGGATTGTTTGCATAAATTGAATCTGCAAAGGCGTGACCTTCCATTGTGGCAACAGGGGTCAGAGCAATTCTATCAGTGACATCACCAACTGCAAAAATTGTATCGATATTGGTTTGCAATTCTGTGTTAATTAAAATTTCGTTACGCTTACCAAGCTGAACTCCAACTTTTTCTAGGCCAATGTTGTCAGTGTTTGGTATTCTTCCAGTTGCATACATGACTTCCGAGACAGTTTGTGTAGCGCCGTCTTTATAAGTTAAAATTTTGCTATCAGCCGTTTTGCTGATTGTTTGGATATCAGAATTTAATTTAAGGTTAATACCTTTTTTAATAATTTCTTTACTCAAGTGATCAGCAATATCCTGATCAAAACCACGTAAAATTTGTTTGCCACGATAGGCTAAGGTGGTGTCGACTCCAAGGCCGTTAAAAATTCCAGCAAATTCAACTGCGATATATCCACCACCAACAATCACTATTGATTTAGGTAATTTATCTAAATAAAATGCTTCATTTGAAGTGATTGCGTGTTCAATGCCCGCAATAGTTGGTAAAAAAGGCGTGCCACCAGTCGCAATCAGGATTCTTTCACTAGTGTATGTTTGATTGCCAATTTTGACTGTATTTTTATCCAGCAATTCACCGCGGCCATTAAAAACTTGGCAACCAGCATTTTCTAGTAACTTGCCATAAATCTCGTTCAGGCGGTCTATTTCTTTATCTTTATTTTTGATTAAAGTTGGCCAATCAAAACCTTTGACATTGATATTCCAGCCAAACGCAGCGCTATCGATAAATTCTTCATGAAATTGTGATGCATAGACAAACATTTTTTTTGGCACACAACCACGAATGACGCAAGTACCGCCATAACGATACTCTTCGCAAATTGCGACTCTAGCTCCATGACCAGCTGAAATTCTTGCCGCACGAACACCACCGCTGCCACCACCGATGACAATCAAATCAAAATCAAAATTGCTCATAAAAAGTCTATTATTTATTTAGTTGTCGAGGTTCGTCAAAACCCGTGAAAAATCACGCAATGGAAGACCTTAATCCTCAGGAATATTATAGCAAGTGAATTTAAGCAACCAAATAATTTTTCATTTGATCCATGGCAGCTCGTTCAATTTGTCGAATGCGCTCAGCTGAAACACCGTATTCGTTGGCTAGTTCAGTCAATGTTGTTTTACTTTCCGAAAGCCAGCGACGTTGTAAAATGTCGCGGCTGCGCTCATCTAAATTATTCATTGCGACACTAATGTTTTTGTCTAAATGATCTGATTCTGACTTTTGCATAGCAATTTCTTCAGGGTTATAGCGCATGTCTGGCAAATAACCTGCTGGTGAAGCGGAAAATTCATCTTCATCATCATGACCAGTGTCAAATGCAACATCTTTGCCGGTCAAACGTTTTTCCATTTCAGTTACAGTGGCAACTGGTACATCTAAGTCTTTGGCTAGTTTATTAGTCTCATCCGCAGTTAACCATTCCAAGTTTTTACGTGATTTGCGTAAATTGAAGAATAGTTTTCGCTGTGCCTTAGTTGTTGCGACTTTAACAATTTTCCAGTTTTTTATGACATAGTCATAAATTTCAGCTTTGATCCAGTGGTTAGCAAATGACACTAGTCGAACACCACGACTTGGATCGAAGGTTTTAACGGCTTTCATTAAGCCAATGTTGCCTTCTTGAACTAGGTCTGCGACTGGCAAACCATAACCTGCGAAGCCTTTGGCAACACGAATTACATAACGCAAATGCGAAAGAACTAGCTCTTTCGCGGCATCGAGATCGTTGTTAGATTGAAAACGAGTTGCCAAAGCCTGTTCGTGTTCAACTGATAATATGGGAGCGGCATTAGCAGCGCGGATGAATTCCGCTAGATTTGGTTCTTGCGGGATACTAACTGCCATTACGTTTGATGATGTATTTTTCATAGTGTCAAACTCCTTATTAGCAAAAAAGGCTAATCTACATATATATACCGGACATTTTAGCACTCTATTGCAGAGAGTGCTAAATATTAACAGTCTGAATGTTTAAATTGTTGTCAAAAAACGTGAAAAATAGCCTAGTTTGATCAAAATAAGCCGTAAACTCTTATTTTGGTTTGATTTTATTAAGATGTTTATTGACACTAAAACGTGCTGCAAGCCAGCCTAAAATGGCGGCTCCAATAACCAGGATGGCACTTTCTTCGTTATTTATTTCATAGAGTTGAAAGCTGGTTTTATAACTGCTAGCAAATTCATTAATCGGTGTTTGTAACAACAAAATAACTAACCAATAGAATCCATACGCAACTAAGCCTCCTAATAAGCCATATAAAAAGCCTAAATATAGAAAAGGTTGGCGCACAAAACTGTCAGTCGCACCAACCAGTTTACTGACGACTATTTCATTTGTTCTATTTGAAATTAAGAGTCTGATGGTGTTGCTTAAAATGAAAATAATTGCACAAGCGATCAAACTGGCTAGCACAAAAACAATTGTCATAAAAAAACGAGTAATTACGTTTAAGCGCTGTAACCATTCTTGATTGATTTGTACTTCATCAATGCCATCTATTTTTTTTATCTTGTCAATTAATTGCTCAAGATAAAACGATTCTAAAGACTCATCTTTTGGGGTCACCACCAAAGTTGTTGGCAAAGGGTTTTTTGATAATGATTCAAGAATATTATCTATTCCAGTTGATTCCTCAAAGGCTTTTAATGCAGCTTCTTTAGATATGATTTTTATGTCCTGAATTCCTTCAGTGAATTTCAGTTCTTCATTGATGGCGGCAATATCATTTTGCGAGGCTGATGGTGAAATGAAAATATTAATATGTGGCTTATGTTCTAATGCAAAGCTTAATTTTGTGGCGCTCATTGCTAGGCCATACCCGACCGTTGGGATTGCCAATGCGATGCCAATAACTAAAATGTTGGCAAGACTGGAAGCAGGTGTCTTCAATAAATCTTGCCAGGCACGTAATAACATTTGTAGAAAACGCATCAGAATTGTCTCTCACTACTTTGATAGACCTTACTGATTTGGCCTTCTTGGAGTTCAATGACTGGGCAGTCATGACGTTGTAATTGACGACTATCATGTGTGGCGATAATTACGGTAATGCCAACTTCATTAAAAGCTGCAAATAAATCGGTGATGTCATCTGATAAGGAAGCATCTAGATTGCCAGTGGGTTCATCAGCCAATAGCAGTGCAGGCCTTGAAACGATGGCTCTGGCAATCCCGACTCGTTGATGTTCGCCAGCTGATAGTTTGCTGGGAAATTGCCTTGATTTGTCGAGCAATCCAACTTTTTCTAATGCAGCATTAACGCGTTTTTTGATTTCTTGCGGATGTGCCCGGCAAATTTCTAGAGGCATAGCCACATTACGAAACACATTGTAATCATCAATGAGCGTATTCTCTTGAAAAACAACACCAATATTACTCCGATGGTAAGGGATATCAGAATTTTTAAAAGAGGCTAAATTTCGATCATTGATCAAAATCTGTCCATTGGTTGGGCGTTCAATTAAAGCAATGAGTTTTAAGAGGGTGCTTTTTCCTGCTCCAGAATGGCCTGTGACAAACACCATTTCTTGATCAGGAATAGTGAACGACACATCATGTAGCGCTTGTTTTGAGCTGCCATAATTTTTATTAACGTGGCTGAATTCGACTTTCATGAATTAATCTTCAACATCTGGGATGAGTGCTTTAGCAAAATGATTAGCAGAAAAAGCCTGTAAATCATCAAAACCTTCACCAATGCCGATAAAACGAATAGGTAGTTGGTATTCACGAGCAAGACTAATAGCAACACCGCCTTTTGCTGAGCCATCTAATTTGGTCAAGCATAAACTGTTGACGCCAACGGCATCTTTGAAATGTTTAAGTTGCGATAAGGCATTTTGCCCAGTAGTTGAGTCCAATACTTGCATGATTTCATGTGGTGTATCGGGGTCAATTTTTCTTAACACACGAGTGACTTTACCAAGTTGATCCATTAAATCGGTTTGAGTATGCAAACGTCCAGCGGTATCTATAATCAGAATGTCTATGTCACGAGCAAGTGAGGCGCTGAATGCATCATGTGCAACGGCAGCTGCATCGGCGCCTTGTGCTTGATGAATTACTGGAATGTCGAGTCTTGAACCCCATTCAATAAGTTGTTCAGTAGCGGCGGCTCGAAAAGTATCGGCTGCAGCTAGCATGACTTGTTTACCTTGTTTTTGAAAATGCCGAGCAATTTTAGCTGTAGTGGTTGTTTTGCCCACACCATTAACGCCGACCATCATGATGACATAAGGTTTGAGATTAAAATTCCATGACTTTTTAGCAATTGATAATTCGTTGCTGGCTTGAGTTTGCAGGCATTCCACTACAGACTGCGCAGTTTTGAGCTGCTGAGATTTGGCTTCTTTTCGTAGTGCATCAATCATGTCCATGCTGGCGTTTACACCAATATCTGCGCCAATTAGAGTGTCTTCTAAATCTTCAAAAAGGTCTTCATTAAATTCAATACTACCTGAAAATATTTTGCTTAGCCCACCTAGTAATGAGGAGCTGGATTTTGACAAACCTCTATCCAACTTGGAAGGTTCATTTTGGTTTGTTTTATCAACCTCAAGAATAGTATCGCTTTCGCTCGCAGCGTTGGATTCTGTGATGGTAGCACTCGCACTTTGAGTGTCTATAACTTCAATATCGTCTTGGTTCTCAGCTGCAGTTTCTGTGCGCGGAGTTTCTTTGAGTTGTTTTGGTTTTTTTCTCCGAAAAAAGAAACCCATATGGTTTAGCCTCTAGCAAGATGATATAAACTCAATATTGTATTGATTCATGGCAAGTTTGGATAGGTTGCTATGCGTAAATATCTCTAAAAACATTTGTCTTGGATAAATTTTGTGTCTAAAAAAATAAAATCTCTCTCAACTACCAATGGAGAAGTTCGCATTATTGGTGGTCAATGGCGTAGTCGTAAAATTTTATTTCCAAATGTCGACGGTTTGAGACCTTCTACAGATAGAGTGCGAGAAACGCTGTTTAATTGGTTGCAGTTTGATTTGCGTGGTAGTCATTGTTTGGATGCATGCGCTGGTTCGGGTGTTTTAGGTTTTGAAGCGTTGTCCAGACAGTCGGCTTCAGTGCACTTTGTAGAAAAAGAATCAGTAGCGATTGATATGATAGAACGCAATGCCAAGAATTTAGCAGTTTCAGTAGACACTGCATTCATTTATCAGATGAATATTTTGGATTTTCTATCGGCTAAGCAGTTTACTGATTTATTTGATATTGTGTTTGTTGATCCCCCGTTTTCATTAAATTTGCATGCAGAAATTTTCAGTGCTTTACTTGCCGCACAGTGTTTATCTGAAACTGCTTTGATTTATTGCGAAATGCCTGGTTCAGAATTTATAGAATTACCTGAGAATTGGACTTGGTATAAGAAAAAAAAGTTCAAAAATATTTCCTTTGGCTTAATCGCTGTTTGAGCCAGACTGTTTTATAATCGATTTTTTATTTTGGATGTTTACCATGCATAAAGCGATATACCCTGGCACGTTTGATCCAATGACTAATGGTCATTGGGATCTTGTTGATCGCGCCAGTAAATTGTTTGATCAAGTGATTATTGGTGTTTCTGAAAGCCCTAGGAAGAATACATTGTTTAGCTTGTCAGAGCGTGTTGATATGGCGAAAGAACTAACGAGTTCGATCGATAATGTCAAAGTTGAAGGGTTTGATGATTTACTAGTTGATTTTTTAGATATTCATGATTGCATGGTGGTTTTGCGCGGATTGCGGGCATTGACAGATTTTGAATTTGAATTTCACTTGGCTTCTGCTAATCGACGTTTACGCCCGAATATTGAAACAATTTTCATGACGCCAGATGAATCAAATCATTTTATTTCGTCGACTATTGTCAAAGAAATTGCTCGTTATGGCGGTGATATCAGTAGTTTTGTTGATCCGTTCATACAAAATCAGTTAATTAAAAAATATAGCCTTTAAGACGAATATGGCTTTATTTATTACAGATGAGTGTATTAATTGTGACGTATGTGAGCCTGAGTGTCCAAATGATGCTATTTACCAGGGTGAATTAATTTATGAAATTGAAGCTTCGTCTTGCACGGAATGTATTGGACATTTTAAGGAAGCGCAATGTGTCGTTGTTTGTCCAGTAGACTGTATTTTTGTTGATCCAAACCATACAGAAACGCAGGATCAATTGGAAAAAAAGTACACTCAATTGACGGGCAAGCAGATTAAGGAATAAAAAAAGCGCAAAGCTCAGATTTCATTTTCCTGAGTCTTGCGCTAGATTGAGTGAGCTAAAGAAATTTAGTTTCTGACCATCGCAGGTGACCAAAAGATCTTGTTATCGCGAGTGCTTGCTTTTTTGAACTCCTTCGCTGACCAAGTTTTGGTTTGGTCTGCAAAATTTTCACGAATAACACGCAGGCTGACTTTTTTAGCTTTTTCAAAGTCAATTGACTTTGAAATTTTAACTGGTGTTGCACCGAGAAAAATCCAATCGGAGTCTCTATTGTCGCTGTAATCAACTTTTAGTAAAGCGTAAGCACCTAATGGATCAGAAAAAACGGCTAATGGCACTTCTTTTCGAGCTGTAGAGCCACAACCAACAACAAGCGCAGTTAAAGCAATAATTAAAGTTGTTTTAAGTAAATTAGATTTCATGATGATTCCTTATTTTTTCTCTAATAGATTAAATTTTACTAACTGTTTTTCTTTTAGAGCAGTTTCTTTAGATTTATGACGCATGCTTAACCAAAAAACCGCTGATTTTGTGTAAAAACCGTCTTTACGAATTTGTAAAATTATTTGCTTGCGACGGCTACTGGAGTCTTTCCACCAGACAGTCAAAGGTGTCACACCTAACAGGGTGCCATCTTCATCGTTGATAACTTCAGAACCTTCAGGTACAGAGCTGATATTAGCAGCGCCATAAAATGTAGAGCAAGCTGTGCTCAATAACATCATTAAGGCAACGGAGGTGTTTTTTAAGGTGTTTGCGGATAATGTATTCAGTGTAAACATAAATTGATGACCGTAAGTGAGGTGTTCCGAGTTAATTGATTTAGATAACAGGAGTTTGATTTATAAATGATTGTTGAAATGGGTGCAAGTAATTCACCATTAATGGACATTTGTTTAAAATCACATTGTTTTATTTGAGACTGATATAATCACATAAGCTGTAATTTATTTGTTTTTCTTTCCAAACTTTTAAGATCTCGTGGCAAAAAAATCTATTCAAAAAAAAGTCGTAGCTAAATCTAAAAGAAAAGCAATGCCTAAAAAAAGCAAATCGGCAAAAAGTCCACAGAAGCCTGTTCGATCATTGTTGAAGTGGCTAGCTATACGTGTGGTCGCGGTTTTATTTGTTGCAGTGTTGGGAATGGTGCTGTATTTGGATTTGCTTGTTACTGAAAAGTTTGAAGGTAAAAAATGGGCTTTGCCAGCACATGTTTATACCCGAGCTATGGATGTTTATGTTGGACACAACATTCCAAGTGCAGTGGTTGCTTCAGAGCTTGAGGAATTAGGTTATCAACGTCAAAAATCTGCGCAAAATGTAGTTCGAGCGGGTCAATTTGTCGCATCTAAAAATTCACTATTGGTATTTCAGCGGGATTTTAAGTTTTGGGATGGTCAGCGCGAGGTGCGCAAGGTTGGCATCACTTGGCAAAATGGAATAATCACAGCCATCAATGCTCCAAGTGGTCAATTGGATGCGGTGCGTATCGAGCCAAGATTATTTGGCAGTGTTTCACCGCTGAATCATGAGGATAGAAGTTTAATCACATTGGAAGAAACGCCGCAGACATTAGTTGATGCGCTGCTGGTAATAGAAGATCGAAAGTTCTATAAACATTTGGGTGTCGATCCTCTTGGAATTGCCCGTGCAATGATCAGCAATGTCAAAGCGGGACGAACAGTGCAAGGTGGAAGTACGCTGACACAGCAATTGGTTAAGAATTATTTTTTGACCCCTGAACGAACCATTCGCCGTAAGTTCACAGAAATGATCATGGCGATGTTGCTAGAATTTCATTATACAAAAGATCAAATTTTGCAGGCATATTTAAATGAGGTGAACCTCGGGCAGTCGGGAAATCGAGCCATTCATGGCTTTGGTTTGGGCAGCCAATTTTTATTTGGTAGGCCTATTGCTGAGCTTGAATTACATCAGCAGGCAACTTTAGCTGGAATGGTAAAAGGGCCTTCATCATATAACCCAGTGAGAAATCCGCAGAGGGCTAAGCAACGTCGAGATTTAGTATTAGACGTCATGGCTCAACAAGGATTGATTGAACAATCCATTGCGGATAGTCAAAAACAAAGACCGCTGATGACAGTCGGTTCTCGAAAAAATCAGGCGTCGAGAAGTTATCCTGCCTTTACTGACTTTGTTAGAGATCAACTATTGGAGCGTTATGATTCAACGGACTTGAATGACGTAGGCTTAAGAATCTATACAACTTTAGATCCACGTGCACAGCGACGTCTTGATGAGGCGGTTGAAAAAACTATTCAGGAGTTGCATAAATCCAAGCCTAAGCAAGCTGGAAAAATTCAGGTAGCAGCGGTTTCTGTGAGAACTGATAACGGTGAGGTGTTGGCGATGTCTGGAGGTAATGATGTTGTCACAGGCGGCTTTAATCGGGCGCTCAATGCCAAGCGTCCAATCGGTTCTTTGATCAAGCCATTTGTGTTGTTGGCTGCATTGCAGAATAAGCCAGAAAGCTATCAGTTGAACAGTTTTATATTAGATGATGGCGTGACTGTCTCGCAGCGTGGCAGTGACGACTGGAAGCCGCAAAATTATGATAAGCGCTTTCATGGTGAAGTGATGCTGCTGGATGCACTAGCAAAGTCGTATAACATACCATTTGTTAAAGTGGGAATGGATGTTGGTTTGGATACGGTTACCAAATTGTTAAAAGATTATGGTTTAGACAAAAAACCTAAAAATTTGCCATCAGTATTGCTAGGTTCTGTTGAATTGACACCTTTAGAAGTCTCTCAGCTATATTTGACTCTAGCTGCTGGTGGCTTCAAAACGCCCGTTAGTGGCGTGAATTTTGTGCTTGATGTTGATAATAAGCCATTAGAGGCATACCCATTAGAGATTGAACAAGTGGTAGAAGGGCAAGCGAATAATCTTGTTGTTCATGCATTGCAACAAGTTATGAGAACTGGCACCGGCGCAAGCATAAATCGTAGCTTTGCTCCACAGCTAACGCTAGCGGGCAAAACAGGCACAACGGATGATTTCAAAGATTCATGGTTTGCAGGATTTAGTGGTGATGTGTTAACTGTCGTTTGGGTTGGCAGGGACGATAATAAGCCTGTTGGTCTTACAGGTGGTCAGGGTGCGGGTAAAGTATGGAAAAGTTATATGACGAAAATGCCATTATTGCCTTTAGATCCTCTATTTGCGGCGGAAGTTGAATATATAGAATCACCTAGCTTGCTAAATCTTGAAGTTGCCGATAATGACGATCAAGTTAGCTATTCTTGTGATAAGCCGCGGACTATTCCAGTCAGTCAAGAACTGCTTAGTGCTATTTCATGTCAAAGTGAAGAATATGAAAGTTGGCAATCTGGTAGCTCGTTTGGCATTGAATCTAAAAAGCGTGCTATTAATAAAGTTAAACGATTATTGGATAGTCTATTCAATTAGGGCAAAATACTGCTTTCTGAATTTATATAAATTAGGCATGATTTTGAAAATGAATAGCGTATTGTTTCGTTCTCGCGAATTACTTCTAGTGATTTTAGTAGTTTTGTTGGGCGCTTGTGCTTCTCCTAGTGTAAAAGCGCCAGTACAAAATGCGGAACTGCCTTCTGGAGTTCCAATCCAAGACAATTCGGGTAGAGTTCTTGAAGGCCGACCATTACAACCGAGAGAGTCAGTGCAAGCTGAAGCGATATCACCGCGACGTTCGCCGCCGCCAGTTGTAGGGAGCTTGTTACGTCAGTCCGAGCAGGCTAGTGCGCAGCAACAATGGTCGAAGGCTGAAACCTATTTGCAAAGAGCTTTGCGTATTTCGCCTAAAAATGCTCTGTTATGGAATCGCATGGCAGCAACCAAATTGCAGCAAGGTAAAAAGTCACAAGCGATTCAATTTGCTAGCAAATCCAATGCAATTACTAATGATGTCATTTTGAAGCAACGAAATGCTGAAATCATTGATGCTGCACGTCAATAAGTTTAGCCCGTTGAGGCTCAATTAGTTTTTCCCTTTCTAGAAAATGACTAGCCAGTGGTATAAATAAGTACTACCATTCGCATATATTAGTTAGGACTCCAATATGCTACGAATTTAAGCCTATAGCTTTGGGATATTTCCCAAGCTTGAAATTGGTGTTTTCTAGAGCAAATACAGCAATGAAAGCCAAAAGTTTGGTTGTTAAATAGTTTATTTTAGTTGGTTTAGGTATGAATACTTCAGAATTAATTTGGTTCAATGGTGAAATGATCCCTTGGGAGAATGCAACAGTGCATGTGATGAGTCATGCAATTCATTATGGCTCCAGTGTATTTGAAGGGGTTCGAGCGTATGAAACTCCCAATGGCACGGCTATTTTTCGTTTGGATGATCATACAAAGCGTTTTTATGATTCCGCTAAAATTTATCGTATGGAAATTCCATACAGTTTTGACGAAATAAACCAAGCGCAAAAAGATGCGGTTATTAAGAATGGTTTACAATCGGCTTATATTCGACCAGCAGCGTTTATCGGCAATGTAGGTTTAGGCTTGAACCCTGCTTCGCATGTGGCTGAAGTGATGGTTGCTGCTATTAAATGGGGGACATATTTAGGTGAAAATGGACTAACTGATGGAATTGATGCTGCAGTGACATCTTGGAATCGAGTGGCTCCTAATACGCTACCTTCAGGTTCTAAAGCAGGCGGTAATTATCTTTCATCGCAACTGATTTCAGGTGAAGCAAAACGTCATGGTTATGATGAAGGTATTGGCTTGGATGTAAATGGCCAAATTTCTGAAGGTGCTGGAGAAAATATTTTTGTCATACGAAATGGCATTATTTCTACTCCTCCTTCAGCAGCAAGTTTGTTACCTGGTTTAACTCGTGATGCCATGATGCGTTTTGCTCGTGATGCAGGTTATGAAGTGCGTGAAGAGCCTTTGGCTCGTGAAGCATTATATCTAGCTGATGAAGTGTTTATGACGGGCACAGCCGCTGAAGTCACTCCAATTCGATCAATTGATCAGATTGAAATTGGTTCTGGTAGTCGAGGCCCGATTACTAAAGAATTGCAAGCAATTTTCTTTGGTTTATTTGATGGCAGCACTTCAGATAAATATAACTGGTTAAATTATGTAAATGACTAGTGTTTATTAGTAATAACAGCATTCTCTGAATATTTGTAAGATAAGCCAGCATGCAAGACACCTATAACCCTCAAGAGATTGAACAGCGTATTCAAAAACACTGGGATGAACAACAAACTTTTGTTGTTACTGAAGATCCAACAAAAGAAAAATATTATTGTTTAGTGATGTTCCCTTACCCGTCAGGTAAGTTGCATATGGGACATGTGCGCAACTACACCATCGGTGATGTGATTAGTCGCTATCAGCGGATGTTAGGTAAAAATGTATTACAACCAATGGGTTGGGATGCTTTTGGTTTGCCAGCTGAAAATGCGGCAATACAAAATCAGGTTCCTCCAGCAGCATGGACAGATGAAAATATTGATAATATGCGTGGTCAGTTATTTCGCCTCGGTTTTGGCTATGACTGGACGCGTGAGTTAGCAACTTGTAAGCCTGACTATTATCAATGGGAGCAATGGTTTTTTACTAAACTGTATGAAAAAGGGGTAGTCTACAAAGCGGAATCTGAAGTCAACTGGGATCCTGTAGACCAGACAGTGTTGGCTAATGAACAGGTGATTGATGGTCGCGGTTGGCGATCGGGTGCATTGGTTGAAAAGCGTAAAATCCCTCAATGGTTTTTGAAAATTACGGATTACGCAGAAGAATTATTACACAGCTTGGATAAGTTGACGGGCTGGCCAGATGCAGTTCGAACTATGCAGCGAAATTGGATTGGTCGCTCCGAGGGTGTGGAAGCAACTTTTTTTCTAACTAAATCTCAAGCTAATTTAGAATCTTTGTCGATTTATACGACTCGTCCAGACACCATTATGGGTGTCACCTACTTAGCGGTCGCAGCTGAACACCCGCTTGCTTTAGCTATTGCTGAAGCAAATGCCGATGTTGCAGATTTTGTTGAGCAATGTCGCCAAACTTCTACTGCAGAAGCAGATATGGAGACTATGGAAAAGTCTGGCATAGATTTGGGCGTCACTTGTGTGCATCCAATCACTGGGGATCAGGTGAGAATTTTCTGTGCTAATTTTGTGTTGATGGGGTATGGCACAGGAGCCGTAATGGCAGTGCCGGCGCATGATCAGCGTGATTATGAATTTGCTAGTAAATATGGAATTGACATCAAGCCAGTAATTTATCCCACCACTGGTGAAGAGTTGGATATCAGTGAGGCGGCCTATGTTGATTATGGGGTCTTGAAAAACTCAGGTGAATTTGATGGTTTATCTTCTGAAGAAGCTAAGCAAGCTGTTGCAGATTATTTAGTCGCAAAGGGTTTGGGAGAAAAACAGGTGAATTACCGTTTACGCGATTGGGGTGTTTCACGTCAACGGTATTGGGGTTGCCCAATTCCAATGCAATATGATGCTGATGGCAATGAATCTCCAGCAACACAGTTTCCTGTAGAGTTACCAGTTGATGTTGAAGTCACGGGTGATGGTTCGCCATTAAAACGTATGTCCGAGTTTTATGAAACTCGCAATACGGCTGGTGAGATAGTGCGCCGTGAAACCGATACGTTTGATACTTTTTTTGAGTCTTCTTGGTATTTTGCGCGTTTTTGTAGTGCCGATAACAAGGAGCAAATGCTAGATGATCGTGCGAAATATTGGCTGCCTGTCGATCAGTATGTTGGCGGTATTGAGCATGCCATATTGCATTTATTATATGCCCGCTTTTTTAATAAGCTAATGCGCGATGAGGGCATGCTTGACAATGATGAGCCATTTGAGAATTTGTTAACTCAAGGCATGGTACTGGCTGAAACTTATTATCGAGAGGATTCGTCCGGTAAGAAAGTCTTTTTTAATCCAGCAGATGTTCAGTTAAGTAAAGATGATAAAGGTACGATCGTTGAAGCTGTGTTGAAATCAGATGGGGCATCTGTGACTAATGGAGGCATGGAAAAAATGTCTAAGTCGAAAAACAATGGTATCGACCCGCAAACCATGATTGATCAATATGGTTCAGATACTGTGCGTTTGTTTACGATGTTTGCCGCCCCGCCAGAACAGTCGTTGGAATGGAATGATGATGCAATTGCGGGTTGTTCAAGGTTTTTGCGTAGGGTATGGGCTTTATATTTTAAGTATGCAGATATTTTATCCCAGCATGAGTGGCAGATTTTAGCTGGACATGAATCTTCAGATAAGACTATTAAGCAATTGCGTTTAAAGGTGCATGAAATTGCTAAAAAAACGCGATTTGATTATGAGCGAAACCATTTCAATACGGTGGTTGCTGGTGCAATGGAGCTGGCCAATGCAATCGAGAAAGTCGATTGGCAAGCGATAGAATTACAAGATCAAGTTGTGTTGGTTGAATCGTGCACGGTTTTATTGAAAATGTTAGCGCCTATAACCCCGCATATTGCTCAAGAAATCTGGGCTCAGTTTGGCGGTAAAAACGAGATTCTCGACGGGGGTTGGTTAGACGTAGACGAATCAGCGTTGGTTAAAGATGAAATTAAATATGTTGTTCAGGTGAATGGTAAGCTGCGTGATGAAATCAATGTGGCTGCTAGCCTAAGTAAGGATGAAATTGAAAATCAAGCAATGGCTTGTGCGGGTGTACAGCGTAACATCGATGGCTTAACTGTTAGGAAGGTGATTGTTGTGCCAAATCGTTTGGTGAATATTGTTGCTAATTAATTGTGGAACATAGGCGCTTTCGTATAAACTATTACACATTCGTTGATTCAAATAATTAAAAAATCGATTTAAAACCAAAGGTGCTTTCAATGCGTCATTTTTCTACAGTTACTGTTGTACTCTTAATGTCAGTTGTTTTAACTGCATGTGGCTTCCATTTGCGAGGACAATTACCATTGCCTGCTTCGGTGAGTGTTATTTTTCTTGATGCGGATCAAACCGAATTCACCAATGAACTATCTAAAAGCTTGCGCTCAAGTGGGGCTAGATTTGTTGATAGTCCTTCGCAAGCTAAAGCGATTTTGCAAATTGCCGATGAATTTGCTGAGCGTGAAGTATTGACCTTAAATACTGATGGTCGAGCGACTTCTTTTCGCTTGTTTTATACAGTTAATTATTTAGTGGCTAATGAAAGGCAAGAATTATTAAAAGAGGGCTCGTTGACAGAACAGCGTAGCTATAATTTAGATCCTGGTCAGGGAACTATTCAAGAAAATGAAGAGAGGGAATTGCTAGAAGAGATGTACAAAGAGTTGGCGCTCAAAACGGTTCGTCAACTGGGTGCGTTATAATTAAGTTTGAGCCTAAAATTTAATTTGGGCTCACTATGCTGTTATGCGAATTGTCATTGATCAACTAGCACAGCAACTACAGAAGCAAACTCCAAATATTCTGCTCTTGAATGGCAGTGAAACTCTTTTGGTTGAAGAAGCTTTGGATGGAATCAGAGTTCATTATCGTGAACAAGGATTTCTAGAACGTATAAGTTACTCCATAGACCCGAGTTTTAATTGGAATGAATTGGCTGAATCAGGTCAGAATTTGTCTCTTTTCTGTGAATCACGTTTGGTTGAAATTCGGATGCCTACGGCGAAACCTGGTACAAAAGGAGCAAAATTTTTTACTGAATTGACTGAGAAATTGGCGTTTGGCAATGTTGATGATGCCTATTTGATTATTACTGACGGTTTGAGCAAGCAGCAGCGTTCAGCAAAATGGTTGAGCCTAATTGAGTCAGCTGGTCTGGTGGTTGATGTATTTGATGTTAAGCCAGAACAATTACCGCGATGGTTGAAACAACGTTTTCAAGCGCGTGCCTTGCGAGTTGAAGCAGGTGTGATCGATACATTAGCTAGTGCAACCGAAGGGAATTTATTAGCCGCTGGACAAATCATAGATCAATTGCAAGTGCTGGCTTCTGATGGTGCGGTGCCTTTGAGTTTGCTTGAGCAGACGCTTGAAGATCAATCACGTTTCTCAGTCTATAATTTTGTTGATAGTTGTTTGCTGGGCGTGCTTTCGGAATGTATCCATCGATTAGAACGTATTCGTGCGGAAGATGATAATGCGGTGTTGGTGGTTTGGTCGCTAGCCAAGGAAACCAGAGAATTATTGCGGATGGCGCATACTATTGAAAAAGGAATGTCGATGAGCGCAGTGCTGAAAAAGCATCGAGTTTGGTCAACTAAGCATCGGTTTGTATCTGCTGCATTAAACAGATTAAAGGTGGTTGATATTAGCTCCATCTTAGAGCAGATTGCTACGTTGGATGCACTTGCCAAAGGTCAACAACAAGGTGATGTTTGGCTAGAAATAGAAAAACTAAGTTTATGCTTTTGTGGTGTTGCAAGTCCGTTAACGCTGACGAATAATTCAAACTATGGCTAAGACAAATAATATGAATGTTATACAGATGCAAGCAGTGCTTGGGCAGCAAGCTGTGTTGGCAACTAAAGCGTTGACAAAAGCTACCACCAAAATCAAAAATGAGGCGCTATTAGCCATTGCTGAAAATATTCAAAATGCATCTCAATCTCTAAAAGATGCGAACGCCAAAGATCTTGCAGCAGGCAAAGAACGTGGTTTAGAAGCAGCCATGCTAGATCGACTTGAACTGAATGATAAAGTCATTGCAGGGATGGTTGCTGGAGTGCGGCAAATTGTTGCTTTGCCTGATCCGGTTGGTAGTGTGGATGGTTTAAAATATTTACCCTCAGGAATTCAGATTGGCAAAATGCGAGTGCCTTTGGGTGTGATAGGTATTATTTATGAATCTAGGCCTAATGTGACGATTGATGCAGCAGTATTATGTCTCAAGTCAGGGAATGCTTGTATTTTACGTGGTGGTTCAGAAGCAATACATTCCAATTTGGCATTAGCCAAGTGTATTCAGGCAGGTCTAGTTGACGTGGGATTATCCGAGCATTGTGTGCAGGTGGTTGAAACAACTGATCGCGCTGCCGTAGGTGCATTGATTACTGATTCGACGCATGTCGATATTATCATCCCACGAGGTGGGAAAGGTTTGATTGAAAGAATCAGTCAGGAAGCAACTGTGCCGGTAATTAAGCATTTAGATGGAAATTGTCATGTGTATATTGACGAACATGCTGATGTTGATAAAGCAATTGCGATTGCGATGAATTCGAAAACTCGCCGTTATGGCGTCTGTAATGCGATGGAAACCCTGCTAGTCCATCAAGCTATTGCGGCTACAATTATGCCTGCCTTAATAAAGGCTTTCCTAGAAAAAGGTTTAGAGTTGCGCGGATGTCCGCGCGTGCAAGAGTTGTCAGTAAATATTTTAGCCGCAACTCAAGAAGATTGGCTAACAGAGTATTTGGCACCAATACTGGCTATTAAAATAGTAGATAGTTGTGATGAAGCGATCACCCATATTGATCAATATAGTTCAGATCATACTGAATCGATTGTGACTCAAGATGTGACCACGGCAGATAAGTTTGTCCGAGAAGTGGATTCAAGTTCTGTCATGGTTAATGCGTCCACTGTTTTTGCTGATGGCTTTGAATATGGTTTGGGCGCTGAGATTGGCATTAGTACTGATCGATTGCATGTGCGTGGACCTGTAGGAATAGAAGGACTGACGACTCAGAAATGGGTTGTGTATGGTGATGGACATATCCGCGCCTAATGGGTTATGCTAATAAACAGTCAATAGTGAGGCCGTGACTCTATTCAATGCAAATTGAAAAAATCTTACAAATTGCTTGTCCACAACACCGCATAGCAAATACCTGCGGAGGCAGTTCTGACTAAATCCATTTCTCGACATTCAGGCATTGGCACCATTGCATTATTTGGTGGTACGTTTGATCCAGTACATTTTGGCCATGTTGAGACTGTAGCGGCTTTACAAAATGATTTAGCGATTGACCAAATTCGTTGGGTTTTGAGTGCGCAACCGCCACATAAAGGTGAACCATCTGCCAGTATTAAGCAGCGTATGGCAATGCTGGAAATTGCCCTTAATGACTACCCAAATATGGTCAGTGATGATGTTGAGGTGCGCCGGGATAATGTCTCATATACTATCGATACTTTGTTGCATTTTCGACAAGAATTTCCGCAAGCGAATATATTGCTGATTGTCGGTAGCGATGTGATGGGTTCGTTTCATCAGTGGCATCGATTTGATGAGATTTTAGATGTTGCCAATCTTATTGTAATGCATCGTGCGGGCTATAGTGTTGAAGTCAATTTTGCATTAAAAGATTTTGTGTTAGAAGACTGGCCTATTGTTCAGAATTCAACTCATGGCAATGTCTTTGTTTATGCTGCGCCGCAAGTGCTGATTTCGGCAACCAAAATTCGGCATGCTATCGTCAATTCAGAAGCAGTGGATGCCTTGTTACACCCTGAAGTAGTGAACTATATTGACCAAAATCAATTATATGGTTTAGGTCAAGACACTGTAAAACCAAAAGCAAACCAAGAGGAAAATATGATTGAAAGCCATGCACATACTGATGTTGCCAATGATTCTGTTCTTATTAATAGCCAACAACAAGTCGAAATGATTGTTGACGCGCTTGAAGATAGCAAAGCATTGGACATTAAAGTGCTAAACATTTCTGAAGTTGCCAGTTTTGCAGACTATATGGTAATTGCAACTGGAACATCGAATACTCACTTGCAAGCAGTGTCTAGTAATACTGTGCGTGAGCTAAGCCGCCAAGGTGTAAAAGCGATTGGCGAAGAAGGCCGTGATTCTAATGAGTGGGTGTTGGCTGACTTTGGTGATGTTGTTGTTCATATTATGCGTCAAGAAGTTAGAGAACTGTATGACCTTGAAAAACTCTGGGATCCAGATGTGCGCAAAGCCCTTGCCGAAGTGCAATAAAGCATGTTCATGTCAGTTTTTTAACAGAGAGTAATTGTGAAAATTTCTCTGATTACAGTTGGCACTAAAATGCCAACATGGGTTACCACTGCCTTTGTAGAATATCAAAAACGTTTGCCTAAGCAATGTCAGTTAGAGCTGATTGAAATTGCGGCAAAACATCGTGGCAAAAATGCAGATATAGCGCGTATTTTAAGAGATGAAGCCTATGCAATTCAGCAAGCTATAAAACCATCGCAACAGCTGATTATTTTAGATCGTCGAGGTAAGCATATCGACACCGAACAACTGGCTAACAAACTGCAAGTATGGATTGATGAAAATCAAGATATTGCCTTAGTTATTGGTGGCCCTGAAGGAGTTGATCCGCAGATGTTAGCCAGAGCAATGCAAAAATGGTCATTGTCTGCGATGACTTTTGCTCATCCCTTAGTGCGAATAATGGTTGCTGAACAGGTTTATCGAGCGTGGAGTATTATTGCAGGGTTGCCTTATCATCGTGGCGATTGATTAAAAATTATGGCTATTGATTTATATTTGGCATCTGCCTCACCGCGGCGGAAAGAGTTATTGGAAAGCATGGGTTTACAGATAGAATGCTGCCCAGCAAATATCGAAGAATTACGCCATACATCAGAAAAGCCGCAAAAATATGTTGAACGTCTTGCCTTAGAAAAAGCGTCCGCATCGCTTTCTTCGTTCCAAGTTAGTGAAGTTAGTATTCCATTTTTGGGGGCTGATACTGTAGTAGTTTGTGATGGTTATGTATTTGAAAAGCCACGAGATAAATCCGACGCAATATATATGTGGCAAGCAATGTCAGGCAGACAACATCAAGTGTTGACGGCAATTGCAGTCATGGGAGCTATTAATGGCGAGTTGCAAAAATACACTGCGATTTCTGTGAACAAGGTCGCCTTAAAAGCTATTTCAAGCCAAGAAATGGATGACTATTGGCAGTCTGGTGAGCCGCAAGATAAGGCAGGAGCATACGGTATTCAAGGTCGAGCGTCAGCTTGGGTGCAATCAATAGAGGGAAGCTTCAGTGGCATTATGGGATTGCCGCTATATGAAACCAATCAAGTATTGCGACACTTTGGGTTAAATTGGTTATGAATAGCGATAATTTTCAAAACAGTTTGCGAGAAAAAAAATTAATCGTTATTGAGCATAATGAACAGGTTACTCGTGCAGCCTTATTTGCTGGGAATAAATTGATTCGATATTTTATTGAAACTGAACAAATACGCAGCTTGGTTGGCAATATTTATTTAGGCAAAGTGCGGCGAGTTGCGCCGAATATGCAAGCAGTATTTGTCGATATTGGTATACAGGAAACGGCATTATTGTCTGCTCGCGATATGATCTCGCTTGAACAAAGAAAATCTGAAGATCCATTAGCAGTTTTTTATGAAGGCCAAAAGGTTTGGGTTCAAGTTCTCAAAGATGCTTTGCCTTCGCAAGTTGGCCTCAATACCAAAGGCGCACGTGTTACGACTGAATTGAGCTTAGAAACGAACAATATTGTTTTTTTTCCTAATAGTTCTCATATAGCTGTTTCAAAAAAAATTGTTAATACCAAGCAGCGCCAAAGATTGAAAAGCGCTTTGAAATATTTTGCTGACTCAAATGCGATCACTGGGGGGTTTATCATTCGTACCTTGGTTGATGAGTCACAGGATGATATGTGGTTGCAAGATGCTTTGTTGCTTTGGCAGAAATGGCAGCAAGTCAAACAAGTGCAATTAAAAGCAACTAAAATAGGTTTGATCCATACATCGTCTAATTTAATTGATCAATTAGTGAATGATGCTAGCAAAGCTGAAATTCATTCTTTGCTAGGGATTGCTAGTGCTGCAAAGTTTTTCGATGCTGATGATTATGTTGCATGCTCTGAACAAGAGGTTCTAAATCAATTAGCTGGTTTGAACTTTACAGATCAACTTAAAATGGCGTTGGCTTCGGTCGTAAGAATTCCCGATGGTGGCTCAATTACTTTCGATGCAACAGAAGCTTTGACTGTGATTGATGTCAATATGGGTAGTGCAGTAAATACAGGGGACTTGGTCTACGAGGTCAACGTAAATGCAGCCAAGTTGATTGTTGAGCAATTATTATTACGCAATATTGGTGGGATGGTGATTATTGATTTTATTCGTATGCCGAATAAAAAACTGCAGAAACAACTCGTTAATTTAATGCAAGACTTACTGGAAACGGATTTAGTGACTACCCATGTGTATGGATTTACTCGGCTTGGATTGTTTGAGCTTACTCGTGAGCGAATTAACTTAAGTTTAAGTGAATTTATGTCAGTTAAATAGCCGTACTTAGGTCATATATTAATGACATTTTATAGATGTATGTTTAAATTGTGATTGCTTGTGTTAGTCTAATAACCATAAAAATTGAATATGATAAAACATAAATGGCGCTTGGATATGTGCTGAAAACATAAGTGAAATTTTTCTATCGCTTTATCGCTGTAATTTTTGGTCTCTACATAATATGTATGGGTGCAGTGCTGTTGGTTTTGCAAAACCTTGAGCGCTTGCATGAGCCAATTGAATTGGCCATTTCAAATTATTTAGGGCAAACAGTTGAAATGGCGGAAATGAAATCATTTTGGTCAGGCAAGTATTTAGAGTTTTATTTTGGTGATATTGATGTCACAGACATTAAGGATGACTCCATTCATTATGCGCAAGTGAAGCATGTCGCTGCCAGACTTGAAACCAAATCATTATTGTATTTTTGGCCAAGTTTTGTTGATATCAGTGTAGAACAACCTAAAGTCACATTAGAATCGTTTTCAGATGGGAGTTTTCGTTTTGCAGGCAAACGTTATCAACCGTCAAAAGGTCAACAAAGACGGTCTGCTTTGGCTATCAATTGGTTGTTATCGCAAAAAGCTGCAGATGTGCATGATGGAGAGGTTTTATGGAAGCATCGTGAAGGCAAGCAAACGAAAGTAGAAAAATTTTCAATTAGTTATCGCTATCAAAATGAACAACGCAAATTCTATGCAGTCGCTCAAAATGATGCACATGCTTTAGGTATGACAGCTGCCTTAAAAGGAAATTTAATAACGGAAGAAATATGGGATGCTCAAGCATCTGTTTGGTCCGGACCAAATATTCAAAATTTAGAAAACCTAAATGTAGAGTTAGTAGTTGAAAAGGGCCAAGGGGCGCTAAAGCTTCAAGAAATTAAGGTTCAACGATTGGTTGATATTGTTAATATTTTTGGACAAGGCAGCGGTTTACAGCGCTGGCTTGCGCAATCTCAATTGACAGGCGATTTAAACGATATTTCTTTGGATTTCACTGGGGCGCTAATGTCGTTGCAGCAATGGCAGTTTAAAGCATTGGCAAATAAACTTGCATGGCAATCCAGCAAAAACATCCCAGGACTTTCTGCTGTAGACGCAGAAATTTTAATAGATCAACAGCAAGGAAAATTATCCTTTAATAGCCAAGATTCTGTTTTGCAATGGCCGAAACAGCTAAAACAAGCGATCGCAATTAATGAACTTTCAGGAACATTATCTATCCAGCATCAATCAGATGATTTAATACTAAAAATTCAGGAAGGAATGCTTGCAACACCTATCGCTCAAATAAAAGACATAAATGGTTTTTTGCAAAAAGAAGATTCTCAACATGTATATCTTGATTTGAAATCTCAAATTAGTACTGATAGTTTGAGAGATCTGGAGCAATATTTCCCATTACTAATAAAGGATAAATTTAGGAATTGGTGGACTAATGCTATGCCAGAACAACAAACTGCTTATGGAGATGTCTCTTATACAGGCTTGTTGAAACATGAAGATTTTTTCTCAGGAAAATCGAAATTTAATGCAATCTTATATGCTGAAAAAGTCAGTTTAGATTATGGTTTTCAACGGGATTGGCCAATCTTCTCTGCTGATACGTTGCGTGTTAATTGGAAAAATGACACCTTAGTTTTTTCTGGGACCGAGCCTAAAGTTGGCTATGTAGATATAAGCAAGCCACAAGTTAAATTGACAAGATTATTCCATCGAGACAGGGTGTTAAATTTGCAGGGAGAACTGTCTGGGGATTTAAATGAGGTTGTTGATTTTTTACAAGATGGACCGTTAATATCGCCAGAAGTTAAACAACAAAGAAATCCCGATCGAATAGATGTCAATTCAGTCACGGGCAACTTTATCAGCCAGATCGATATATCTTTACCATTGAATAATATTAACCAAGTTTCTGTGCAAGGTCAGGGTCAAATAATAGATGGTGCATTACTTGTTGGAGATTTTTTGCCTATTGAAAATATTCAAGGTCAAGTGAGTTACACCGAAAAGGATGTGACGGGTCAAGGTGTTCAAGCTGAAGCTTTAGGCGGCATAGGGAAAGTCAATGTAAAAACTTTAGTCCCTGGACGAAACTTGAAAGTTCGGCTGGGCGTTGAAGGAACTGTGGATATTAGTTCGATGCAACAATTAATCAGTCCACAGCTTGCGAGTCGTTTTGAAGGTGAATCAATTTGGGAAGGTTTCGTTGAAGTTGACAGTCAAGGTGTCAATATTGCCATGGAGTCAGATTTGTTAGGTACGGAATTCGATTTTCCACAGCCGTTTGCAAAAACGGAAAAAGAAGTTGAGGACGTCACTGTTAAATTTCAGGCAGGCCGCGATCAAGAGTCGCAACTGCAAGTGCAATCGAAACAATATAATTTGTACTTTGAATCGAATGAGCAACAGAGTTTATTAGATAGAGGCTTGATTTCTGCATGGAATGAATCAACGCAAAAGTTTTTAACAACTGATGGCGATAGAGCTAAATTCTTACCAGAGGAAGGAATTGATATTTTCGCGACTGGTATAGAAGTGGATATTGATGAATGGTTGCAAGATATTCAAGAGATGGCAGAAATTCCCAGTGATTCGCAACAGACTCAGCCTTTCAATGAGCGTTTAAGAAATCTGGACATAAAACCTAAGGATTTAACATTTTTTGGAAAAAATTTGGGTGAAACTAATTATATTGCCCAGAGTGTCGACGGTTTGAACTGGAATATAGAAATAGAAGGCCAATATGCCAATGGGGTTGGAAAGATGACACCTTTTGCGGATAACCCAGTTTATGAATTTACCTTTGATCGTCTGCATTGGCCATCTGAAAAAGAATTGTTAGCGCGAGGTATAGTTGTTCCCAAGCCAGAAGAAGATAGTAATACCAACAAGCCAAATACATACCCAGAGGTTGATATTCAAGCTAGAAATTTCCGCATCTTTGATAAAGATTTTGATCAATTATCTTTGAAAGCTGGTGTCAATGGAAATGCTTGGGAGTTTAAGGAAATAACTTTGGCCGCTCCTGGTATTGATATCAATGCCACTGGGCAATGGTTTGATAACGGTAGCCGCAACGGCATGACAAAAATTGTTGCGAACGCTTCATCAAAAGAAGGCGGAAAATTTTTAAAGGCTTTTGGTTTTGATGGTTTCATGAAAGATGGTGAAATTGAATTTGATTTTTCGGCCTTTTGGCGTGGAGCACCAGTACATTTTGGCTTTGACCGTTTGAATGGCGACTATAATTTAGATATTCGCGATGGCTCATTTCCAAAAGTTGATTCTGAATCTGGACGATTCTTTGGCTTGCTAAATGTTAATGCGTTGTCAAGGAGATTGAAATTAGATTTTGGTGATGTGTTTGGCAAGGGGCTTGTCTTTGATCGTATGAAAACCGAAGGCATTTTTGATGGTGGTGATATTGTTCTCAAAGAATTTTTTATTTTGTCGCCATCAGTGTACGTTGAAGCGAATGGAAAAATTGGTTTGGAACGAGAAGTTTATGATTTAGATATGTTGGTTTCTCCGCAGTTAGGCGGTAATGTGGCATTATTAGCGGCGATTTCAAACCCAGCAGCTGGTGCTGTTGTTTGGTTGGTTGACCGTATTTTCAAAAATCAACTGAATAAAGTAATTGTTTATAGATACAAAATTGCTGGTCCATGGTCAGCTCCGACAATAAATCGAGCCATTCGGAATGAACCTGATAATGAAGAACCGGAAAGCTTCAATTGAACATATCTAAAGATTTGCCTCGAATTGCAATTGCGCAAATGAATTCTAACCATGTAGTTGAAGAAAACCTTCGACAACTAGAGTGGTTGATTGGAGAGCAAAACTCGTGTTTTGATATACTTTTTTTGCCTGAAAATTTTGCTCATATGCCACGCAATGAAAAGGAAAGAACAGCCTGTGCTGAAAAATTTGGGCAAGGTATAATTCAGGATTTTTTAAGTAAATTAGCCCGCAAGCAACAGTGTTGGATTGTCGCTGGCAGTGTGCCAATTTTGGTTGATGAATTAGATCGCAACAGTAAAATTTTTCAGACATGTTTAGTTTATGATCAGCAAGGCGAATTAAAAAAGCGTTATGATAAAATTCACTTGTTTGATGTGACCTTACCAAGCGGCGACGTGTATCATGAATCGCGTTTTATTGAGTTTGGAGATCTAAGTCAAAACCCAACTGTACAAAGTCCTTGGGGGTTAGTGGGTCTGAGTATTTGCTATGATCTACGTTTTCCCGAATTCTATCGCGCCATGCCTGATGATATTTTTATGTTATCAGTGCCAGCAGCATTCACCTATGATAGCGGCAAAGTACATTGGCAGACTTTGCTTAAAGCTAGGGCGATAGAAAACCAAGTGTATGTTGCGGCTGCTGCGCAAACAGGTGAACACAGCAATGGCAGGAAGACATGGGGACATTCAGCGTTGATTGATCCTTGGGGAAAAACAATTGCTCAAATAAGCGGCGAGCAAAAAGTTGTTTCAACCTCGATTGATCTCGCATATATTCAACAAGTTCGTGAGCAATTTCCATGTCTTCACCATAAACGAACATAAACTCATTAATACTATTTATCTACACTGATAGAGCAATTTTAGAGGCATTAAATGACAGATTATCATGCAATTGCGCAACAAGCGCTTTTTGAGCCAACAGCATTGAGCGATAAAGATTTAGCTAATGTAATGGGGAAACTTCATTCGATTAACGATTGTGATTATGCAGATTTGTACTTTCAATATCAGAAAAGTGAATCATGGTCTCTCGATGAAGGTAAAGTGAAATCAGGTAATTTTAGTATTGAGCAAGGAGTAGGTTTGCGAAGTGTTGTTGGTGATAAAACCGCTTTTGCTTATTCTGAAGATTTATCTGCTGAAGCAATCTTAGCGGCAACTAAAGTAGCTGAAGCAATTGGTAATCGTAACCAAAATTATCAGCAAGCACTTACATGGCATAGACCTCAAAATACATCCTTATATTTGCCTACAGATCCACTAACATCTATGTCGGATGAAAATAAAACTCGTCTTTTAGGCATAGCAGATAAATATGCAAGAGCAGCTGATGCGAGGGTTCAAGAAGTCACAGTCAATTTATCAGGTGTTTATGAAGTCATTATGGTCGTTAACAATGAAGGCAAACAAGTCCCTGATGTGCGTCCTTTGGTGCGCATGAATGTCTCAGTGATTGTCGAACAAAATGGTCGACGTGAACGTGGTTCTTCAGGCGGCGGCGGCCGTCAAGGCTATGAAATGTTTACAGATGAACAAATCAAAGAATATTCTGAAGAAGCCGTTCGTCAGGCGATTGTGAATCTAGATGCGATTGATTCTCCAGCTGGTACTATGACGGTTGTTTTGGGTTCTGGTTGGCCAGGAATTTTATTACATGAAGCCGTTGGACATGGATTAGAAGGCGACTTTAATCGTAAAGGGACTTCGGTTTTTTCTGGAAAAATTGGCGAAAAAGTCGCTTCAGAGCATTGCACAATCATTGATGATGGCACTATTAAAAATCGTCGTGGTTCTTTGTCGATTGATGATGAAGGCAATCAAACTAAACGTAATGTGTTGATTGAAAACGGCATTCTCAAAGGCTATATGCATGACAGTATGAATGCACGATTAATGGGACATGAACTCACTGGTAATGGTAGGAGAGAATCGTTTGCGCATTTGCCGATGCCGAGAATGACTAACACATATATGCTCGGTGGTGAGCATGCGCCTGAGGAGGTGATTGAATCAGTAGAGAACGGTATTTATGCTGTCAGTTTTAGTGGTGGACAAGTGGATATTACTTCTGGGCAATTTGTTTTTTCATCCAGTGAAGCCTATTTGATTGAAAATGGCAAAGTCACAGCCCCTGTTAAAGGTGCGACGCTGATTGGCAATGGTCCAGAAGCAATGAAGCGCGTTAGTATGGTTGGCAATGATATGGCTTTGGATTCAGGTATTGGTATGTGTGGTAAAGATGGGCAAAGTGTGCCCGTTGGTGTTGGTCAACCGACGATGCGTATCGATGGTCTAACAGTGGGCGGGGTGCAGTTATGAGTGCGTCGGCAAAACACAAACCTCAGCAGGAATTGGATATGTTAGTCGATGAAAGTGTGTTAGAAAACGCTGCTTTTCAAGCGTTAGAATTTGCAAAAAAACTTGGTGCAGATCAAGCTGAAACGAGTCTTTCAAATAGTTTGGGGCAGGCGATTAATGTTCGTCAGCAAGCATTGGAATCTGTTGAAGTGCACAATGATCGATCCATGACGATAAATGTCTATAACAATCATTGTGCTGGTTCTGCAACAACTGCGGATTTAAGCGATGCTGGCATACAAGCTGCGGTGCAAGCGGCTATTTCCATAGCAAAGCAAACAGAAGCAGATGAATGCTTTGGATTGGCGGATAAAGATCGCTTAGCAGAGAATAGAATCAGCAATAGTGAGTTAGAGCAAAATCATGCTTGGGATGCCTCAATTAATGAACTGATGGAAGTGTCTCAACAGTGCGAACAAGCGGCGCTTGATGTCGATTCGAGAATTAATAATACCGAGGGGGCGACAGTCAATACTCATCAAGGTGTTTCTATATATGCAAATTCCCATGGGTTTTCAGCATTCTCTAAAGGCTCGAGCCATAGTTTATCTTGTTCAGTCATCGCGCAAATGCAGGATGATATGCAGCGAGATTATTGGTATGACTCCAACTGCAACCCGCAAGCCTTAGCAAGTCCTGAATCAATCGGGCAGTTTTGTGGTGAACGTACCGTGCGTCGTCTGGGTGGGCGTCAAGTGGATTCTTGTCAAGTGCCAGTCTTGTTTGAGGCACCATTAGCGAGCAGTTTAATTGGTCATTTAATCTCATCTATTTCAGGAGGAGTTCTCTACAAAAAGGCGAGTTTTATGTTGGATCGTTTAGGTGAAAAAATCTTCCCAGAATGGTTATCAATTGCTGAGCATCCGCATCTTAGTGGAGAATATGGCAGCTCATTTTATGATGGCGAAGGGGTGGCGACTCCTGAACGTCGAACAATTGTAGAACAAGGCGAATTAACTGCGTATATATTGGGTTCTTTTACCTCCAGAAAGCTTGGAATGCAAAGCACAGCAAATTCAGGGGGCATGCGCAATGTTCGTTTATCGCAAACGGGTGAAAGTTTTGATGAACTGGTGAAATCAATGGGTACGGGCTTTATTGTCACTGAGTTGATTGGTTCAGGGATTAATTTGGTCACGGGTGATTATTCGCGAGGAGCATCGGGTTTTTGGGTGGAGAATGGTGAAGTTCAACATGCTGTGCAAGAAGTGACAGTAGCAGGCAATTTGCTTGACATATTTGCGTCTATTCAAGCAATTGGCAGTGATGTTGATTCGCGTGGAAACATTCATACTGGTTCGATTTTGCTTGAAAAACTGACAATTGCCGGTGCATAACCACGATTTCTTTTTGCAGAGAGTTGTTTTCTATCGTCAAGCGCTTAGCAACGGTATAAAATAGCACTCCGAGAAATTTCGGCGAAACTTTTTCTGCAAAACTTAAGCGGCGATATAAAAACATCATGATGAGTAAATTAAAAAAGTATTTAATTGCTGGCATGCTAGTGTGGGTCCCCTTAGCGGCTACCTTTTTATTAGTGCGATTTTCAATTAATTTAATTGACCGCACCTTGGTGCTGATTCCAAAGCAATATCGTCCTGAAGAATTGTTAGGCTATGAAATTCCGGGACTTGGTTTAGTTTTAACCTTTATATTAATGGTTGTTACAGGCGCAATTGTTGCTAACTTTTTTGGTCGACAACTGGTCAGCGTTTGGGAAGATTTTTTGTCGCGCATACCTTTTGTGCGGACTATTTATTCAACAGTCAAACAGGTTACTTCGACATTATTTTCTGATGCTAGCCAATCTTTTCGCGAAGTTGTGTTAGTTGAATATCCTCGCAAGGGCACTTGGGTGTTGGCCTTTGTCACTGGCGAAACGCCTGAATTTATCACTTCAGCGGCAAAAAAAGATTTAACCAACTTATTTGTGCCTACCACACCAAACCCGACATCTGGCTTTTATGTGATGGTTGAAAAAAAAGATATCCGCAGGCTAGAAATCTCAGTCGAAGATGGCCTGAAAATGATATTATCCGCGGGCGTGATTAACCCGTTGGAAGATGAAGACTTTCAGTTTGAATATTTTCACAGTCAAAGTGCCGATGATAATGTTGGTGTTGAAAATGACAGCGACAAACCAAAACAAGACTAGTCATTGACTAGACAGATTAATTAGATTTTTTAGAGGAAGCAGATGAGAACTCATCAGTGTGGACAAATTAACGAAACAATGCTTGATCAAGTCATCACCGTATGTGGTTGGGCGCAGCGTCGTCGTGATCATGGTGGTGTAATCTTTATTGATTTACGTGACGCTAGCGGTTTATTACAAGTGGTTGTTGATCCAGATGCTGAAGAGGCATTTGCTGCTGCGGAAAGTGTTAGAAATGAATTTGTATTGCAAGTTACAGCTAAGGTTCGTTTACGGCCTGAAGGCACGACCAATGATAATTTACCTACTGGTCAAGTTGAAGTTTATGCGACTGAAGTGACGGTATTAAATCGTGCCGAGCCATTGCCGTTCCAGTTGGATGATGACGATGTTGGTGAGGCCGTGCGCTTAGAGCACCGCTATTTAGATTTGCGTGGCGAAAAAATGCAACGTACTTTACGTTTGCGCCACAAAGTCACACACTTAATGCGCAAGTTTTTAGATGACCAAGGCTTTGTTGATATTGAAACGCCGATGCTAACGAAATCTACGCCAGAAGGAGCGCGAGATTATTTGGTGCCAAGCCGAGTTCATCCGGGTGAATTTTTTGCATTGCCGCAATCACCTCAATTGTTCAAACAATTGTTAATGGTGTCTGGTTATGAACGTTATTATCAAATTGCACGCTGTTTTCGCGATGAAGATTTGCGTGCAGATCGTCAGCCTGAATTCACCCAGCTGGATATTGAGATGTCATTCATCAATGAAGATGACATTATGGGCATGATGGAAGGCATGATTAAAGGTTTGTTCAAACAAGCATTGGATATTGATTTGCCCGATGAGTTGCCGCGCATGAGCTACGCGCAAGCAATTGAAGATTTTGGTATTGACCGTCCTGATTTACGAAACCCTCTGCGGTTGGTGACTGTTTCAGACATTATGAGCACAGTTGATTTTAAGGTTTTTTCAGGTCCTGCGAATGATCCTGAAGGCCGTGTTGCGGCGATCTTAGTGCCGCAAGGTTCAGAAAAGCTGAGCCGTAAAGAAATTGATTCTTATACACAATTTGTCGGCAATTATGGTGCACGCGGTTTGGCTTATATCAAAGTCAATGATGTAACTGCAGGGCGCGATGGGTTGCAATCGCCAATCGTGAAAAATATTTCTGATGAAGCCTTAAATGGATTAATTGAGCGGCTCAATGCGCAAAATGGCGATTTGATTTTCTTTGGTGCTGATAAAGCTAAAGTTGTGAATGATTCCTTAGCAGCATTACGCAATAAGCTAGGTGTTGATCTTGATTTGCTAACTGAAAAATGGAGCCCGATGTGGGTTGTAGAATTCCCAATGTTTGAACAAGACAGTGAAGGCAATTGGACTTCATTGCACCATCCATTTACGGCACCTTTTGAAGATCAAATTGAATTGCTTAAAACGGAGCCAGGCAATGTCTTGTCACGTGCTTATGATATGGTGCTTAATGGCACTGAAATTGGTGGCGGCTCGATCCGTATTCATGATCAAGCTGTGCAAAAGCTAGCATTTGATGCATTAGGGATTGATGACCAAGAAACCGAAGAAAAATTTGGTTTCTTATTAAACGGTTTGAAATATGGTGCACCTCCGCATGGCGGTATTGCTTTTGGTTTGGATCGAATTGTGGCGATGATGTCCGAAGTCGAATCTATTCGCGATGTGATTGCGTTCCCGAAAACACAGCGAGCTTCGTGTTTGATGACAGCTGCCCCAGCAGATGTGGATAATAAACAGTTAAAAGAATTACATATCAAATTGCGTCCTAGTGCCATTAAAGAGAGTGAGACAAAAGAATCCGCAGAATAATGTCTGTGGATTTTTCTATGAATCTTCGTTGGCTTTGGTAAGTTCACATGGTTGATCCGCGACACTTTAAACGTCCTGAGTCTGTCATGGTGGTAGTTCACACGGATGATGAAATTTTATTGATCAAACGCGCTGATCATGAGTGCTTTTGGCAATCTGTCACTGGTTCATTAGAGTGGAATGAAACCAAAGAAAGAACGGCCATTCGTGAACTAGCTGAAGAAACTGGTATTAAAGATGTGCCGATTCGTTTCACAGGAGTGCGTCGTAGCTATGAAATTTTAGAGCAATGGCGCTATAAATTCCCGCCAGGCGTCACTCGAAATTTTGAGAACCTATTCTTTTGCCATTTGCCAGAGCGTGTAGATATTACACTAGATCCTACTGAGCATACTGAATTCCAATGGTTGTCACATGAAGATGCAATTGAAAAAACGTTTTCATGGACAGACAAGCTTGCTATTCAAATGTTGAAATAGGCTTCGGGTTCATGCGGTGTTAATGCTGAGTTTTTTGAAAATTGCTTCTTGTAGTTTTTCAGGTTCTTCGCAGTCAGTGATTTTTGACCACTTGCGATAAAAATTGATTTTGTCTTTTCGGAAAATATTTTTTAGCTCTTTATTAGGCGTTGAACGTGACACACCAGTGTCATGCAGGACAACGGCTGTTGGTTCATACCAGATTTGCCATCCCTGTTTGCCGATATGAAAGCAATAATCTGAATCAGAAAAAATCATGCGCATATTGGCATCTAATAAACCACATTCTTTGAGTGTTGCGCCGCGAATTATTACGGATGAAAAAGTTGCCCAAGATTCTTGAGTGGCAATATTTAAGTTGTTTTTTGATACATAGCCAGCTTTGTGAGTGCCTGTTGGAAAAGCGTTATGGCTTCCACCCCAGAAAATCCGATCCGGTCGGTCTGTGACTAAATTTTTGCCACCCACTAAGCCTGCTTTTGGATTTGCGTTAAATCGTTTTAACGAGGCAGAAATATAGTCAGAATGTGGCTGTGTATCGTTATTCAGAATCCAGAAGAAATCACAATTGTCTTGTATGGCGAGTTCAAGACCGACATTGACCCCTATGGTGAAATAGCGGTTATTGACATTATTGTCGACAATATAAAGCCAACGTGGATCAAAACCTTGAACTTTGATTAATGCATCTAAACAGCGATTTAATTTTTTCTGAGAACCAAAGTGCGGAATAATCACAGCAATTTTTTGTTGCTCAAGAGCATTGCTGGTTCTTTCCAATTGTTCAAACAAAGGCAAAAGCTTGGTGCGAATAGGCTGATTTTTAACTGGATTTAAATCAACATAAAAATCAGCTTTTAAAAATATATTAGCGGGCACGCAATCGGGATAGATATGCACATTGCTAGCTTTGTTATTGACAGATTTCAGTGTTGCATCGTTGCATTGTGTGAGGTGGAAGTGCAGTTTTACTGGTGCTAATAATTGTGTCAATCGTTGTAAATATCGAAAACCTTGATCAAGATGTTCAGCGGACTCTCCAAAGCCGCCAACGAGCAGGATATGCACAGTCTCTTTGTTAGCAAAACTTGCATGCCATGCGCTAACACTTTTAATGTTGAGTGAAGTTAGTTTGCGAGGGCACTGAGAATGCTTGGCTATACTTTGCTGGGCAGAAGCGGGCAACATAACTAAATCAGCTCGATCTTGTATTGATAGCGACTCAGATAATTGCTGAAAATACGTTTCTGAACTGAAAAAAATATGCGAAAAAGGGATGGTTTGATCCCGAAATTTTTCTGTAGAAGGCAACGATATTACTGACGATCCTCGTGTTTGGATGTCGGGAATACCTTGTTTGGAATAAAAAAATCGCACGAAAAAATCCTATTGGCAGCTCTATTTACAACAGCGAGCTCAGATCATACTATTTTTTATTCACTTATAGTTAGTGTGCGCATAGCAAATATGAATGATTGGCATAGCTTAAAGCAAACTCATTTGACTATAAAAGCTCTATTGCTTTACTAATTAGTCGTATAATTACGCCATGCAAATTCAGAACAATATTCAGCTGCAAAATCTGAATACCATGGCAACGCCAGCGGTAGCAAAATGGTTTGCAGTGGCGCAAACTGAAGCAGATATTGTGTCGGCGATGGAGTTTTGTCAGCAACAAGCGTGTGAATATTTAGTTTTGGGTGAGGGGAGTAATTCATTATTCACCAATGATTTGGATTTATTAGTGATTGCAAACCGTGTCGGCGGAGCTGGACAAATACCAGATATATTCTCTAGCAAAGCAATTCGCACCCTAGACGAAAATGAAGACAAAATAAGCCTGCGTATTGGTGCAGGTGTCAACTGGCATCAATTAGTCGAGCAGTCTCTACAACAAGGTTTTTATGGCTTGGAACAACTGGCGCTCATCCCAGGCTTGGTTGGTGCAGCGCCTATTCAAAATATCGGTGCTTACGGTAGTGAAATTCAAGATGTGCTCATCACTGTTCGCGCCTATGACACTGAGCAACAAGCCTTTGTCGAACTCAGCAAACAAGAATGCCAATTTGCCTATAGGGATAGTGTTTTCAAACAAAATCCTAACCGCTATATCATCACTGCCGTTGATCTTCGCCTAGCAAAACAAGCTGCAGAATATACGCTTGAATCAGTGTATGCGGGGCTTAGACCTGAACTACAAGATAAAAGCACAATTACAGCAAAAGATGTTTTCGATGCTGTTTGTAATATTCGTCAAGCAAAATTGCCCGATCCAAAAGTCATTCCAAATGCAGGCAGTTTTTTCAAAAACCCAGTGGTCACAAAAGAACAAGAACAAGCCTTAAAAAAACAATTTCCCGATTTAGTAAGTTACCCAGTTGAAGAAGGTATAAAGCTTGCCGCTGGCTGGTTAATTGAACAAGCAGGACTAAAAGGATTTAGCCAAGACAATGGCGTGGGTTGTTATGAGAAACAAGCTTTGGTTTTGATAAATCCTAACAAAGCTTCAGGGCAGTCTGTCTTAGATTTTTCTGAAGAAGTGAAACAGGTCGCAATGAACAAGTTTTGTGTTGATTTAGAAGTAGAACCAAGATTATATTAATTTGAGATAGTAGGTTATTAATTTTTAACTAGTACAAAGGAGTGAACATATGAAGCCAACATATTATTTTGCGATAGCGGTTAGATTATTTGCAATATATTTATTTCTTTATGGAATACAGCGTTCTTCATTTATTATCGAAATGATTGCTGTGGGTGCGAGTCAGTTTTCAGTATCTTGGTTTTATTCAGTTGTTTTAACAATTGCTCCCATCCTTTTTGCTGCATATCTTTGGTTTTTTCCTTTAGTAATTGCTAAAAAAATTATAAAACCTGAATTAGATCAAGCGTTAGAAGCAATAGATCCTCAAGGGATGTTAACAATCTTGATTTTAGCAATGGCTTTATTCTTTTTATACAACGCAATTATTGATGGAGTATATTGGGTGAGTATCTGGCAAATTATTGAGCGTTCAGACAGTATCACATCACTAGCCGATGAAAATAAAGCAGATATGATTGCAACAGGCTTCGAATTTGCAGTTTCGTTTATTTTATTAATGAGCGCTAAAAGTTTAGCTCGAAACTTGCTAAATCTGGCTGAGTGATATTGGTTTTATATCTCTCTAGTCGTTCTAAACACCACATCAGGCCAGCGTTCCTGAGTTAAGCTTAAATTCACCATATTTGGCGCAACATAGGTCAGTGAACCTGCGCCATCTAAGGCGATATTTACTTCATTTTTCTTGCGGAAATCGCGTTCCATTTGGTCATCAGGGAATTCTAACCAACGTGCGGTAGAGACTTGCACGTTTTCAAAGGAACATTCGACTTTGTATTCGGTTAATAGACGATGCGCGACCACATCAAATTGCAACACACCGACGGCGCCTAAAATTAAGTCGTTATTAATCAGTGGGCGGAACACTTGGGTTGCGCCTTCTTCTGAAAGTTGGTCTAAGCCTTTGTTGAGTGCTTTGGCTTTAAGTGGGTCTTTCAAACGCACTCGGCGAAATAGTTCAGGGGCGAAATTTGGAATGCCAGTGAATTTCAGTTCTTCGCCTTCGGTAAACGTGTCGCCAATTTGAATGGTGCCATGGTTGTGCAAACCAATAATATCGCCAGCAAAAGCTTCTTCAGATGTTTCGCGTTTGTCTGCCATAAAAGAAGTAGCGTTATTAATGGCTAACTTCTTATTTGTACGCACTTGGAGAAGTTTTTTTCCTTTGGAAAATTTGCCTGAATTGATGCGCATAAAAGCAATGCGATCATGATGAGCAGGGTCCATATTGGCCTGTATTTTAAATACAAAGCCAGTGAGTTTTTCTTCGCTTGAAGGAACTTCGCGGCTTTCTGTTTCACGGCCAATTGGTGCAGGGGCATGTAGCGCAAAATTGTCCATCAATTCAACCACGCCGAAATTATTGATAGCCGAACCAAAAAACACTGGTGTTAATTCACCAACCAAATACAGTTCTTTATCAAATTCATTGCTCGCACCTTGCACCAGTTCAACTTCATCACGTAAGTCATCTGCCATTGAACCTAAGCGTTCACTGGTTTCATCGCTGTGCAAGCCAACAATGAATTCATCTTCGTCTGGGTTGTTATTTGGGCGACCTGCGAATAGGTGGATTGTGTCATCATAGAAACGGTATAAACCACGGAATTCTTTGCCGCCACCAATTGGCCATGTCATTGGTGCGCAGGCAATGTTGAGTACAGATTCGACTTCGTCTAATAAATCGATGGTTTCTTTGCCTTCACGATCCATTTTGTTGATGAAGGTCATGATCGGCGTGGTGCGCAGGCGGCAGACTTCCATTAATTTGATGGTGCGTTCCTCAACGCCTTTGGCAACGTCAATCACCATCAAGGCAGAATCCACGGCGGTCAATGTACGATAAGTGTCTTCAGAGAAGTCGGCGTGCCCTGGTGTATCAAGCAAATTAATCACACAATCACGATAAGGAAATTGCATTACTGATGAGGTCACAGAAATGCCGCGTTGCTGTTCGAGTTCCATCCAATCAGAAGTGGCATGTTTGTCTGATTTTCTAGCACGGACATTACCCGCTTGTTGAATCGCGCCGCCGGATAAAAGCAAGCGTTCAGTGATCGTGGTTTTACCCGCATCTGGATGTGAGATGATGGCAAAGGTACGACGTTGAGAAATTTCAGCAGACCAAGACATTTTTTCTGATAAGCGTTTTTAAAACGAGTGAATGTTAAAGCGCGCGTATTATAACTCAATGTGAAAAGAATAAGGCACTGATGCAGATGAAGTTGCCAGTGAAGTTTGAAACTATCGTAGAATAATGACCATGTTGATTATTTCATTTATAAACCTAGATCAAAATGCCTGACAATCAAACGCATTATGTTGGTCGCTATGCGCCCAGCCCAACAGGGCGTTTGCATCTTGGCAATTTGCGCACAGCATTGCTAGCGTGGTTGCATGCGCGTTTGCATGACGGTGAATTTTTGCTGCGTTTTGATGATCTCGACACACCACGTGTGGTGGCAGGGTCGGCCGAACAGATCATCGCTGATTTGCAACAGTTAGGCTTAGATTTTGATGGTGAAGTTATCTATCAATCCAATTGTATTGATAGATATCAACAGGCATTGGAGTCGTTGATCCAGCAAGGTCTTTGCTATGAATGTTTTTGCTCGCGCAAAGATATTCAACAAGCGGTGAGTGCTCCGCATGGGAAAACTGCGGTTTATCCTGGCACTTGCAAGCAGCTCAGCCTAGCTGAACGAAGTGAGAAATATCTACAAAAAACACCGGCCATTCGTTTACATGTTGAGGGCAAACTCATTGAGTTTGAAGATGGCATTGCGGGCCTTCAACAGCAACAATTAGCTCAGGAGTGTGGTGATTTTGTCATTAAACGAGCAGATGGTTTATTTGCTTATCAGCTCGCGGTGGTGATTGATGACATAAATCAAGGTGTAACCAATGTGGTGCGCGGGGCAGACTTATTAGACTCTGCTGCACGTCAGCTCTATCTGTTTGACTTATTTAAAGCAAAGCCTCCACAATTTTGGCACATGCCATTGATGCTGGATATGGATGGCAAACGCTTGGCTAAACGTGATGGGTCTGATTCATTAGGCCAATGGCAAAACTTAGGGAAAAGTTCAGAGCAATTGATTGCGCAATTTGCTTCGGAGCTAGGTTTGCTGTCAGATAAGGCCGATGCACTGACAGCAAAGGAGCTACTGGTTGAATTGAGTCTTGATCAGTTTGTCAGTGCTCTGTCGCACCACCAGCCATGAGTTAACGATTCAGAAAAGCGGTTAAGGCTGCTTGCATGTGCGCACAATCTTGGATGCCTGCTAGTTCACGAATGGAATGCATTGCCAGTTGTGGAATGCCGATATCCAAAGTTTGAATGCCCAATTCAGTTGCTGTGATTGGACCAATGGTCGAACCGCAGCCCATATCAGAGCGAGTGACAAAGGACTGCACGGGAATATTGTTTAGTTGACATAAATGTCTGAAATCAGCTGATGTTATGCTGTTGCTCGCATAGCGTTGATTAGCATTGATTTTGATGACTGGACCATGGTTGATGATAGGGCTATGTTCAGCATCGTGTTTGTCACGATAATTCGGGTGCAAAGCGTGTGCATTGTCGACTGAAAGCAAGCGTGAGCGTTGAATGACTTGATGCATTTTGTCGCCAAATATTTGTTCTAGCACAGAAGCCAAAAAAGGCCCTTGCGCACCACAAGCGGATGCAGAGCCCACTTCTTCATGATCGGTGCTGACAAATACGCTGCCATGTGCATCAGTGGAATTAATCAAGGCTTGTAAGCCGATATAAGAACTGAGCAAATTGTCTAAACGAGCGCTAGCGATAAACTCATTTTCTAAACCAATAATGCTGGCAGATTGAGTGTCATAGCAGCTCAACTCATAGTCTAAAATTTCGTTTGCATTTTTGGTTTTGCATTGTTTGAGCAACAGTGTTTTGAATGTGGTTTCATCTTCAATTGCATCTTGAGTTGAGAGCAACAACGGCAGGTGGTTTTGAGCGTTTATCGTACGATTTTTATTGGCATCACGATCCAAATGGATTGCTAGACTAGGAATGCAGGCGATAGCACGATTAAAATCAATTAACTCTTCGAAACGTTGCCCCGAAGATGTGAGTCCGCTGATGCGACCGGCGATGGATAAGTCACGATCAAACCAAGGGTTTAACAACGCACCACCATAGACTTCCACACCTAATTGGAAATAGGCAGATTTAATGTCGGCATTGGGTTTGATTTTCAGACAAGGGCTATCGGTGTGTGCTCCAATAATATTTAATGCTTCATCGGTTTTCGCACCCAGCTTAAAGGCAATGATAGAGGAGTCATTGCGGGAGACATAATATTTGCCATTGGGTTTGAGTTGCCAAGCTTTATTATCTGGCAGTGCGGTGTATCCGGCCTGTTCAAGCAGAGCAATAGAAGCTTGCACCACATGAAAAGGTGTGACACCAGCATTTAAAAAATCACATAAAGATTGTTGTTGAAATTGGCTCATCGTGTTGTTTTTTTATGTTCGTAGTGTCGCTATTTTTCTAGTATAACGACAACGGTTATCTTCAATAATAGTCAACATTGTGGCGACATGATTGACGTATAATGATGCTAGTTTAACATTTCCTAAATTAAAGATGCTGTATTCAATTTTATTGATCGTTGCCTTATTTGTGATTTTTCGAATGTATTCGAAAAAAACACAAGGATTATCGCCTGAGCAAAAGAAAAAGATGTTGCGCATGTGGCTTTTGGTTGGTGCAGCTGTTGCAGTTGCGTTGTTGGCATTTTCTAAGGGTAATGTGATTGCTGGAGCTATAGCCTCGATGGTTGCGCTTTTTTCCAGAGCTTTGCCATTGCTGCGTTTTGCGCCTTTATTAAAAGTGTTTTTCAACAAGCAAGCCAGCGCGAGCCAGAACCAATCTGGAGTAAAGCCGCCCACAGTACAAAACATGGATAAAACGCAAGCTGCGGATATTTTAGGTGTGGATATTAATGCTAGCGAAGAAGAAATCATTGCAGCACATAAACGTTTAATGCAAAAAGTTCATCCTGACAAAGGAGGTTCAGATGCGTTAGCAATGCAAATTAATGAAGCTAAAAAAGTGCTATTGGAAGGTTAGTCTCAGTTGTATATTTAACCCGCTTTGGTCACCATTGAAGTTTGCAGTTCTAAGCAAGTTGCGGCTAACAAAGCTAGATAATGGTCGGTTTCTAGAATTTCAATAGTGTATTTTTTGACAGTTAAGCCTTTGGGTTTGATCAATGTGACAGCAGTATCATTAATAAAAAAATCATGCCCAGAAGTAGTATAAAACTCTATATTACATTCCTTTGAAATTATGCGTGAACTTGTGAATCGTTGTTTAAGTTCATAATTTTTATCTCCAGCATTTAGGTCAAAGTTCATACGCCACAAACTGCTGCGACGCAAAGTTGCTACGGCTAGCTTGTTTTCATTGAAAAGCACACAAGAGTGGGAAAATAGCTTAGATTTAAAGGAGTAATTATGCCTTTCCCCGCGCACATGGACACCTCTATAGTTTGATTCAATCAGAAATTTCATTGTTAGCTGATGACAATAACTTGCGACTTTTATGTCATTTATTTTAGACTTAGTTAGTATAAACTGCTAAATCAAAAGTGCTGGAGCAAAAAATGAAGAAAACTCTCCTATTATTTATCTCAGCTTTTGCAATCTATGCAAATGCACTCAATGCAGAAGAGATAATTCGTTATAGTGATAATGGTAATGTTTTAGGGCGTTATCAATGCGATAAAATTGCGGTGCATGAAAGTTCTAATCAAGACACACTGATTTGTTCCAAGCGGTCAAATGTTGCGTTGAATACCCAATTTAGAAAAATTTTGACTAGCGCCGATTACCAAAATTGTTCACAAAATTCTGATTGTGTTGTGATCGAAAATAATCGTGATCCTAATTGGTCGCCTGTTGCGCTTTATGGCATTCCAGATGCATTTTTTGGACGTCATGCCAAAGGACGTTCGTGTGTGCGAATTCAAGAGACGGTGCCCAACTCAACTACTTGGGCAAAAGAAAATTGGCGGTTATGCACTAATAATCCTAATATCGAACTGGCCTACACTTATGCACTAGGCCATCCGAATGAAGGTGTTGATAGGCGTTTCAAAAAGGCGTCTACCAAACGAGCATGTTTTGATCGAGTGTTAAAAGGTTATCAGCATCGTCGTTTTTGGACGGATAATTGTATTTTTGTGCGTTATAAGTAAGAGGCTTATGCTGAATTAGAAAAGCTCTTTATATTCTTAAATCTGTTTTAAGAAAGAGTAGTGATGATAAAAGGAAAGGGGCAGTTATTTTCATCAATTATCGCCCCTTGTTTTTATTTAAAAGCTTATTTTTTTAGCAAAGAATCAGCGCCAGCTTGAGCAATGATTGCATCATCACTCGAAGCTACACCAGAGACACCAATACCACCTATTATTTTGCCATCAACAATGATAGGAACCCCACCTTCAAAGACGCCAGAGTTACCGCTATTTAAGTTTAAGAGACGTATGTTTTTCCCGCCTTTTGCAATAAGCTCTTGAAAAACAGCTGTAGGCCTTCTAAACGCGACAGCAGTTTCTGCTTTTTGTTGAGAAATTTTAACTGAACCGAATTGTGTCGTGTCTAGTCTATGTAGCATCACTAGATGACCACCTGAATCAACAATAGTAATAACGACGTTCCAGTTATTTTCCTTAGCAGTCGCTTCTGCTTTAGCCATTACAATTTTTGCTTGTTCAAACGATATTGGTGCTCCATAGGGTTTTTTTGCACTTGCGTTTGTAAAAACACACAACAAAAAGACGAAGCTAATAAAATGTAAAACTACTCTTTTTTGGAGTTGAAATTTCATATAAGTCTCCTAAATTATTAAAAAATTATGTTCCTGACCTCATAACATAAGAAGCTGGAGCATTAAGATAAAATCAAAATACTAGTAACGTTTTTCAGTCTATCAGCAACACCATTGTTTGTCTTAATGACAATAATTAACTTACTGTTAGCTATTACAATGGATTTTTAATACTTAAAAAATATTTGTTTAATTATTTAAAAGGTAAGATTGAACATTCTTGATTGATTCAATATTTTTGCAAAAGATGAATATTCTTTTAAAAATTTTAGTCAATTATCCGTTTAAAACTGTAGCAATAGAATCAGTCACGTAGTCCATATTGCTACTTGATAACCCTGCAACATTCATTCGAGTTGAATTCAGGATGTATACACCGTGCTCACTTCTGAGTTTGAGTGCTTCTTCAAGCTCGATTCCTAGATAAGAAAACATGCCCCTGTTTTGAGTGATAAATGAAAAGTCTTTTTTGCTTTGCTTATTATTAAGTTGTTCAGCAAATGTTTGGCGTAGGCTTTGCACATGTTGGCAGACTTCCACCACTTCCTCTCGCCATATTTTGGTGAGTTCTACATCGCTGAGGATAGTGCCGACAATACCGCCACCATGATAAGGCGACATGCTGTAACTTTTTCGCATCAGCGACAGAGCATTTGTTTGAGCAGCTTCTGTTTCTTTGGCATTTTTGTTGATGAATAAGGCTGCGCCTGTACGTTCGCGATAGAGTCCAAAGTTTTTTGAGCAAGACGCGACTATAATGATTTCAGGTAGGCGTTTTGCTGCAGCTCTGATGCTATAGGCATCAGCGTCTAATGATTGGCTAAAGCCTTGATAGGCAATATCAAACCAAGGAATAAAGCCTTGACGTTCAGCAAGTTCAATTACTTGATCCCATTGCTCTTGGCTTAGGTCGGCTCCAGTTGGATTGTGACAACAAGCGTGCAGCAACACTAAGTCGCCAGCAGGAACTTGTTCCAATGAGGACAGCATGGCATCAAAATCGACCACACCCGTACTTCGATCATAATAAGCATACTCGGCTGTTTTAAGCCCTGCGCTTTCAATCAACGGGAAATGGTTACCCCATGTTGGGCTGCTGAACCATACGGTCGCATTTGGATTGGCATTAAATACTGTTTCCGCAGCAAGGCGCAAAGCACCACAACCGCCAGGAGTCATGCAAATTGAACTGCGATCTTTAAGAGAGAGAGATAGTTCATCGCCCAGAAGTAATTTGTGCATGCCCGTGAGAAAATTTGGGTCGCCTTGTTGAGCAATATAAACTTTGGTTTCTTGTGCTTCAATCATGCGCTGTTCCGCTGTTTTGACAGCCTTGAAAATAGGTGTATTTCCTGAGTCGGTTTTATAAATGCCAACACTTAAGTTCACTTTGTTTGGGTGTTGGCTTTGTAGGTACTCTTGGTTTAAACCAAGAATTGGATCAGGTGGCAGAATTTCTAGTTTTTCAAACATAATAAATGCGCAATGTTATGCAAAAAATTGAGTGTAGAGACGAATAATATAATTTTCTGTTTAAAGCTGCTATGTTTTTGCGCGCTTTAAGCATAATGTTGATTTAAATAGGCTAACTCAGATTCGGTAAAGCCTGCTTTTTGTCGGGCGGTCAAATTAAACGGCCCTCGCAATTCCCCATGCAGATGAGTTTCAACACAGTGTAAGAATGTATCTTGAGGTTCAAGGTTTCGTCGTTGGCAATGATGTACAAACCAATCTGAACCAATCCGGACATGGCCAATCTCGTCAGCATAGATAACTTCTAGTACTTTTACTGCGTCATGGTCATTGGCGTTGCTGAGTTTGTCAATCAATGCGGGTGTCACATCTAAACCGCGAGCTTCTAAGACTCTTGGCACTAATGCCATGCGAGCCAGCACATCATCAGCCGTTCGAATGCACATATCCCATAGGCCATCATGGGCCGGGTAATCACCATAATGAACACCTTGCGCCGCTAAATAGTCACAGACTAGACCAAAGTGTTTGGCTTCTTCAGAAGCAACTCGCAGCCAATCAGCATAATATTGATGCGGTTGGTCCGAGAATCGATAAGCAGCATCTAAAGCAAGATTAATAGCGTTGAATTCGATATGCGCGACTGCATGCATTAGATGGTTGCGCCCATGTTGGGAGCCAATGCCACGTTTTTTTAAAAACTTGGGCAATACTAATTCAGGTTTTTCTGGTTTGCCGGGTTCGATGATGTCTCGCGGCTCTTTGTGATCTAATTTTAAATTTCCTTGCTGAAAATCGGAATATAAGGCTTGGACTAAGGAGCACTTTTTCTCTGCGGAGCATTCCATTAACGCGTCATAGCAAGCCTGTTGCAAAGAATTGCTCATGCTTTAAATGATTGGAATCAGTGGCTTTTGCCCGTAAGTGATTCTTGGGTGTCCTGCATAATCTTCACGCGTGTTGATATTCACAAAGCCAGCGTCTGCTAATAACGTGTGAGTTCGCTCAGCTTGCTGAAAACCATGTTCTAAAATCAACCAGCCTTCAGCATGTAAATAATGTTGCGCGTTGGATACAATGTGTTGAATATCAAAAAAGCCATCAGGGCCGCTGGCAAGCGCTGAACGCGGTTCAAAGCGCAAATCACCTTGTTGCAAATGTGGATCCAGATTTTCAATATATGGCGGGTTGCTACAGATAATATTAAAACGCTGTTCGCCGAGATGACTAAACCAATCACTATTTAAAAACTCTACATTGGACAAGCCTAATTGTTCAGCATTTTGTTTGGCAACTTGTAAAGCATCTACTGATTTGTCTGTGGCTGTGATAAAGGCGTTGGTCAATTCACTGGCTAGTGCTAAGGCAATTGCGCCACTGCCAGTGCCTAAATCGGCAACACTCATAATGCCTTGAAAAGGCAGTTGGGCTTTTTCTAAAGCAACCTCAACTAGCACCTCGGTTTCTGGGCGAGGGATAAGTGTCGCTGAATTCACATTCAGGCTTAATGACCAAAATTCACGCGCACCTAAAATATAAGCAATCGGTTCACCATTTTTACGACGCTCAATAAGATTTTTAAATTCGGCGACTTGATCTTCGCTCAACTCTTCTTCTTGGTAGGTCAACAACCAAGCACGTGACTGCTTGAGGCTATGACCTAGTAAAATTTCTGCATCAATTTCTGGTGAGCTAGAAGCATCGAATAAGTTAAGCATGGCATCAGCCAAAGCGTTTTGAACGGTGGTGTTCATAAATGAAAAATTTATTCTCCCAATTCGGCTAATTGATCCGCTTGATATTCAGAAATGAGCGGATTGATGACTTGCCCCAGTTCACCTGTCATCACCACATCTAGTTTGTAAAGGGTGAGGTTAATACGATGATCGGTCACCCGACCTTGTGGATAGTTATAGGTGCGAATGCGTTCTGAACGGTCGCCACTGCCGACCAAGTTTTTACGGGTTTCGGCTTGCTCGTTTTGTTGAGCACTGCGCTCAGCGTCCAAGATTCTAGCTTTTAGCATCGACATGGCGCGGGCTTTGTTCTTGTGCTGTGATCGATCATCTTGGCATTCCACCACAGTGCCTGTTGGCAAATGTGTTAAACGTACTGCCGAGTCGGTTTTATTAACATGCTGCCCACCTGAGCCTGAAGCGCGAAAAGTGTCCACGCGTAAATCTGCAGGATTGATATCAATATCATCATCAATTTCATCGGCTTCGGGAAGAATAGCAACAGTGCATGCCGAGGTATGCACCCGGCCTTGAGTTTCTGTTTCTGGCACGCGTTGCACACGGTGTGCTCCCGATTCAAATTTCATTTTTGAATAAGCGCCATGGCCTACCACGCGGCAGATGATCTCTTTGTAACCACCATGCTCACCTCTATTTTCATTTAATATTTCAACTTGCCATTTTTGTGTGGCTGCATAGGTTGAATACATTTTGAATAGGTCACCAGAGAAAATTGCTGCTTCATCGCCTCCCGTGCCAGCGCGAATCTCTAAAAAGATATTGCGGTCATCATTCGGGTCTTTTGGTAGCAACAGGATTTGTAATTGTTGTTTTAAAGTTTCAATTTCGCCGCCAGCTTCGCGCATTTCTTCTTGCGCCATTTCTTTCATTTCTGTGTCGCCGCCAGCTTCATCGAGCATTTCTTTGGCACTGGCATAGTCACCTTCAAGTTGAGTAAAGCGCTGATAGCTATCAACGATCGGGTTGATATCGGATAGTTCAATATTCAATTTACGGAATTGATTTTGATCTGAGATCACCTCAGGGTCTGACAATAAATGCCCGATTTCTTCTTGGCGTTCAATTAAATTATCAAGTTTTAAGCGTAATGATTCTTTCATTAGTGTGTGGCTGTGTTATTTAGCAAAGTGTTTAGCAAAAAAGTTTTCGCGGTTTTTATAGTGAAATGAAAAGCAAAGTTCTGCTTGGCAACGATTAAATTATTTTCGCTTGGTTTCGGCTGGGCTCAGCCTAATGTTTTTTGTCGGAATTGTCGAGACCGTCTTTATTCAAATCTGTTGGTTGTTCAAATTGCTCATTATGCTCAAAGTTGCTTGGTTTGAGGCCAAACAAAGTGCGAGCAGCACTGAGAATTTGCTCATCACTGTTGTTATTAATTTCAGTGGTAGGCTGGTGTAAGAATTTATGTGAAATAGCGTGAGCAAATTGCTTAAGCACTTCTTCAGCTTCATCACCTGCTTGAATGCGTTTGAGACTTTTCTCAAGCTCGATATTGCTTAATGACATTGTTTGTTGACGTAAAGCGCGCATTAATGGTTCATGATCCAAATTGTTCAACCAGTGTACGAATTGTGCAGTTTGGCCATCTATAATTTGTTCAGCATGTTCTGCCGCACGTTTGCGCGAATCCATGTTCTCGCTTACGACTTCACGTAAATCATCCACGGTATAAAGATATACATTTCGAAGTTTTGCGACTTCAGGTTCAATATCTCTAGGCACGGCTAAGTCGACAAAAAACATTCGTTTGTTTTTGCGCTTTTTGAGTGTGGACTCAATCATACCTTTACCAACAATTGGCAATGTGCTTGCAGTGGAGCTGATGATAATTTCTGCATTGATGAGTTCTTCAGGCAATTCATTCAGTTCTACCGCACGACCATCTAAGAGCTTAGCTAGCTCCATTCCGCGTTCTAGTGTGCGGTTTGCAATTGTGAATTGGGTGACACCTTGACTTTGTAAGTGTTGGGCAGCTAGCTTGATGGTTTCACCAGCGCCAATCATCAGAACACGTTGTGTGGATAAGTCGGCAAAGATTTGTTTGGCTAGATTGACCGAGGCGTATGCAACAGACACTGCATTTGCGCCAATCGCAGTTTCCGTGCGAACTTTCTTGGCAACTGAAAACGACTGTTGAAATAAACGGTTTAAAATTTTGCCAGTTTTACCTTCTTGGTGTGCAGTTGAAAAAGCCGTTTTCATTTGCCCAAGGATTTGTGATTCCCCCAGCACCATGGAATCCAAACCAGAGGCAACCCGAAAAGCATGATTCACTGCTTGATGATTTGGATGTGTATAAAGAAATGGCGAAAGGTCGTCTTTGTGTATGTCTTTATAACCGCAAAGCCATTCCATGATTCGCTGCGCTTTGATGTTATCTTGGCGACAATAGATTTCAGTACGATTACAAGTTGAGACAATGCTGGTTTCTTCGAGTTTGGCAAATTGGTGTAAATCTCTAAGCGCTTCACGCAAGCTATCATCAGGCACAGCGACACGCTCGCGAATATTCACGGGTGCAGTTTGATGGCTGATACCTAATGATAATAAACTCATGGCACTATTCTAACGCTTAGCGATAGCCACAACAATTGATCCTTTTGATAGTCATTATTAATTATGCCGAAAGAAGCCGACTCTGCCGCGTAAACCGTGTGCTTGTTTAGCAGAATTTACGTGAAATGAAGGAACGTCAGTGGAAGCGCATTTAATCAGGTGATATTCTCAAAAATATATATGCGAATGATTAGCATTTGTCACCGACCCCTTTTTTTGCAGGATTTGGATATAACATGCATAAAAGCTGGTGAAAGCTGTACCCAATTTGCAAGAAGGGTTTTAATAACTTGTACTATCCAAGCTGGTGGTTCTGGAACTAGAAACAATCCTTTCATGATAAGCTCAAATACTCGATGCACAATTATTGTAAATGACGCTATTGAACAATGTTCTTCGATTCAAATATGCCCTACTAAATCATGTTTTTTTGAACCTCTTCGTCCTCGGTTACCTGTGCTTATATAACTTACTGTGTTTTTGTATGAATAATTAAGTTTTTTGAGATGATATTGAAAAAAATAATAATCATAATTCCATTAATTTTTGTATTAATAATTATAAATTTATTTTTTAAAAGAGATGATAATCTGAGTGACGAATCTATGAGCTTATACAAAAACAACGAGATAAGTGAATCTGCGTTGTATTTGCTTGGTATTTTTGCTGATGAGAAAGAAAATCCTATTGATGAAGGTAAGAAACTTTTAGTTGAGGTGCAACGAAGTATAGATGATGGCTTTTATAAAGGTTTTTTTGAATACTCATTTAATGTGGAAGAATACTATCCTAAGGGAGAAATATTTTGTGATGTGCAACAAAGTGGTTGTATTGACAAGCTTTTTAATGCGGATATTGATATAGATAGATTGCTAAATCGACATGAAACATTAATGGAACGTTCAACAGTGTTTTTGGATTTTGATGAATTTCAAATATTAGAACCGAGAATTATTAGTTATGAATCTTTTGAATATTTATTAAAAGCTGAACGCATAAAGGTTTTAGAAGCAATTTTAAAATTTAAACGAGGCGATATAGATTTAGCTGTTACTGCACTTGTTGAGCAATTTAGAAAATTACGATATGTGTTAGCTTTACATGATGATATTACCAAACAGTATTTTTTGCCAAAATTGTCTGAAATTCTTGATGTTTTGAGTGTTATCCTTTCTGAAAATGATCGTAAAATTTTAGAAATAACTAATCTGAATTCATCTGAAAAAAGTTTCTTCACTCTTTTAAGTCAAGAGTTTAAGGCTTCCAAAGATTTAATTCTTGAGTTAAATGGATATAACCTTTTTCAATATTATTATCATGATGAAATTCTCGAAAGAACATACCCTGATTGGCTTCAAAATATGTTGTATAAGCCAAATATGACAATTAATAGTATTGCTTTATTTTATATCAGAGTCATTAATATGTCACAAATGTCTCCTTCTGAATTTATCGGGACGCTCGAGCAAAAATTCGAATTCAAGAACTCAAGATTATTTAATCCATTTGCTAATATGCTTAATAACTACTTACCTCAAGACTCTATTTTTCTTGAACGCCTTGTTGCTAGAACGCAGAATTTTGATGTGAAGATATCCCTCTTTAATCAATTGCATGGACTATCTGCCCGTAAGTTGACTAATAAAATAAATAATCCGTATTATGGAAGCGTTTTTTTTAAGAGAGAGGATAGTAAGGTTTGTATACAAGGACCAAAATTGTATGAAATAGAGAATCTAAATTTGATATGTCTTAAAATATAATTAATTGAAATAATTGGAGTCATATTGGACTACCCTGAATTTCTCGGACAGCTTAATTAATGAAATAATAATAAAAGAATAAAATAAAAGGGGTCGGTGACAAATGAGAATCATTTGCGTGTTGATTTATCATCGCTGACCGTTTAAGTTTAATCAATCTATATTGTGTCGAAAGGAGTCGACTATGCCTAGAAAGCCTCGTGCCTACCTTGCAGGCGTCCCCTGTCATGTGATTACTCGTGGTAATAACCGTGAAGCTTGTTTTTATTGTGATGATGATTATTTGTTTTATTTGAACTGTCTAGCCGATGCTTGTCAGCGTTTTAAAGTCTCTTTGCATGCTTATGTGCTAATGACCAATCACGTGCATTTGCTGATGACGCCAGAAACAGCGGAGGGGATTTCAAGAGTAATGCAGTCACTTGGTCGTCGTTATGTGCAATACATCAATAAAACCTATCGCCGAACAGGGACTTTATGGGAGGGCAGGCATAAAGCAAGTTTGATTGATGCAGATACGTATTTATTAACTTGCTATCGCTATATTGAATTGAATCCTGTGCGGGCTGCTATGGTAAAGCATCCAGCAGATTACCAGTGGTCGAGCTATCGTGTGAATGCAGGCTTGTGTCAGCGAGGTGAGTTGGCTGTGCATGAATGCTATGCAGACTTAGGCTTAAACAACGAGCAAAGGCACTATGCTTATAGAGAATTATTTTCAATTGATTTGGGAGATCAAGTGCATGAGATTCGACAGGCAATCAATTTTTCGATGCCATTAGGAAATACTCGTTTTCAGCAACAAATTGAACGAGCATTAGGGCGTAAGCTTGGACATCAAGGCTTGGGACGTCCTAAGAAGGCTTATGCGAATGATTAGCATTTGTCACCGACCCCTTTCTTCGTTGAAATTGATCATGATTTATGAGACTGTGTGCTGAAAATAACATCT
>CAZWHW010000013.1:0-12972 GCA_964633815.1 uncultured Gammaproteobacteria bacterium
CTAGGAACATTTGCAAGGAGTATAGGAAATATAAACGCCATGTTTTAATTATCATTTAAGCAATTTACCCTGTCAAAATTCCTTAAATAAGCAACAAAACAGCCCGTTTACTCTGCGTTTCCACCTAAATACCTAAAATTACCTACCCGTTCGTCTAACACATGATGCTTTAATTAATCATTCCACAATTCAGCTAATACATCTTTCAGCATATGGTTTGTTAGTCTCTCTAATTCAATCTTTTGTTGTTTTGATGAAAAACTAGTTAAAGGGCTCTGACCCCTTAAATTTCTAGTTAGGATGATCTTAACCTCTTGGCTATATGGGTGTTTTTATTATTAAGCTTTCGCCCTCATTCTCAGGCGCCCATAGCTCCACCAACCTGTTCACCATCCCACTTACCTGGACACAGCGACTAAAGCGCACCTTTGAAATCGACATCAATAAAATGTATATTTGATTTGTTCGAATCACCGATATGTGAGGTATGTCGGACTATCTGAGTAGAACTATTCTGCACCATTGATGGCTAAAAATTTTAAGCACTTTGAAACCAATATATGAATAAGCATTTACTTTTCAAGGCTGGTATCACCATCTCGCTGATTTCTTTTTTGGCGATTAACGTAAAACTCTTAAGCGCTGAAAAGCAACACGAAAACCAAGACGACCTATGCGCTGGAAAAACCTATAACGGCGCTTGGTTTGATGTGCGTGTGCCTGAAGGATTTACTGTACAACCTTCTTTGTTATCAGTATCAAATGAAGGCTATGACAGCGTTTGGCTAAGGAGCCCTGATGACGATTTCGACTTATATATTTATTCGCCACAATGGGGTGGAGAACCAAGTGACGTGATTGATGATCCCCAGATATCAGACATCACAGAAAACACACAAATCAATGACCATGGCACCGTGACTGTGCGCGAAATCGCTTATAAAAATGGCCAATATGGCAAGTTCACGTCAAACCAAACCATCCACAACAACCATTTAACCACTGGCTATCGCCATAGCAATCAACCATTGTCTGAATCTCAAAATCAAATCCATCGTTGCTTTTTACAGAGTATTCAGCAATACGCCGATTAAAACCCATTAGGAAATTAGAACTTTCAAAAAATTAAAATCACATAGTCCTTATATCTACTTTTCCGTGTACTGTTTCTGTGCATCACTTTAAAAGCTTTAAAAAAAGCCAGAACAAGCCTGGCTTTTTCTTTTTATTGCAATCGTTATTATTTTTTCGTTAGTTTGAGTTTAATAATTGCTCCATATCGATCTAACATCGAGGCCAACACAATCACACCGATGCCTGCGACCGCAAAACCAATCCAACCACTATCAATGATAAGGTCGATCACTCCACCAACATGAGCAATACCTATCATTAAAGCGAGTACAATACCTAATACCAATAGCAGTCGATCAGCCGTTTTGATCCCAGCAAAGATCATGATTCCTGAAGCAATCAACATTGAAAGTGTCGACATAAATGAAACATTATCCATATGATTGATCATTAAGACCGATGAAACAATCAAAGCACCCGTAACTTTGACAACTTTATGTGCCCATGTGTTTTTGCTACGTATTGATAAATCAACTGTCAATCCTGCTAAAATTGTAGCAAATAAAGGCTCGATTAAATTACTGGACGAAGCCAGCAAACCTATGGAAGGTGAAACCAAATACAACGCCATGATAGCTGCCACTACAAATGCCAAGATATAACCCCAGATTAAGAGTTTATAATCAACCATTTTCGGCAAAAAGGAAGCGACTAAATAAATCGATACTAATGAAATTAAATCTGCAAGAGCGCCAAACTCATAAAATGAACTACGCGCTAACAAAATCCCCAACGGAGCAATCAGAATAAGACGTGCATAGCGGCCTTCTTGAGTTTTCCATGTAAACAAAGACGAATCAATTAAGCGATTTTTTTTGCTCAAAAATAATTGCATTATCCCTAACCCTGCAACACCAACCAGCAACATGATGATAGCCGTTTCACGCACAGGAATTAACAGCAATAGGTTCATGGCTGTAAACCATAAGGTGAGCTGCTTTGCCGCTGGGCGTGCTAACACCGAAAATGCTAACAAACTAAGTGGCACTAAAAAAACTAGCGCAATGCCAACAGAAAACAATGCTGTGAAAGTTGAGCCCGCTTGCCACAAAGCAAAGTCTGGATAATTGACTGACAAACCATCCAATGGCAACACAGAATAAACCAAGGCGCCAAGCGTGGTGAAATTAGCAGTCACTGACACCAAAGCTAAACCAAAAAAGAGCCGAGCACCTTTCTTTTCTTTGAGCATTTTAATCATGGTAAATCCGCCAGCTCCTAACAACACTGTTTGGCCAATCATCATGCAAAATCGTTCAAAATCATTTGTATCACTCCAACCTTGCATCAAAAACATAGACATCGACGCTAAAACTGCGATTGCGCCAAAGATACGCAAAAGTGAAGAAAAATTAGCAAATTCTTTAAGATTCTTGACTGCTAAATCAAACAAATTGCCTTGCTTTTGATTGGTGCCCCGCACAAGTCCTTCTGACTCATTTTCATGCTTGTTGCTCGCCTGACTCTCATAGAAGCCTTTGCACTTAGATGTTTCTTGATGCCAACCATTGGCACTATTTATAGTATTTGAGTTGTTCATTGTTTTCTCCTTTTGTTGCCATTAATTTGTAATCAAAAAGGCGATTCATTATTCGGTTTTTTCATTGCTAGAATTTTCTAATTTAAGCGCTTCAAGCTCAGCTAATAGTTCTTGTTCAGCTTCCTTATCGGCAAATTCATTTGCCAAATAATCGTCATTGGCATCATCAAAGTTATCGCAAAAATCTGTATTTGAATCCATCTTCGCGATGCTAATTTCCCAACGATCTAAAGCCGCATCAATATTGCTAGCCCCAGAAGCAGTCACGGCAGCAACAACCCGATTAGCCTCGGCTACTGACTGCTGCGATTGCAAAAGATGTTTTTTATTATTAATTTCAGAGAATCTCTCATCAATAGTGCGAAGTTGATCCTGTAACTGCTGTTTTAATTTCTGGTGTTCTGATAAACGATGCTCTAATTGAGAAATTTTTTCATGAACTTTGCGGCGACGCTCAAGGCAAGCTATCGCTTTTGTTTGGCTAGTTTGTTCATCATCTTCGGCTAGCTTGGCAGCACGCACAGTCCATTGCTGCTCTTGTTCAATGAGTTTGTCATGCTCACTTTGCATGGTAATGCCATCTTTTGCCACACGATTAAGGCGAACTGCGCATTGCGCTCGCGCCACTTTAAGTTCTTTTAGCATTGAATCAATAACTGCATCATGATTCTCTATCTCAGTGATAACCTTATCGACTGACGCCAAGACTGTAGATGAAATTCGTTTAAATAATTGCATAATAATTCCTCTTTAAATAGTTTTGTTAAGAGCTTGTGAGTTTATGCAAGTATTAATATTTTTAAACACTATTGTTTTTTTAATAAAGATATTGACCATTAAGAATAATATAATTATACTTTATTGCATGGCTCGATCTAAAAAATTAATTTCAGTACTGAAAAAAAGGCTTCGCCAGAAAGGCATTACCTATAAACAAATTGCGGCGGCTTTGGAACTTTCTGAAGCATCCATCAAAAACATGTTTGCTAAGAGCCATTTTTCTTTAGAGCGCATTGATCGCATCTGCGACCTTTTAGATATTGAGCTAAGTGATTTAGCAAGCCTTGCTGAAAATGACTCACCAACCATTTCGCAAATTCCACTTGAATTTGAAACAGAACTAATCAGTGATATGCGACTTTTACTCGTTGCTTATTGCGTCACCAATTTTTGGACCTTGGAAGATATCATTGCGCAGTATGATTTAACCAAAGCTGAGTGCATTCAACATTTAGCTAAACTTGATCGAATGAAAATGATTGAACTACAAGTTAATAACCGCATTCGATTGATGATTTCTTCCAACTTTTCTTGGCACGTCAATGGACCTATCGAACGCTTCTTTCGCCAGCAAGTTCAATCACAGTTTTTTGACAGTGATTTTCTTAACGAGGGTGAACTTCGCATTGTCAGCAATGGCAATATCGGTACCCAAAGCCGCAAGCGTTTAGTAGAAAGACTTGAATCAATTGGTGAATACTTCGAGGAACTCAATCAAGATGATCGACAGCTGAATATGCAAGAAAAAATGGGATCGACTATGGTGCTAGCCATTCGGCCATGGGCATTTGCTGCATTCTCAGCATTGGAACGCCAGCAATAACAAATTTTGTCCCAAGGAAAGGCAATTAAAATGATATTATACGGAACTTTAGAATCAGCCCATATGCAGATTCGCAAGCACTAAAAAGATAGTTCATTACAAGTCTATGAGAAAAATTTGTGTCGTTGTTGGTTCACGAGCCAACTATAGCAGCATCAAGTCCGCTATGCGGGCAATTGACAATCACCCTGAGTTAACTCTTCAAGTCGTAGCGACTGCATCCGCCTTACTTGATCGTTACGGCCAAGTTGTTGATTTAGTTGAAAGCGATGGCTTCAAGATTGATGACCGTGTTTACATGCTTATGGAAGGTGAGACACCACTAACCATGGCAAAATCTACAGGCATTGGCACCATCGAACTAGCCAGCTCTTTTGATCGTTTGCAGCCAGATATTGTAATCACTATCGGCGATCGTTTCGAAACCATGGCAACAACCATTGCGGCAACATACATGAACATTGCCCTTGCCCACACCATGGGTGGCGAAGTGACTGGCACCATTGATGAAAGCATTCGCCATGCAATCACCAAATTCGCTCATATACATTTTCCGGCCTGCAAAGATGCGGTTGAACGCATCATCAAATTAGGTGAGCTTCCCGAATCAATACATAACGTAGGCTGCCCTCGACTAGATTTAGTAGCAGACATTATCGACAACTTAGACCAAGTCGATATGTCGCCAATTCAAACTGAAGGTGTTGGCGACAAAATTGATATCACTCAACCATTTGTGCTGCTTTCACAGCACCCTGTCACTACAGAATATGGCGCAGGTGAACAACAAATATTGAATTCACTACGAGCCATCAAAGAAACTGGCTTGCCCGCCATTGTGCTATGGCCAAATGGCGACGCTGGCTCTGAAGACATTGCTAGAGGCATGCGTAAATTTCGCGAACATGAAGATCAAGGCAACTTTCATTATTTCAAAAATCTACCAATCGATGTCTATATCAAACTGATGAAGAACACCGCCTGTTTGGTGGGGAACTCAAGTAGTGGCATTCGTGATGGCGCGTTTATTGGCACACCTTCTGTTAACATCGGCACACGTCAAAACATGCGAGAACGTGGCCAAAACGTCATTGATGTGAATAATGATCAACAAGCCATTCATGCAGCATTAAAACAGCAAATTGAAAATGGGGCTTACTCTTCAGAAGCAATTTATGGGGACGGCAAAGCGGGCGAACGAATCGCTGAAGTGCTAGCAAATTGCCAATGGGAAATTCAAAAAACGATCACGTATTGATTGCTTGATATAGCAAACAATACGAAAATTTAGTTGTGCGGAACTTTAATCTGCATGCCTTTCTCATTAAGACCATGCACAGAATCTTGCGCTTTGATAATTATGGTTTTCACTCTTTTTGCAATAGTGAGCCTTAGGCTGCGAGTGAACGGCTGCTCATTGACATGTGGATGATGCAGAATTCGCTCACCTAATTTGTTACCTTCTTCATCAAATACTAACCAAGCATTTGCGTAATGTTTCCAGCCTGTATCTGCATGTTTGATAGTGGTATCAATACGATATTGATTATTTCCAATAGACTTAATTTTGACTTCTATGATCTCAGCATGATTAGCATAAGCAGCGGAAGACAAAAGCGCTAAGCAGCTGACAATTAAAAAAAGTGTAGCAATAAAACGTTTAATTCGCATAGGGGTTTTCCATATTCAAATCAATTGCAGCTGAATAACCAGGAATCGTCATTTTACTAGCTTCAATTCGAATCGAATCCTCATCAACTAAGTTCTCACCAAAAGCATAAATCACACGATAATCACCTTGCATAAACGCTTGATCATACTCAGCTAGTTTTTTTCTGGTTTGTTGACGTTTAACAGTATAGTCTTGCAATTGTTCATCACTATAACGCTCTTTCAGCATTTTTTCGACTGCGCTTGGAGAAAGGATCAAAGCGGTAGCATTGTTGCCGCCAAATCCTTTTGAATTTAGAAAGGCAACGTGTGGATTGTCTAGCGTTTGATCTTTATTAGAAATACTCAGTCTATTCGCCACAACATCATCCGCGACCTTATCAATCGTTTTGATGCCTGGCAAAATTCCATATTTAAATACGCCCAAGGTGGAAATCAATTGATCGCCACTAGCAGGCGCCAATGAGTGTCCAACATAAGACTTAATAGCACATACTGGCCAACTTTCAATATCAAAAGCCGCTGCAACTTTGTCTAAAATTACTGATTCAGTAACACGATTTTGTGGAGTACTTGAACCATGCGCTTGAACGAAGCTATGATTTTTTATCGCTTCTTCGCCAACAATGGCCTTTGCTGAAGCAACAGCTTTGGCCATGGTTATGTAGTTACCCGGTCCTGGAGAAGAAATCGATTTTTTATAACCATCTGCATTTACAAACACCTCGCCAACAGCGCCATGAATATCCGCACCTAACTCAATAGCCAAGGAATCGTCCATTAAAATCACATATTGAGCAGATTCTGCAATGGTGAAACCTGCATTCTCACCAAAAGGACGACTTGCTCTGCGTCCATCAAAATCCACTTTATCTTGTGCATTACCATCTAATTTCTGAATTTTCTCATCACGCCCCAAAGCACTCATAGCATCAAAGCCTTCCATAACTTCTGCTGTGATTGGCGCTTCACTGCCGCCAACAATCACAATTCGCCTGCGTCCTGTACGAATATCATCCATGCCTAAACGCAAATTATATAAAAAGCTGGCGCAGGCTCCTGTCATGCTGCCCGTTGAACCAACTGTGCCCGAAATATAAGCATTAACAAAGTCGGCCGGCATCGAATTAAAACCTAAGGCCAACTGTTTCGATGAAACACGTTTGGCTTTTAAACGAGATTGCAGCACACCTCCGAACCCATCGCCATCTATTTGGCCGAGCAAACTGCTGGCATAAACAGCAATTTGATCAGGAGAAACGGAATTTTTCACAACCTCCCAATCAAGACCAAGTGCATTGATAGCATCAGCCGCGGCAAATACTGTCATGGTTAAACCACGAGGGTGATAGCGAGAACTGTATGTATTGGCTGGGTCAAAGCCACTGGGCAACTGGCCTGCGCTGCTGACAGCCATTTTCCGAGTAGACTCGATGTTAGCCGAAAGGCCACCTTTGATTGTGATTTTTACTTTTCTTTCGCTAATTGGCGTGATCTGCCAATGCTCGGGCACCGATTCAGGCATATTACGCAGCGACATTTCAAATGACAATGGTTCATCGCTATCGACTTCTACAGCCTTATGAACAGGCACATTACTTGGATCAAAATAACATGACTCAATTCCTCTTACTAAAGTACCTGCCAACACGATAGCTTCAAATTCCTGAACGGCTTGTTGCATTGAATAGCTATTGCCTACCGAATCTTGATAAGTATCATTCTTAAATTCTAATAAACCCATCATTTGCGCAAGACCTACGATCACTTCCGAGCGATCCTCGTCTGATAATGAGTCTAATATCATACGACGATAAGCGTGATGAGCGGAGCTACGACCCGCTGCATTTACGCCGCCAAAACTTACAATTAATGGAATTTGTGCCATTGATAATTTATTTCAATGATTTTATTAATGAATAAAGAAATTATAGCGAGAACAGTTTGCATAAATTAAAACAAAAAAGACGAATAACAAAACATAACAGCCAAAATATCGTATTATTCCCACATGAAGATATGTTATTTGCTAATTAAAGACATGTTGGCCACTAGTGTGAGTTGGCCTAGTGAAATGTGGGCATCCGCGGCCCAAGCAACTAAAGCACAAAGGATAAGACACACAAAAGAACAAAGCAAAACCATCCATAGCTATTTTATTTCTGACCATAAACACGCAATTAAAACTCATGGCGGTATCAGTTTTCAGCCTGATTTAATTATCAATTCAAAACAACAAGAACAACATATTTTTGATTTAGTTTATGTGCCTGCAATTTGGCGAAACCCTCAAAAAATCATTCCGAGTGCCAACAAAATAATTGATTGGCTAAAATTTCAATATGAAAATGGCGCAATTTTGTGTGGTGTTGGCACTGGCGTATGTTTATTAGCGGAAACTGGCTTACTAAACCATAAAGCTGCCACAACGCATTGGTATTATTTTGATAAATTCACTGAACATTACCCGCTTATTGATCTTAAACGACAGTACTTTATTACAGAAGCTGAGCCCATATATTGCGCGGCAAGCATTAATTCATTAGCCGATTTAACTGTCCATTTTATTCAACGTTTTATCAATCAACAAACAGCGAGACACATTGAGAGGCACTTCTCTCATGAAATACGACGAGCTTATGATAGGACTAGCTTTATGGACAAAAACAATCAAAATCACCCAGATGAAACAGTTTTGCAAACCCAACTCTGGATGCGTGACAACCTCAATCAACCAATAAACACCAAACAATTAGCATTGCAAAGCGATATGAGTGAGCGCAACTTTGCTAGGCGTTTTCAAGCTGCAACTGATATGACACCAAACCAATATCTACAACATATCCGTATAGATACCGCCCAAGACCTGTTGCAATACTCGAACTTAAATATCGCTGAAATTGCGGAACGCACGGGTTTTAATGATTTAAGTTATTTTGCCAAAACTTTCAAAAAGCTTCGATCCATTTCACCCAGTGATTATCGAAAAACAGTTCGAGCAAAACTATTTAATAATGTTCGTAACTAGACATAAATAGTAATCTTAGTCTGGTTGTAGCAGCTGAGAACATAAGTAGTTATAATCGCTCGTCAATACAATTGGCTTCATAGCCTTGAACAGAAAATATTGAAATTTATCATTCAATATTAACCATAAAATTATGAAAATTATTGTTCCAATCAAACGTGTTGTTGACCCATATGTCAGCGTTCAAGTCAAAAGTGACGAATCAGGAGTAAGCACTGATGGCGTCAAGATGTCGATGAACCCTTTTGACGAAATTGCCGTTGAAGAAGCCGTTCGTTTACAAGAAGCCGGTATTGCCAGTGAAGTCGTTGCCATCACTATTGCAGATGCCAGCAGTGATGAAACTTTGCGCAGTGCTCTCGCTATTGGTGCTGATCGTGCTATTCGAATTGACCATGACGACGAACTACAACCATTATCAGTTGCAAAAGCGTTAAAGGCTGCCATCGAGGCTGAAAACGCGGGCTTGGTTCTAATGGGCAAACAAGCCATTGACAATGACAATAACCAAACAGGACAAATGCTATCTGCATTACTTGGCTGGTCGCAAGGTACATTTATTTCAGAGCAAAAAATCAAAGACGATACCGTACAAGTGACTCGCGAAATCGACAATGGCTTAGAAACACTTTCTTTGAAACTACCCGCCGTTCTAACGACAGATTTACGCTTAAATGAACCTCGCTATATTAAATTACCAAACATGATGAAAGCCAAGAAAAAGCCTTTAGATGTGAAAACTATGGCTGATTATGGTGTTGAAGACGATGCACTTGCTGCTAAATTTACATTACAAAAAGTTCAAGAACCTCCCACTCGTCAAGCTGGCATAATAGTTGATAATGCGGCCGAATTAATCAGCAAGCTTCGTGATGAAGCTAAAGTTTTATAGGAGGCTGACATGAAAGTTTTAGTAATTGCCGAGCACAACAATACCGAACTAAACCCTTCAACGCTGAATACAGTGACTGCTGGCACGCAATTAGGCGAAGTTGATGTTTTAATTGCAGGTAACAATTCGAGCTCTGTTGCCTCAGCAGCGGCTCAGGTTTCAGGTGTGCACAAAGTTTTACATGCCGAAGCAGAACATTATGCGCAAACTCTGGCTGAAGAGCTGGCGCCTTTAGCAATAGATCTAGCCGCAGATTATGATTATGTTATCGCTCCTGCGACAAATTTTGGCAAAAATCTTATGCCACGTGTTGCCGCATTGTTGGATGTTGCACAAATCTCTGACATCACAAAAATTTTGTCAGCCGATACCTTTGCACGCCCGATCTATGCTGGTAATGCTATTGCTACTGTTCAAGCACATGATAATAAAAAAGTGCTCACTATCCGAACTGTGAGTTTTGATTCAGCTTCGTTAACGGGCGGTTCAGCCACCATTGAAAGTATTGAACCTAGCGAAAGCACAGGGTTATCTACATTCGTAAGTCAAGAAATATCTACATCTGATCGTCCTGATTTAGCCACTGCTAGCGTGGTTGTTTCTGGAGGTCGAGGTGTGGGCAGCGAAGAGAATTTCGCTATCATTGAAGCATTGGCTGATAAACTCGGTGCAGCAGTTGGCGCTTCACGTGCAGCAGTTGACGCAGGATACATCGCCAATGATAAACAAGTTGGTCAAACAGGTGTCGTCGTTGCTCCAGAACTATATATTGCTGTAGCCATTTCCGGTGCAGCACAACATATTGCTGGCATGAAAGATAGCAAGGTAATTGTTGCGATCAATAAAGATCCAGATGCCGTTATTTTCAATTTTGCCGACTATGGCTTAGTTGCTGACCTGTTTGATGTATTGCCCGAAATAACCGAAAGTCTGTAAATTAATTTTTGCTATCAAAATCTAACTACTAAGTTAAAACTAATGGATAAGAAGTCTAAAAATGTTGTCTGGCAACAACAAGCTGTTTCTCGCCAGCAGCGTGAAAGCTTAAATAAACATCGTGGCGCCATTTTATGGTTCACAGGCTTATCTGGAGCCGGTAAATCCACAATCTCCAGCAGTGTTGAAGCGGCACTTCATGAAAGAGGCATTTTAACCATGGTGCTCGATGGCGATAACATCCGTCATGGCTTATGTTCGGATCTTGGCTTTAGCGAAGCAGATCGTCAAGAAAATATCCGCAGGATTGGCGAGACGGCAAAACTTTTTATGGAATCTGGGGTGGTAATTTTAACCGCATTTATTTCCCCGTTCCAATCTGACCGGCAAATTGCGCGTGGCTTGGTAAAAGAGGAAGACTTTAGCGAAATCTATATTGAGTGCCCCCTTGATGTTTGCGAACAGCGCGACATCAAAGGTTTGTATAAAAAGGCTAGAAAAGGCGAAATCAATAACTTCACCGGCATTTCTTCACCCTATGAGGTTCCAGAAAATGCCAACCTAACAGTTAATACAGATGAACTATCTGTTAAAGAATGCGTCGACAAAGTCATCGAATATTGCGAACAACAGGGCATTATCCAATCTTAAAGCGCTGATAAAAATCAACTAGAACATTACAACCTCTTTTCATCGTCCATCCTTGATTGGAGTCTTAAAATGTCAGAATCGAACTTTATCAGCTTTATCCTTTAATGATGGTGACCATCGGCATGTAAATGACCTTTCTCAATTTCTTCCATAGTCGCTGCTCGCACGTCATTCACTTTTACTTCAAAAAATAAATCATGTCCTGCTAAAGGATGATTACCATCAACGGTGACTGTACTGTCAGTCATAGCTGTAACCATCACAGGAACTGGGCCCTGTTCAGTTTCCGCTTGAAAACGCATACCTACCTGAATGTCTCCGAGCTCACCAAACGCTTCTTTTGGCACTTCTTGAATCAAAGCATCAACACGCTCACCATAAGCTAGTTCACTTTTAACTTCTACAGTCAGCTCATCACCCGCAGTTTTGCCTTCTAACTCTTTTTCTAGGCCTACAATGATATTCTTCGCACCATGCAAATAAAGCATTGGTTCACCACCAGCTGATGTATCGACCACTTCACCTTCCGAATTTTTTAAGGTGTAGTCAATTGACACCACCGTATCTTTTGCAACGATCATTTATCTTCTCTTTTGATCTAAATATTTAAGAAACCAAATTCTACCAGTTTCTTTACATTGATGGCGCTTAATGTCGCAATTGACGACTATTCGCTTTATTTGAACCTTTTCGTGTGATTTTCGAAGAATTGGTATATTCGTCTATCAAACAACGTGGTTTTGATTTCAATCCGGAGCGCTCAAAGTCTTCAATTAATGCGTGTAAAATAGATTTCTTTTCAATATCGAATAATTCAATAGCAATATCATAAACCGCATCAAACAAACGTAACAAAGCGATTTTATGCGTTTGACCAAAGCGTGCATACATTGCTTCGCTGAGTTTAAAAAACAACGCGAAAGGCGAAGTTTCGATTAAGAATGGCATTGTTTTACGGAACCTACCTGAATTAGCTAAAAGATCCCAAAATCTGGCAAAACGATTCATTTGCTGCATTTCTGCAAAACTCACATCGCGAGTGGAAAGAATATTAAAGGGCGGGTTCGGATTAAATCGCAGCTGATACTCCTGAGTATGACGAACAATCGGAGAACCTTTAAGACGTTTTAAAATGCCAACTTGGATCTCCTGTGGCTGTAAGGAATATAACAAATCAAAACTGTTAGCAAAACTGCTCATGCTTTCGCTTGGTAACCCAAAGATCAAATCAGTATGTAAGTAAGCAGCCGTTTCTTGGCGCAGCCAACGCAAATTTTCTTCCGCCTTGTTATTCTTTTGTCGTCTTGAAATTAGTTTTTGCACCTCAGGATTAAATGTTTGAATGCCAATCTCAAATTGTAAACTACCTGCCGGAAACAGCTTGATAGTTTCTTTAAGCGCATCGGGCAAATTATCTGGAATTAATTCAAAATGTAGAAACATTTCGTTATCAATACGCTCTAGAAAGAAATTTAAAATGCGCTGACTCACCTTAATATTCAAGTTAAAGGTGCGAT
>CAZWHW010000013.1:13072-46003 GCA_964633815.1 uncultured Gammaproteobacteria bacterium
AGAAAGAAATTTAAAATGCGCTGACTCACCTTAATATTCAAGTTAAAGGTGCGATCCACAAATTTGAATTGACGGACTCCACGTTGATATAACTTATCCATTTCAGACAAAAATAATTCAATATCAAATGGCCATGCGGTTTTGTCCAAGGCCGACAAACAAAATTCACATTTGTATGGACAGCCACGGGACGCCTCTACATAAATCACGCGATTACGAACATCCTCATCAGTGTATAAATGATAAGGCATCTTAATTTCGCATAACTTTGGTTGTTCTCCTTGAATGATTTTCTCTTGCGGGCGTTCTCCAACAATTAATTGACGACATAATGCTGGCACACTAATATCACCCCATCCTGCGACCACATAATCCACTAATCCGAAAATAGCCTGCCCTTCGGTTTCATAGCTCACTTCTGGGCCGCCCACTACAATTGGCAAATCAGGTCGAAGCTCACGCACAATCGCAAGCACAGCTTCAGTTTGAACGGTGTTCCATATATAAACACTCATCACCAACACTTGCGGATCGAGTGACAATAATTGTTCAGCAATATCCTCTGGCTTTGGTTCTAAAGTGAATTCAACAATGCTAGTATTCTCTTCTAATTCCACCATATTTGCCTTGATATAACGCAGGCCAAACGATGAGTGAATATAGCGAGCATTTAGTGTCGACAACACAATGTGCGATTTTGAAGAAGCTTGTTGCTTGTCGATATCCATATCAACTTTGCGTAATATCTTGCACTATGCGGGCGACAGCAATCATCGCGAATGATGTAGTAACTTGCATGGATGAACCCAAACCACCCGCGCAAGACAAGCCTGTCCCACTGCCATCAGGTTTCTGTTTAGTTAAGCCGCCTTGCCCATCGGGGTAGCGCACTTGCTCATCCGAATACACACAGGGAATACCAAAAGTGCGCTTTGGATTGCGCGCAAAATTATAATCTTGCCGTAATAATTTTCTAGTTTTAGCAAATAATGCATCATGTTCTGTACGGCTCAAATCGACCTGCTTAATTCTTGTTGGATCAATTTGCCCGCCCGCGCCACCAACGGTTAGCATAGGAATTTTCTGACGTTTACAATGCGCAATAATCGCCGCTTTTACACGAAAATTATCTATGCAATCGAGTACATAAGTCACTGCTTCAGGCAAAATGCTAGTCGCATTTTTAACACTAACAAAATCATCAATTATGCTCACCTGACATTGCGGATTAATGTCCATGATACGTTCTTGCATGACTCTGGTTTTATCCATCCCAAGTGTCGAATCAAGAGCTGGCAATTGTCGATTAATATTTGATTCACTAACAATATCCATATCAATCATCGTAATTGCGCCGACTGCATTCCTTGCTAATGACTCAACTGCCCAACTGCCAACACCGCCAACACCTATCACAACTACATGAGATGCTTGCAAGGCAGTCAACCCTCGATCACCATACAAGGCATAAATACTCTTAAAGCGGCGGCTATCTAATGAAGTATTGTCAGACTGATCAGTCATTTTTTTCGTGAAATCAAAAAGGGTGCTGTATATTAATGGCTATTATAACTTTTCTCTATCCTTTTAAAGCGCGAGTTTGATTTGCACTGCTGTAAGAACATGACTGAACACCATATTATTGATTCGCACTGCCATTTAGATTTTTCGGCATTTGAACATGACCGCAATGCTATTTTGGACAATTGTCTAGATTTGGGCGTCACCGATATAGTTGTTCCTGGCGTCATAGCAAATACTTGGCAGCAATTAATTAATTGGACTAAACAATCATCTAGTTTGCCTAACCTGTATTGTGCTCTGGGATTACATCCGGTGTTTCTAGACCAACATAAACACGAACATCTAGAAATACTGGATACACTATTAAATAATCAGAACATTATCGCAGTAGGCGAAATAGGTTTAGATTTTTTTGTTAAAACACTCGATAGAACTAAACAATACACTTTTTTTGAGACGCAACTAGATTTAGCCAAAAAACACGACCTTCCAGTGATTTTACATACTCGAAAATCACATGATGCAACAATCCAGTCATTAAAGAAACATGCGGTTAAAGGCGGAATAGCGCATGCATTTAATGGCTCTAAACAACAAGCACATGCTTATCTTGATCTAGGATTTAAGCTAGGTTTTGGTGGCATGTTGACCTATGAGCGTTCACGAAAACTACGTGAATTAGCTCGCGACTTACCCTTAGATGCAATTGTGCTGGAAACCGACTCACCCGACATGACAGTAGAACAACATCGAGGGGAGCGCAATAGTCCGGAGTATTTACCTTATGTGCTAGTAGCTTTAGCAGAAATTCGTTCGGAACCAATTGAAACTATCGCCGCACAAACGTCCTACAACACCAAAAAAGTCTTAGCCTTGCCACTCTGATACATAATCTTGAATCGCCAAAGGCGTGATCGGTCGTCGTTCTTTTGGCCGTTGCCCAATGTAGACAAAACCAACTATTTTTTCAGAATCTGTTAAGCCCAATAATCCATTCACTTGTTGATGGAAAGCAGGCCAACCCGTACGCCAAATAGCACCTAAGCCTTGTGCCTCAGCTGCAAGAATCAAATTTTGCGTTGCCGCTACTGCTGACCAATCTTGTTCTACATCTGGAATTTTCTCACTGTCTTTTAAACTAGCAATGGCAACGACAATTGTGGGCGCTCGCAAACCAATGGTTTTCATTTTATTTAAGCCACGACCTGTCACACCTTCTGCTTCGCGGATGTCATACAAAGCATCAGAAAATTTTTGGCGAGCATCACCTGTAATCATCAAAAATCGCCAAGGCGTTAAGGCACCATGATCAGGAGCACGTAATGCCGCTATGAACATCTCATCAAGTTGTTTTTTCGTAGGCGCAGGATCTTCAAGAATTGCAGAAGAAACACGTTTTTGTAGGACAGTGAGAGCATCCATAAAATTAAGCCCTTAATTTTTAGTTCAAATAGTGATGACGGATTATATCTTCACAAGATTACAGGTAAACTGTACAAATGACAAAAGCAAAAAATACTACCGTCAATGCTGCCATGTTGGTTATTGGCAATGAAATTTTATCGGGCCGTACTCGCGATGCCAACATTCAACATTTAGGTATTGAATTAGGTTTACACGGCATTCAGCTTAAGGAAGTTCGAATTGTTGCAGACATCGAAGCCGATATTGTTGCAGCCGTCAACGTACTAAGAGAACACTATGAATATGTGTTTACTACAGGTGGTATTGGCCCGACTCATGATGATATTACTTCCGAATGCATCGCCAAGGCATTTGGTGTAGAAAACACGCCTCATCCTGAAGGATTCAAAATATTGTCTGATTTTTATGCTTCTAAAGGCGTTGAATTCAATGCTGCAAGGCAACGTATGGCGCATACGCCAGAAGGTGCACAATTAATTAAAAATGAAGTCTCTATGGCACCAGGTTATTGCATTGGCAATGTCTATGTTATGGCGGGTGTACCAAGGATTATGCGCAATATGTTAACGGGTATTTTGCCCTTATTGAAAGGTGGTACTGTTGTACAAAGCCATGCACTGACAACCAATTTGCCCGAAGGTGTATTGGCCGAGCATTTAATTCACTTAGAAAAAGACTATGCTGGCACAATTGATATAGGCAGCTATCCAAAAGATAGACAAGGAAAAGTTGGCTATATTGTTAGCCTGATCTTGCGCAGTAGCGATGAACAAGCTTTAGCTATGGCTACAGAAAAATTACGTAATACAATCACTGAACTAGGCGGTAGCGTTGTGGATGGTGAATCATCCGAGGAAGAGTTAGCTAAAACCCTTAACTAAGTTCTATTTAAAGTTCTTCCCCTGACCAAGGACAAAATTTCCAAGATATGTGTGCATCCTTACCATTAGGACACACTCTTGGCACAAATAGCGGGTTTAATGGCGTCTCGATAGTCGCTTCTAAATTTTTATTATTATTCCCTTGAAATGAAATTTTAATTTGCCCTTTTTCATATGGGTTCATGATACGAAAACCATCGCTTGTTTCACCATCAAATATATAGAAATGAAAATTCTTACCTAAATCTCCCATGACCGATTGTAAAATAGGCGTGATAGTTTGAACTAATAATTGAATATCTTTATTAATAATTTTCGAGCTGGATAATTTCAATTCATCGCCACTTGCATCTACAGAAGTCACTTTTAATGTTGCACCAATTTTTTCTTTTGAGGAAAACTTTAAAGAACCAACGGCTGTTGACTCACCTTCTACAACGCCAATAAGGTTATAACCCTTTAGCGTATCGAGGAGCTGATCTTTTTGTTCAGTATCTAATGATTTTCGTTTCTCAAATGACACAGCCCAAAACTCATAGGGAATCCACCAAACAAGTGCAAGCCCACCTGCAGAACCCTTATCAATTTGCTCTTGGGTTGCTTTAACTAAATCATTAACGACTATTTCAGATACACCTTTCTTTTCCAATGAAAGAACAGAAGAGCTAAATAAAAATCCTAAAATTGAAACTGCTAAGAATATTAAATACTTCATGACTTTAATCCGTTAATTGCTTGAACAACAAATATTCTAACAGACTAATTTAAAATGCCACAATCCTTGTTCTTTACACAATCCTTGTTCTTTAGTGGTTTGAAGGCATATCTTGGCTCGCTTTTTCTTCATTATAGAGACGAAAAATCATTCCAAAAATACCAATAGCTGCTCCAATTGTACCTTTAACAGTGCCGCTGATTTTTGACTTCCCTATACGGCGTAAAGTGCTAACAGGCACTTCGCGAATCTCCATTCCCAGTTGAATTGCCTTGACTTGCATTTCTGTAGTCCAACCAAAGGTCGAATCAACCATCTGAATTTTTCGCAGGGCGGACATACGAATTGCCCGAAAAGGCCCTAAATCAGTAATAGGAAAATCCCAAATAAAACTTATCAATTTAGTGGCCAACCAATTACCAAACCATTGTTGCGGAGTGAATGAGTATCGCTCCCGTTTACTAGATATACGAGAACCAATCACCAAATCAGCTCCCGCAGTAATTTTTTCTAATAATGAAATGGTTTCAGTCACCAATACTGATCGATCACCATCAATAAAAACAACAATATCAGGATTTTTTAACACCTCAATTGCAGCTAAACAAGCACTACCATAACCAGGCCTTAACTCTTGCACAACACGAGCACCGGCTTCGGCCGCAATCTGACCAGTAGAATCAGTGGAACCATTATCGCAAACCACAATATCATCAACTAAAGGGTCTAACTGATTTGTACCTGGAAATTCCCGTAATGCCACGAGATCACGCACAACTTTGGCGATACTATCAGCCTCATTGAATGCGGGAATAACAACAGCAATTTTTTTGCCAAAATAAGCCATAAGAATCTTGTGTCTGTTACATTAACTATCTTACAAGACCCGTAATAGGCCTATGATCTTACTTAAACAACTTTCAAATTATCTAGCGATGCATTTTCGACTAGCTATATTTGGTCTTTTTTCCCTCTGTATTTATCTATGGCTAGCATTAAATTCACAAATATATGGTGAGTTGAAATTAAACGAATTACTGATCGCTGTATTGCCACTATTTCTTTTTAGTTTATTCCTTTGCAAACATTATTCAGACTCGCCTGCAAAGGAATTCCCCGTCTTGTTAATGTTAATTTTTGCTTATGCGTTTCGCTTGTGTGGTGTGTTCACATTTCCAATTTTAGAAGACGATTTTTTTCGCTTTTTATGGGACGGGCGTATGACAATTGAAACAGGCACGCCTTACGGTTGGGTTCCAGCAAACTTTTTTCATGATTTGACAGTTAATGACGCATTTGAACATATTTTAAGCGGTATTAATCATCCTGATGTTGCCACGATTTATGCACCTGTCAATCAAGCCGTTTTTGCACTAGCTTATCTGATTGCGCCGGCTGAAGTTTGGCCTTTACAAATGATCTATGCAGCCATTGATTGCTGTTTAATTACATTACTAGTTCGCATTGCAAAACCCCATTTAGTTTTATTATATGCCTGGTCACCATTAATAATTAAAGAGTTTGCTATCACTGCACATCCCGATATTTTGGGTGCTTTTTTCCTAGTTTTAGCATTCGCTATTTATGTAAAAAATTTGAAAGGCGCATGGTTTTTGGTGCCTATCTGTTTAGCTTTAGCAACTGGTGTGAAAATATTTGCATTAATTGCTGTGCCGTTATTGTTACGCTTTGAATGGCGTTCTTGGGGCATTTGGTTGCTAAGCTTGATCTTACTAGCTATGCCATTCGCAAACCTCGATAACAACCAAGCAACATTTTGGCTACAAATTAAGCAAATATGGTTTCCTGAAGCATTGCAAGTCATGTCCAACAATTGGATATTTAACGCACCATTGTATTATTTAGCAAGCACTCATTTCTCATTCTCAATCGTCAAAACATTGCTACTTAGCCTATTTGCAATAACAGCTACCGCATATTTTTTCTATCTCCATTTGCGACGCCAGCACCAACCTATACGGATTGATTTACTCTATGGTTTATTTTTTATATGCATCCCCGCGATTAATCCATGGTATTTAATTTGGCTATTACCATTTGCAATAATCTATCCAAGCTTCTGGGCATGGACAGCTTCTATCGCGATTTTTCTCGCTTATATAACAGGGATCAATTTAAATAATTCTGAATTAGCTCTTTATGAACACAATGGCTGGATATTAACCTTAGAATTTGGATTGATAATAATAGCCTTGATAATCGATCTGTTAATTGATTGGCGCAATCGCCACCAATCAATTAACTCGACTTTCAATACTTAACAATTCGAATTTAGGTGCGTCTTAAATTCAACCTATAACGCTTGTTAAGATAATACGCCACAGCGTTTAATTGGTTTTTATTCAAGATAGAAGACATGACTTGCTTTTTATTATCGCAATTATGTAACAACTCACCAAGCTGTGAATAGCTGACACCTCTGACAGTTCGAATTGAGCTACGTTGGACTGGGCTTGAAATACTATTTAGAGCGACACAATAAGAGATCACCTTACCTTTAACACGACCAAAATAAAGGGATTTTCCGTATTCATATGCCTGATCAACTGTCCTAGGGGCACTAGGGGCAGAACGAAAGCTACTACCACGATCAGAATTTCCAAACGGGGTATTACCTCTCGGGAAGCCGCTACCACCAGAAGCGAACGCATTAATAGCAAAGAATGATGCTGTGAATGCTAGAATTATATTTCTTAAAAACATCTAAGTCTCCAATTTTTAATTCATTAAGATATTCACATAGACCTTAACAAATACAAAATTCTGACAACTTAAATCTAATAAAATAGTCTTATTTTATTTTTTGGCATTCCTTGTAACGATAACAATCCACCATATGGTCATTAACCAAACCTGCAGACTGCATAAACGCATAACAAACAATTGGACCTACAAATTTAAAACCGCGCTTTTTTAACGCTTTGCTCATCGCTTCCGAAACCGGTGTTGACGCTGGTACTTGTTCGGCGGTTTCAAAGGCATTTTGTAGTGGCTTACCATCTACAAAACTCCATAAAAAATCAGAAAAATTTTCCCCTGCCGCCTGCATTGCTAAATAACTTTTGGCATTGGTCACCGTAGCGTTAACTTTTAGTTTATTGCGGATAATCTCAGGATTGTCTAATAGTTCAGTAATTTTTGCTTCATCGTAAGCAGAAATTTTCTGCGGATCAAATTGATCAAAGGCTCGACGATAGCCTTCTCGTTTGCGCAAAATAGTGATCCAACTAAGTCCCGACTGCACCCCTTCTAGAATTAATAATTCAAATAGTTTCTGATCATCATATAATGGCACACCCCATTCAGTGTCATGATATGCCATATAGACGGGATCGTCCCCACACCACCAACAACGTTTTTGGCCATCAATATTACTAAGTTCCTTTGACAATTTATGACACCTTGCGTTGGTTGTTATACGTCTAGATTATGAGATTTTTTGCTTCGCTTGCTCTTAAGATAATCAATGTTATCGCACTTTTTATATACGCCCGTAGGCATTATTTCTGTAATAACAATACCATTAGAACGCAATAATTCTTCCTTTTGCGGATTATTCGTCAATAATTTAACTGTATCAATTTCAATAGCTTTAAGCATTTCAACCGCAACTGAAAAGTTACGTCCATCATCTAAAAAACCTAATTTTTGATTAGCTTCATAGGTGTCATAGCCATCATCTTGCAATGCATATGCATCAATTTTTGGATATAAGCCAATACCACGGCCCTCTTGACGCAAATACAAAATAACTCCACCATGAGTTGAAATTTTTTCAATAGACTCCGCCAACTGATCACCACAGTCGCAGCGAGAAGAGTTAAAGACATCACCCGTTAAACATTCCGAATGAATCCGAACTAATGGCGGCTCATTCGTTTCTTTGCCGGAAAATTGCAGCGCAACATGCTCTCGCTTATCAGATAAACCATCAAAACTTAATAGTTCAGCTGGAATAGCCGAATCTTCACCGACTTTAATCGACACTTTTTCACGAATATTCGCCAATTTCATTTTCCTAATAATAATTAAAATCTTATTGTAGCGAACAATGACAAATAAAGTTAGCCGGCGCCCCAGAATTTAATCGTTCAAAAGCGAAACATCACAATAAGGCTACTTGTTTGATTTACCTCAGGTGCATGAGGCGTATTTTTTATTCACATTCAGCTCAATATCAATAGAAGATTTTTACGCTTGGTCAGCTCTAAGTAAGCGAATATTCGATTCTATATTCGCTAAATTCGCCTGCTCATATTCTATTAAATTACCAGCCACTACTTGTGTCTTTTTCATCCAATTCTTAGGTAGGCCTTTCATTGCTCGCCCCGCCTTCCTTGAAAACCACGTGCCCCACAAACCCTTTAACGCCATTGGTACTACAGGCACTGGGGTTCGCTTAAGGATTTTTTCAATGCCATGTTTGAACGGCTGAATGTCGCCATCAGGCGTTAAGCCTCCTTCAGGAAAAATGCATACAAGTTCGCCTCTCTGTAAGGCTTCGGCGATTTGCTCATAAGCGCGATCCAATAATTTGTGATCTTCTTTTGCTGAAGCAATCGGAATAGCGCGCATTAATCTGAACAAGTAATGAACAATCGGTAAATTATAGATCTTATAAAACATCACAAAACGCACACGACGTTCGCAGACAGCTGAAATAATAATTGGGTCTACGAAACTCACATGATTGCAAGCTAGCACCGCCGCACCATGGTCAGGAATATTCGCCAAACCATTTTTATCAACTCGATATAAGCTGTGAACCAGCAACCATGCTCCAAAACGAACAATAAAATCAGGCACTTTGTGAAAAATATACATCGCAACAATCGCATTCATGATCGCGGTAATAAAAAACAACGTTTGAATTGAATTTCCAAATTTAAACACAACGATAGCGAATATTGCCGCTGTAACCATGAAGCATGCATTTAAAATATTCAGTGCCGCAATGTTCCTAGATAAACTTTCTTCGGACGAATTAGCTTGAATATAGGCATACAAGGGCACTATAAATAAACCACCTGAAATTGCTAAAATTAATAAACCGAACAATATTTGCAACACATCTTTATCCAATACTGCCTCAAAACCTCGCACTTGATCAGCAGTTTGTATATCTATTACACCTACAAATATACCTGCAAAGGTCATGCCAATAGCGCCGATTGGCACAATGCCTAATTCGACTTGTTTACCTGACATTTTTGAACACAAAAATGAACCAATAGCGATGCCAATTGAAAACATCGCCATCAGCAAGGTTGCCACAAAAGGGGAACCATTAAGCACATTCTTCGCTAAATTGGGCAATTGCGTTAGAAAAGTTGCTCCAAAAAACCAAAACCATGAGATACCGATAGCGCTGAGAAAAATAGCCTGATTTTTACTTAAACCATGAAAAATTTCTTTACATGAGCTGACTGGATTGAAATTTAGTCGTAAATGCGGCTGAATAGATTCTGCGACTGGTATCCATTGACTGCATACGCACCCCAGGACCGCAAAAGTTATGATAGCAAAGCTCACAGGCACAGCAAAATTGCTGCCATTAGCCAATAAGGTACCCATGATTGTGCCAAGCAAAATAGCGATGAAAGTTCCTGCTTCAACCATAGCATTGCCATGGAGGAGTTCTTTTTTATTCAGGTTTTGCGGCAATATACTGTATTTTATTGGCCCAAAAAAAGCCGATTGTGTGCCCATCAAAAACAACACAAATAACAACCAAGGAATAGATTGAAAATATAAGCCTATTGCACCCAACAACATCAACAAAATCTCAACCATTTTCATACGCCTGATCAATAGACTTTTTTCATATTTTTCGGCAATCTGACCAGCTATTGGCGAAAACAAGAAAAAAGGCACAATAAATAGCATGGCTGCAACATTCACTAAGATGTCACTAGTGGCGCTGCTTGAGGCGAGATGAAAAGTGACTATGATCACCAATGCATTTTTGAAAATATTATCGTTAAACGCACCCAAAAATTGCGTTAAAAAATAAGGCAAAAATCGCCGTTTTTTGAATAGACTCACTTTATTTCCTTGATTTTTATTTACTAATCCACAGACTCACTTTAGGCTAAAATCATAGCATGACGCAAATACAAAATAGACATTTTAATATCTTAATCGTCGGTCAAGGTTTGGCGGGCAGCTTACTCGCCTGGAAAATGATCCAACAAGGATTGAGTGTCTTGGTGGTCGACAACAATCACCACCATAGTTCGTCGAAAGTAGCCGCAGGTATTATTAATCCCATCACAGGACATCGTAGTAATCTAACCGATGATTTCATTCAGTTTATGTCAGCGGCAAAAATAAGCTATCAACAATTACAAGACACCTTTGGTCAAACATTTTTAATCGGCATCCAACAACAACGCTTGATTAAAAATAAAGGTCAACAGCACTATTATCTAAAGAGACTTGAACAAAGTGACTATGCTGAATTTGTAACCGCATTAGAACAAACTGACAACACTTCACATCCTTTTAAAGAGTGTGAATTTGGTGTTGCCGACATTCAAGAAACTTTCCGCGTAGATGTGGAAGCATTATTATCCGCAATCAAAACTTGGTTGATATCACAAAATTCTTTTGTCCAAGAAAAAATCAACTATGCTGACATTGTAATTGAAGGTGAGCAAATTAGCGTTAACAATAATTCCTTTGTCGGCACCACCGATCATGTTGTGTTCTGTGAAGGCTATCAAACAATTTATAATCCTTGGTTTAAACAGTTGCCATTTAAATTAGCCAAGGGTGAAATACTGACTTTAAAGTTAGCTAAACCGCAAACTGCCATGCTTAATTGGGGCAATTGGTTGCTTCCTTTAGCACCAAATACAACTGCATTTTTGGGCGCCAATTATGCATGGAATGACACCAACGAAGCCTGTAGTGCGGATGTCGCACAGGAATTACTTGATAGTTTAGAAAATAACACGCGTATTTCAGCTCAAGTCATTGCACATCAAAGTGGCGTGAGGCCCAGCACCGTCAATCGTAAACCATTAATTGGCGTTCACCCTGAACATCCACGATTATTTTGCTTTAACGGTTTTGGCAGCAAAGGTTGTTTGCTTATCCCTTATTATGCTGAACAATTCGCGCAGCACTTTTCTCAGGAAATTGCACTTGAAGCATTATTACCCGAAATAGATATCTGAAATACGGGCTTTAAACATTTAAAAATCAATATTTGCAACAAGACGATAATGAATCTCACTAAAAAAGCTCATCAAATAATTGATAAATACTATTCTAATAAGAAAATTCGCGTCGCCATTGATGCAACTTGTGGCAATGGTAATGACAGCTTATTTTTAGCAAGTCGTGCAGAAAAATTATTCTGTTTTGATATTCAGGCATCAGCAATTCGCAACACTAAAGCGCAGTTACACTCTGCAACATTAGATACATCAAATTTAGCGATCAGCTACATACTAGATAGCCACAGCAATTTGCAAAAACACTGTGGCAAACATGAGGGCACTATCGATGTAATCATGTTTAATTTAGGCTATTTGCCCAAAAGTGATGATATTGCAATTACCACTCAGACCAGTTCAACAATTGCTGCCATTCAGCAAGCTATACAGTGCATTAGCAAAACAGGGTTAATGTCAATTTTATGTTATCGCGGTCATGCAGGCGGTTCCGAAGAATATCAAGCGATACGAAAATTACTAAACTCCATTGACCAACACAGTTGGCATTGGCAACAATTTGATTCAGTCAATGCGAGCGAATCAACACCTGTATTATTAGTATTAACCAGAAATTTGGGTTAACAACTCGCTACTTAAAAGCGTTCTTATTGAACTACTTTTATCAACTGACCCACTTTTGGTTCTCCAGTTGGAAACATTCCATTTAATAGACGTAATTCTTGTTCCGCATATTTCCCTAAGCTAGGACTGTTTTTCGCTAATCTAGCAAACGTTTGACCTTGTTTGGCGCGAATTGTTTTAAGCTTTTGTCCTTTAATAAATTTTTGATCACTTGCTTGCAAACGTCTCACGCTGCTTAACGTATCTAACAGTTGATCGCCTGGTAACGAATTAGAATTACCCAGACCAACCATGACAAAGGCTCTATCGCCGCGATAAACCGTCCCAACCACAACTTCTTGAGAATTGTTCCCTTCACCTACAATCGCTCTACCAGCATAACCTTGATCTTCGCTGGTTCGAACATTTCGACCTGAACTAAAACTTTTAAAATTTTGTTGTAGAAAATTCTCCGCACTAACACGTTTTTTTAGCGTATTAGATTGCATGATTATGGCGTGCTTAGTACTCGGATTTTGTGCTACTAAACGATCACTATCATTTTGAATAGTCCAACCCTCAGGAAACTCTATGTGCAAATCCAAACCTTTATGATAAAACTTATTTTGACGAACAATGCCTTGTGTCTCATTTTGACCATAAGCAACATCATTCATTAAACGCATAAATTTTTCTGAATTCGTAATACTTTTTTGCGGCGTTTGATATTTTTTAGCTTCGCTAACCACTTGTTTTAATCGGGTATCATTTTTTGGATGTGTTGCAAATAAACCATGATAAGAACTTGGCTGTTTGCCTTCTGCAAGAGCTCGCTCACGACTCGCTAATTCCTGATCTTTTAAAATACCCACCACTTCAATCATTTTTCGTGAATCATAGCCCGCCTTGGCTAAATATTCTGCACCCAAACGATCAGACTCAAGCTCATGTTTACGACCATAACCAGAGACCAGCGCTCCTCCAAGTGTAGTAGATAATTGCGCAAATCCTTGACTGCCTGTACCAATAGCAACTGCTGCAGATAACAAACCACTAAGCTGTGATTGTGCACTTTGACGAACACTATGACGTGCCGTGACATGACCAATTTCGTGCCCAATAACTCCTGCCAATTGTGCTTCGTCTTGCATATAAGCCATGATTCCACGTGTAATATAAATGTGCCCTCCGGGCACAGCAAAGGCGTTCACCTGCGGACTATCCACTAAATAAAAACTAAAATCCAAATGGCTACGATGACTATTCGCAGCTAAACGATTACCAATATCGCTTATATAAGCTTGTAATTCTGGATTATCGTAAAGCGGATACTGTTTAATGATTTCGGTGTGATAGCGATTGCCCAATCGTATTTCTTGAGCTTCCGACATAGTGACAAAATCTTGTCTGCCTGTGACTGGATTTGTCGAACAACCAACAAAAAATAGTACTAATGCAAACAAAAAAGAATGTCGATTAAACCATTTTTTTATCATTTTCAGCCTCATAAGATGAAATATTCTATCTTATATTTGACCATATGCACCTAGAATTACAAAACACGTTCACAAAACTCTAACTTTTTTAACAATCTATCATTGCGAACCTATAACCAGCGCTAACAAAACACCACCACCAAACCATGCATTATTCAAAAATGCAGTAAAGCATTGATCACGCCGTTGCTCTTGAATCAGAATCAATTGATACATAAAAAAGCCACTACATGCGACCAAAAGTAAATAATAGAATTTATTAAGGCCGTAATAAATACCCGTTAAGACCAGAAAGCTCAAAGTTAATAGCTGTAATGCAGCAATAATTTTTTTGACATTCTGACCAAAAAACCGCGCTGAAGAAAAAATACCTAGCGTTTCATCGTCTTCTTGGTCAATCAAGGCATATATTGTGTCATAGGCTATGACCCAAACAAGGTTTGCCAATACCAGCCAAAGTGTCCCTAAACTAATTGGGCTTGCATGAGCAAGATATGCCATAGGAATGCCGCAAGAAAAAGCGATTCCCAGCACTAGCTGAGGAGTCACAAAAAATCGTTTCATAAAAGGATAGGCTATGGCGATTAAAACTGCTGGAACAGCCGCTATCAGCACACTATATCTAACTTCTTCATCAAGACTTAACACTAATAATAACGCTAAAAAACACAAGACAAGAAATAAACAAAGCGCTTCGGAAACACTGACCCTGCCTGTGGTTAATGGACGGTCTTTAGTTCGTTCAACATGACGATCGAAGTTGCGGTCTGCAAAATCATTAATTACACAACCTGCAGATCGCATCAAAAATACACCAATAAGAAAAACCACAGCCACCTGCGGGTCGAAATTGCCAATCTGCCAGCCTAAACTAACAAATTCACCACCTGAAAGCCAAATTGCCCAGGCAGTTGGCCATAGCAACAACAAGGTGCCAATGGGCTTATCCGCACGCATCAACTGCAAATAATCACGCCATGGCAATAAATGTGAGATCATTTTCATCATAGTTGCACCTTAACAATAAATTTGGGCAATTTCACTGTTACAGACTGTTACCTTTTGCATTACTTTTGAAAATAAAATATGTATGACTAAAACTATACTCAGAAAACACTCAACACTTTAATTGGAAAATTAATTATGAAAAAAACCTTAGTATTTTTATTTATATTATTTGGCGCTGCAACCGCTATGATTGCTCAAGCGCATAACTATAATTCTGGAAAGTTTATTGAAAAGATGACTGAAAAACTTGAACTGAGCAGCGCTCAACAAAATCAACTTCAGGCATTTGTAAACGAAAAAAGGCAATATAAGCAAAAGCTCAAGGCTGATCGTGAATCTCGAAAAAATAATCCAGATCAAAAACGTTCAGGCCCTTTAAGTAAATTGTTTGATAAAAACACCATCACAGTCAACGATATCAATCAAGCAATGACATCGGCTCATCAACAAAAGCTAAAACGAAAAGAAAATTATTTTTCAAGCTTTGCCATTTTTTATAATGACCTTTCTAGTCAACAACAAGCAAAACTGAAGCCTTATGTTCATAAAATGTTGTTTTCAAAGAAAAAGCGCAAGAGCAAAAATAAAGATAAAGCTAATCGATAGAAATGCCGCATATATTACTCGTAGATGATGATCGGAAATTAGGAGAAGTGCTGGGCGAATATTTTGCTCAGCACAATTTCCAACTATCTCATTATTTGCATCCAAAACTAGCATTGGACAATTTCGAATCTCAAGGAATCGATCTCATAATCTTAGACGTAATGATGCCTGACATTAATGGTTTTGAAGTCTGTAAACGTATACGTAAAACCAGTCAAATCCCTATTTTAATTCTAACCGCGCGTGGTGAAGCCATGGACCGTGTAGTTGGTCTTGAACTTGGTGCTGATGACTATTTATCCAAACCTTTCGAACCTCGTGAGCTGATAATTCGGATTCAAAACATAATAAACCGTAACCGCCTACCTGAACCTTCTTTAATGCTCTCATACAAAGATTTAAGCATTGATCGGCATATGCGACAAGTTATGCTATTTGAGCAAGAGCTCAAGTTAACAAATACAGAATATCAATTATTAGTTTTGTTAGCTTCTACACCGAGAAAAAACTATAGCCGCGATGAAATTCTCAACGCCTTGAAAGGCATTCAAGTGGAAATTTTTTCTAGGTCTGTAGACATCACAATTAGCCGCTTACGAAAAAAAATAGCACCGCTTGATTATATTAAAACCGTTTGGGGCGCGGGGTATAGCTTTATTCCTGAGGATATTGGGTCTCACTAATGTTTAAATCCTTATCAATTCGTTTATTACTTATTTTTGTAGCTGCATTAGTTATCTTATTAATCTTGCTTAGATTCGGTGTCGAACGCTCTATTTCTAACAAAACTTATTCACTTCAAGCGGGTTCGCTTGCCAAAATGACGCGGTTGATTCTTGATCCTAAAACACAGCAAATTAATCTAGACCGAGCTAAAAATATAGCAGCGCGTACTGATATTCGAATCCATATACGCACCTCAGAAATGAACTGGTCATCAGCAGGAAAACTTCCTGATGAAAGTCATTTTCAGTTTGAACCATTAGCGTTAATTCCTTTGCACTTTAAAAAGAAAAAAAGACATTTTGTTCTTCCCAAAATTACTTTTTCAAAAGGTTTTAAATTTAATATCTATAAAATCACAACACCTCATGGAACAATATTTTATGAGGTTGACAATCCTCGCGGACAATTTGAATGGTATTGGGTTTTCATCGCAGGCTTATTTATCCTTAGTTTATATCTTGCGATTCGCTATCTATTTTCTCCCGTAGCAGACATTCAAAGAGTAGTTAAAGAAGTTCGCCAAGGAAACTTTTCAGCAAGAACAACAACTAACCGTAAAGACGAATTAGGCGAACTTGCCAAACAAGTTGATACGATGGCTGAGGATCTTGATCGCCTAATAGAATCTAAACGTAGCTTACTGCTAAGCATTAGTCATGAGCTTCGCACCCCGTTAACCAGAGCTACAATCGTCAGCAGACTCATGGAAGACAACAAACACACGCAATCTCTGGCTCAAGATTTAAATGAAATGGAAACAATCATCGCAGAGTTAATCGAGGCGGAAAAATTGAGTCAAGAATCTCCTCTTGCACGACAAGTAGTCGACATTAATGTATTACTCAACGAAATTTTGCAAGAGTCATTTGTAGATAATGGCATTGAAGTAACGCCTTTATCTTCAGAAAGCGCATTTATTAATATTGATCCAATTCGCATTAAACTATTAGTGAAAAATATACTCAACAATGCGATTCAATATACCTTAGAAGATCAACCTGCTCCAAAAATTACACTTAGCCTAGCGGAAAACTATTTAACAATCATTGTCACAGATCAAGGCATAGGCATGCCTGCAGAATTAGTCGATCACCTCACCGAACCTTTTTATCGGCTTGATGAATCAAGACAACGTCAAACAGGCGGTTTAGGTTTAGGTTTGTATCTTTGCCAAGCTATTGTTAAAGCTCATAGAGGCACATTGAAAATCACTAGTAAAGAAGGTCATGGCACCATAGTCACTGCCAACATTGCAGTATCCAACTAATACTATTCTTTTTTAATTTTTTTGTTTTGAGTATGCTTTTCGAGCATGATATCTGCTCTGCTACGCAAGCTCTTTTTCTGCCGAATCTGGGCAAAAGGATCGTCGTCACTTGTTAGTGTTGCGACTTCAGCTGACTCTTTATCAATTTTATTCTTATTTAGACCATTTTTATTTTTCGGACTATATATTGAATAACATAAATAAATTATCACTACTGCAACTAGTAAAAACCATTTGATAAAAAAGCTTGCATCAGATTGATGCTCGGCAAATGACAAATACTCTCGATGCGCAAAATTAATCAACCAAAATGATATCAATAAACATACTGTAGAGACGATGATTTGCTTATATTTCTTCCAAATGAATGTAACAAAAGTCAGTCGGAAAATTTGTTTGAACATACGCTAAAAAAATTAACCAATTAGGTTTAAACCTAGTAAGGCAAGAACTGCCATTATCCCTTTTTGTTTAATGCTATCATTAATTTTATCTTCTTCCTCACGAACGATCACTTCTAAATCGTCTTGCGAAAAATCAGTGGGGTCACCGCCTGCAATAATAATCCGTGTTCGTGCACGACTAATAGCTTTTTCTCGAACCATTTCTCGATACTTATTCGGTACATAATTAATTATAGGCAAGTTAGTCATTGGTTTATTTATATCAATTCATTGTTAAATCATAAATGATTAGATCTTCAGCGCCAACACTGAGTTAATTTTGTTAACAATATTATGCATTTGCATATTGTTGCTGATATGCCAACCAACGATTTAATAAATTATCGACCAAATCTGGATATTGTTGACTAAAACTCTGCGCTTCTTCAGCAACTATTGTCAGCCAATGTTGATCTCGAACTAAATTAGCAATATGCATATTTACCGCACCCGTTTGCCTCACACCAAGCAGTTCTCCAGGACCACGTAATTCTAAATCCTTTCTCGCGATAGCAAAACCATCATTGCTCGCTCGCAAGGTTTGCAAACGAATTTTAGCATTTTCTGACAATGGCGCACGATACATTAGAACACAGACAGAGCGCTGGCTGCCGCGCCCAACCCGTCCTCGTAATTGATGCAATTGAGACAAGCCCATTCGTTCAGCATTCTCAATAATCATCAAACTAGCGTTTGGCACATCCACACCAACTTCGATGACTGTGGTTGCAAGCAATAAATCAATTTCATGATCACGGAACTGACGCATCATTTCTTCTTTTTCCATAGGTTTCAACCGCCCATGTACCACGCCAATTTTAATTCCTTTTAAGCGCCGTTTAAGCTCTTGTTCAACATCAACGACTGCTTGCGCATTTGAATGCTCTGACTCATCGATCAAACTACATACCCAATAGACCTGCGTTTTTTGCAAACAAGCATGATGAACACGTTCAATTACTTGATCTCTTTTCATTTCGGCATTAATTACCACAGTTTCGATAGGGATTCTTCCTGGTGGTAATTCATCAATTGTCGACACATCAATATCGGCATAAAAACTCATCGCCAATGTTCTTGGAATTGGGGTAGCACTCATGATTAATTGATGCGGCACAATCCCATTTGCTTTCTCTCGTAATGCCAAACGCTGCCCAACACCAAAACGGTGTTGCTCATCAATCACGATTAATCCTAAAGAATCAAATTCCACTTCTTTTTGAAACAAGGCATGTGTTCCCACCAAAACCTGTACCTCACCTGTTGCTAAACCTGACAAAATAGGTCGACGCTGCGCCGTAGTAACCTTTCCTGCCAGCCAACCCACCTTGATATCTAAGGCTTCTAGCCAAGCAGACAAATGTCGAAATAATTGTTCTGCGAGTAATTCTGTTGGTGCCATCACGGCAACTTGCTGCTCTGCGCCAACTGCATGGATTACAGCCAGGGCAGCAACGACTGTTTTCCCTGAACCAACGTCACCTTGCACTAACCGCATCATCGGCTGAATTTTATTTAGGTCATCAATGATCTCGTCAACCGCTTCAAGTTGTGCATTTGTCAATTGAAACGATAAATTCTCCAAAAAATGTTCCCTTAATTCAGCTGAATTTAATTGGTCTAAATTAATTGATTTCTCATTCTGACGTTCAGCCCGAACCCTTTGCATGCCTAAATGAAAGCTTAATAACTCTTCAAATATCAAACGCTGAAATGGTGGAGAATCAGTTTCCAACATCGCTTCAAGGTCAACACCCTGTGCAGGCCTATGTAAGGCATTTAGAGCCTCAGCTAAGGAACAAAATTCAAAGCGTCCGATCAACTCTTGTGGCAACAAGTCCTGAACTTTAGGCAAGTATTTCTCCAAAGCCTCAGCACTCAGTTTTCTTAACAAGTATTGACTAATTCCTTCAGTAGTTGGATAGATTGGAGTTAAGCGATCATGTTGTGGACTGGTTGGCCTGTCAGTAACAATTCGATATTCTGGATGAATCATTTCTTTGCCGGCTGGCCTTAAAACAATTTCGCCAAAACATTCTACCCATCTACCAACAACAAAGGCTTGTCTTTGATTATAGGAGAAATGAAACAAACGGATAGTCAAACGCCCAGAACCATCATTAATTTCCACCACTAAACTACGTCGTCCATGCGGCAACTGCACCGCATCAATAATTTCTCCACAGACTAACGCGGCAGTATTGGGTACCGCACCTGATAATGATGTGTAGTGCGTTCTGTCTTCATAACGGAATGGCAAATGAAACAGCACATCTTGCGCATTATACAGATTCAGTTTGGCTAGTTTTTGAGCTACTTTTTCTCCAACGCCTTTGAATTTTGTAATTGGAATTGTTCGCAATTCTAGAGTGTTGTTAATCGTCGATTGCATGTTGTCGTTTTACTATAAAAAAGCGTCAGAATGTGAAATTTTTCTTTTTAAAGAAAAACTTTTAAAAAAGCCCTTGAATAGCTTGCAATTTTTATCATTTTATTAAATGATAATCATTCTCATTAATGCAATTAAAAAATGAATCACAAATTTATAACATTGCAGCTTAATCACATTCACTTTGTCCTGCCATGGCATGCACAAACCGTAATGCATGCTATTCGGAAAAATGCGATTCAAGCCGATGAATTATTATTTTCATCCTCTTTCGAAAGACAACAACTAAGCCGAGATTTATTTTTACTTGCAGCAAAAGATGCCATGTCACGCAATGTTGATGAACCCTCCACATTAACTATGATGGCCAGAGCATTAATGCATTAGCAATTCTATAAACAAAACTATTTTCAACTTAATTTTAAATATTTTGACTCATTAATCATGAACAACAATAACAGCATACCTACATTGGACGACTTGATCGCAAAATTAAACATTCTGACCACGGACTTTATTTTTAGCAAACATCAATGCAGACATCGTGCATATTCAATTTCATCCGTGTTAAGGCTTATTTGTGAACACAAAGAACTCGTGTTTTTCCCTGAGCAACAAGTTGTCTATTGCAAGATGTTAAAAGTCTGGCAAGCATTGGCACATGAACAATCTAAAGAAAACTATCAAACAGTGCAACACAAACAAGTAGCGCTCCACTAATCGATTTGAAACATTTGTTAATTAGCGTTTACTAAGAAAGTAGCATCAACTTCAACTGTTGCACCTTTTGGCAATGCTGACACTTGCACAGCTGCTCGGGCAGGATAGGGCTCAGTGAAGTACTCAACCATCACTTCATTTAAGTCAGCAAAATCATCTAAATCGGTCAAATACACTGTGAGTTTGACAATATCAGACAACTCCATTCCAGCAGCAGAAGCAATGCCTTTAACATTTTCAAAGACTCGTCTGGTTTCAGACTTGAACGATTCATTCACCATTTCACCAGAAGCAGGGTCAAGCGCAATTTGCCCTGAAGCAAACAGGAAGTCGCCTGCTCTAACCGCTTGCGAATAGCTGCCAATAGCTTGTGGTGCTAAGTTAGTAGATATAATTTTTTTGTTCATGTTAATAACTCTATAATTTATTTTTGGGATTGTTAACTATGATGACGATACACTCTTTGAACATCATTATCTTGGCGTAATTGCCTAATTACTTGGGCTAAATGAATGCGATCTTTAACCTGCAAAATAATAACAATCGGTTGAAATTCTTCGGTCGATTCAGCAGTTTCTACATCGAGAATATTACAACCTTGTTCGGCAATAATAGTCGCTACTTTTGCAAACATACTTCGCTGATTACGGACAAAAATACGTAACTTTACTGGGAACTCTTCATCAATGGCTTCACCCCATTGTAGTGGGACAGATTGGTCTGCTTGTAGTTCCATATTCAAAAAGTTGGAACAATTCATCCTATGCACCACTAGACCGGTACCTACTTTAACCGCTCCAACAATTTGATCACCTGGAACAGGAAAACAACAACGCGCATAGTTGACCACCAACCCTTCCGTACCTTGAATCACCATTGGCGATGAATGTGTTTCATTACACTCATGTTCATCAGGAAAAATTTGGCGTACTACTAAGCTTGCTATACGATTCCCACGCCCAATAGCTATCATCAATTCTTCCCAAGTTTCAATATTCAATGCCACTAAAAGTTCTTTTTGAACATCCGCCGAAATGTCTTTATTTCGATAACCACTTTGGTCAAGTTCTCGCCGAAACAGTTTGTTGCCTATAGTTCGTGCGGCTTCACTACTTTGTGAATTCAGATAACTATGTATTTGCGACCTAGCACGACCAGTAACAGCAAATTTCAACCATGACAACTTGGGTTCAGCTTGCGCATCAGTAATCACCTCAACATGATCACCATTACGCAATTCTGTAGATAGTAAAGCTTCGCTTGAATTGATGATCGCTATTTTACTTTTCGAACCAATATCAGTGTGCACAGAATAGGCAAAATCTAGAGCGGTTGCTCCTCGAGGTAATTTTTTAATATCCCCATTGGGTGTGAACACATACACCTGTCCAATAAACAAATCTGTCTTTAAATGCTCTAAAAATTCCGCCGGATTGCTCGAATGATTATCTGGGTCAAGCAAGTCGATCAACCATTGCCGTGACATATTTATCGGATCGGTATTCTTAGCAACATCATCTGACTTATACAACCAATGAGCAGCAACGCCAGCCTCGGCTATTTTATGCATACCATCTGTGCGAATTTGTATTTCAATATTATCGCCAAAAGGTCCTAAAACAACTGTATGCAATGATTGGTAACCATTTGCTTTGGGTATTGCCACATAATCTACAAAACGACCTGGAATCGGCTTATAGCAATTGTGAATAACGCCTAACACTCGATAACAATCGTCAACATTATCAACAACAACTCGAAAAGCATATAAATCATTAATCTGTTCAAAGTTAAGCTTTTTCCGCACCATTTTTTTATAAATACTGTATGGGCTTTTCCGCCTTCCGTGTACCTCTGATAATATCCCCGCTTCGACTATTGACTTATGAATGTCTTCACGCAATTTACGCACTTTAGCACTGCGATTACCGTCACGTTCTTTGATAACATCCACCAGCGCTTTATAACGTTTAGGATAAATTTGTTGAAAACATAATTCCTGTAGTTCAGAGCTCCAATGATGTAGCCCTAAACGATTAGCTAATGGTGCATAAATTTCTAAAGTTTGTAATGAGACCCAACGCTGTTTTTCTTCCGTCAAACCGCTAATATTACACATAGTATGCAGCCGCTGAGCCAATTTAATGATAATGACGCGAATATCCTTAGCAGTCGCCATCAACATTTTGCGTATATTTTCGGCTTCCGCTTGCTCACGACTAGCAAAATTCAACCGATTTATTTTTGCAATGCCTTCAACTAATGAGGCAACATCCTCATTTAATACTTCCTGCAAATCTTCTTTTGATAAATTTCCTTTACTGTAGATATCATAAAGAATCGCTGCACAAATGGAATTTTCATCTAGTCTAAGCTTGGAAATAATTCGCGCCGATTCAAGCGCTTTGACGATGAAAGCTGCTCCGTCAGCACGTTGATGACCATGGTAAGCGTCCCGCGCTATTGTGTAAGCCTTACGAATATTCAACAGCGCTTGACCGTCGAGATATTCGACTAAATGCTTGTCACATAGCTGATTAAAAAGCGTATGTGAATTTTTGAGCATGTCCTGTGGCTGTTGCTGCGATATGTTTTTTGCTGACTCAGGCTTTGATTTAGCTTGCTTGGTTTGATTCGTCAACGACATCAGCCGCATCACCTGCAATCACTTCAGCTTCAGGATTAACATCTAAAACTGCTTCAACACTTGCTACTAGTTTAGCATCAATTTCCTCGCCTTCAGCACCTGCTAAAACCTCTTCATCAATTGAGGCGTTGTAATCCGGTTGCGTCAAAATTTCACGGGTTACATGACCCGCAGCAATTTCTCGTAATGCTAAAACAGTTGGTTTGTCGTTATCTTCTTCAACCATAGGTTGCCCACCTAATAAGATTTGGCGGGCGCGTTTCGTTGCTACCAATACTAGTTGAAATCGGTTATCTACATTGCCTAAGCAATCTTCAATGGTCACTCGTGCCATATTTTTCTCCGGTTATGTTGATCAATAGTTTTCAAGCTTGAATCAGCTTGTCTAAATCTATTGATAGTTTTCGAATTTTTTTAACCTGACCTAGCAACACATAGTGCAGGTCTTGCAAGGCCAAATCAAAATCATCATTCAAGATAATATGATCTGCTTCACGACAATGACTCATTTCAGATTCCGCTTGCCGCATACGTTTTTCAATTACTTCTTCAGGATCTCTGCCACGATTTCGTAAACGCTTCTCTAGTTCTTCACGAGAAGGGGGCAGGATTGAAACACTAATCGCCTCAGACATCAAGTTTTTTACTGCTCTAGCTCCCTGCCAATCCACATCTAGCAACACATTTACGCCTTTTTTAAGCAATTCTTCTATATTTTGTCGACTGGTGCCATAAAACTTATCATATACCTTAGCGTGTTCCAAAAACTGATCACTAACAATCATGGATTGGAATTCTTCTTCAGACACAAAAAAATAATCAACTCCATGCTGTTCACCCGTTCGACAATTTCTAGTCGTATGCGAAATCGACATACAAGTATTAGGCGTTTTATCAATTAATGCTCTAGCCAAGCTAGTTTTTCCAGCACCTGATGGCGCAGAAAGTATAAGAAGTTTACCGGACATCTAATATGAAAAAATTGGAACGTTTATGCGTGAAACACAACAAGAATATAGCACAATTTCCGGACAGAAAATTGCTTAAAAAAATACAAATTGTTTTTGTTTAGAACGCTTCCAATACATTATTCAATATTTTGCACTTGTTCTCGCATTTGCTCAATCAATACTTTTAGCTCTACACTTTGTTTAGTCAACAAGGCATCCTGAGATTTTGAACCAAGCGTGTTTGCTTCGCGATTTAATTCTTGCATCAAAAAATCTAAACGCCGACCTTTGGGTTTATTTTCTTCCAGCGTTCGCATAACTTCATCAAAATGCACATCTAGACGGTCTAGCTCTTCCATTACATCAGTTTTATTCAAAAACAAAACCATTTCTTGCTCCAACCGATTCTCATCCATTGTCTCACGCACAGCGGCCAATTTTTCTTCTAATCGGTGTCGATATTGTTCTTGTAATTCAGGCATCTTAGTTCGGATTTGAGCCACAATATATCGCATTTCAATGATTCGATCCGTAATCAATTGATGTAATTTAGCACCTTCATTTTTCCGACTTTTTAACACTAATTCCAAACAATCTTCTATGACTTGCAATGTTTCTTGCTGAATTTTTTCTGCGTCTTGCTCGGGAGGCTGAATAACACCCGGCCAACGTAAAACTTCAGCCATCGTTAATGGCGCGATAACATCATTGAGTTCAGTAATCTTAGCCGCCCCAACAAACAATGATTCTACCGCTGTTTGGTTAATTTGGAAATCCGCAGCATTTGCTTCAGTTTGTTCTTTCTTGACACTAATGTCCACTCGACCACGCTGCAAACGTGCAGACACTTTATCTTTAATATCGGCTTCATAAGCACGCAATTCTTCTGGAAGTCGTAGGTGAACATCTAAAAATCGATGATTTACGCAACGTATTTCACAACTATAGTTTGCTGTAGAACCAAGATGCCGAGCTGTCCCGAAGGCAGTCATACTTGATGTCGTTTCCACTGACACCGATGTATTCATAAATTACTCCAAAAAAACTAATTTTTTATAAAAGACTATTATAACGATTATTTACAATAATCTTATGCTAAGTGGTGATTTAACAATCTAAGACTATTCAAAAGTTTTAAGCTAATCTATAATCAGTCGAATGAAAGTGCTTGATAAAAAAGCAAATAAACCTCCAGTTCAAATCCCTCTTTCAACAGGTGATAAAATTCGTGATTACGAAATTATCAAAGTGTTAGGCATGGGAGGCTTCAGTGTAGTTTATGCTGCCAAGGAGCCTGAAGATAACAATGTTGTGGCAATTAAAGAATATTATGCGCCAAACTGTATGCGCCGTAAGCGTGATGGCTCTCTTGGCATTCACCCCAAAGATGCCGAAAAAAAATATAAACATGGCTTAAAGCGGTTTTTTGACGAAGGTTTCACTTTATCGCAAATGCATCATCACAATATTGTTCCAGTAAAAAATTTCTTTCGAGAAAATAATACAGCCTATTTAGTTATGGATTTTCAACCTGGAAAAGACCTCCGTTGGTTTATCAAAAATACCGATGTTTCTCCAAGCGAATCATTTCTTCTTAGTGTTTTTAGCATGGTGTTAGCAGGTCTAAAAGAAGTCCACAAGAAAGGCTATTTACATTTAGATATTAAACCTAGCAATATTTTATTGCGTGCCAGCGGTGACCCGTTAATTTTAGATCTTGGTGCTGCATTTGAACTAGACGAAAAGCGTATTCCAAAATTGCAGACATTGACTCATGGCTATTCATCACCTGAACAACATGAAAGAAGACCTTTGAGTTATGCTTCTGACCTTTATTCAATTGGCATGGCAATGCGAGCATGCATAACTCATGCTACACCTCATTCCGCAGTTAAACGCCGAAAAAAAGATACTGTTCAACCATTAGTAGAAACTCATGTAGATCGCTATCGCCGTCAATTTTTGCTAACAATTGATGCTGCTTGCAACATGAATCAAGATCGACGCCCACAAACTACTGATGAATTTATTTCGAGGCTAACGGCAAAATGACAACAACTATTTCATTTGGCAAGCATAGTCGAATTGGCGAACGCAAAAATAATGAAGATGCGGCCGATATCGTCACACGCCCCAATGCGGCACTATTAATTGTTGCTGATGGCTTAGGAGGTCATTCTGGTGGAGAAATTGCATCGCAAACTTTGATAGAAATAGTAAAAGAATGTTTTATCAAAGCAACCAATGAACAAATTCAAGACTATAAATCTTTCTTCAACTATTCTATCTCATTAGCGCATATAGAGATTCATAAAGCGGCTGTAGCAGCTGACAAAATGCAGTTTGACCCTAAAACAACCTGCGTCATCTGTATCATCTATGGTGATACGGCAAGCTGGTGCCACGTTGGTGATAGCCGTATGTATTTGCTACGTGATGGCATGATCGTTTTTCATACTACAGACCATGTTGCTAAAGGTTTCAAGAAAAACGCTCCAATCAATCGCTGTGTTGGTGGCACCGAAGCACCAATACCAACAATGAATGAACCATTACAATTAGAAGAAGGTGATATGTTATTTTTATGCACTGATGGCGCATGGCATACAGTCAAGCTCGGTGACTTAAAAACTATTAACTTTAAAAATCCACAACCAAGCTTAGAACAACTGCTCGAAGTGCTGGAAAATCGTAACCCTAAACCAAGCGACAATGTGACTGCTATAGCTGCTTGTTTTGGTAGCAAAAAATAAATTCGAACTCCCTTTATGAACCGACCAAGTAAGCGCGCCGCGGATGAACTTCGCGAGGTATCAATCACTTCTGATTTCACTATTCACGCTGAAGGTTCTGTTCTGATAAGCTGCGGCAATACCAAAGTATTATGCAATGCTTCAATTGAAAATAAAGTTCCACGCTTTTTAAAAGGTCAAAATCAAGGTTGGGTAACTGCTGAATACGGCATGTTGCCTCGCTCAACGCATTCGCGCATGGGCAGAGAAGCTGCAAGAGGCAAGCAATCTGGACGAACACAAGAAATTCAACGTTTAATTGGTCGTTCCTTACGAGCAGCAATCGATTTAAAAAAATTAGGTGAACATACAATCACCGTTGATTGCGATGTTTTACAAGCCGATGGCGGCACACGAACCGCTTCTATCACTGGCTCTTTTGTTGCCTTACAGCATGCTATCAACAAACTAATCATCGATAAAACCATTAAAGAAAACCCGATTAAATTCAATATTGCTGCTGTTTCAGTTGGAGTTTATGAAGACATTCCTGTATTGGATCTGGACTATCCTGAAGATTCAAATGCTGAAACCGACATGAATATTGTCATGGACCAATATGGCCGTTTTATTGAAATTCAAGGCACCGCAGAAGGTGAACCATTTTCTTCTGAACACCTGAATGAATTGCTTGCTTTAGCAAAAAAAGGCATCATTGAACTCATTGATGTGCAAAATAGTGCAGTTTAAATATTCAATTTTTTCGTAAACACAGCAAAAGTTAATATGGCTATTGATGTCGTTCTCGCTTCCAGCAATCCAGGTAAAATTGCCGAATTCCAAGGCACTCTAGAACCATTAGGTATACATATCATTCCTCAGTCTGATTTTGATTTTGAGGATGCTATCGAAGACGGTTTAAGCTTTGTTGAAAATGCCATCATCAAAGCACGACATGCGGCTCGCGAAACAGGTCTACCGGCAATTGCCGATGACTCTGGTTTGGAAGCCAATGCTTTATCAGGTGCGCCGGGAATTTATTCTGCTCGTTTTGCAGGAAAACATGGTGACGATGCTGCCAACAATGCCAAACTATTGCTAGCACTAGAACAATATGAAGACCGTTCCGCTCGTTTCCAATGTGCTCTGGCATTTCTGCGTTTTGGCAATGACCCCAATCCAATCATTAGCCAAGCAAGCTGGCATGGAGAAATTTTAACCGCAGGTCGTGGACAACATGGTTTTGGCTATGATCCTCTGTTTTATATTCCGGAACTAGACAAAACCTCTGCCGAACTAGAACCCGCACATAAAAAATCAATCAGCCATCGAGCTTTGGCTCTGGCCAATTTAAAAGGTACACTTGCTCTCAAACTATAAACTATTACACTTTAATTCTACCCATGACTCTTAGTTTACAAAAACATCCTTATTTTAACGGTCGCCAAGGGCCAGTTGTCATCCTTGTCTGTGACGGAGTAGGAATTGCTCCTGCACACAAAAGCAATGCTGTCTCTGAAGCAAATACTCCACATTTAGATGCTTTAATGTCATCAACACACTATACCGAATTGCTTGCCCATGGCACTGCCGTAGGCTTACCAAGCGATGAGGATATGGGTAATAGTGAAGTAGGGCATAACGCCTTAGGAGCAGGACGAATTTTTGCTCAAGGAGCAAAACTTGTAAACGAGTCCATTGCCGATCGCAGCATTTTCAAAACATCTGTGTGGAGCGAGCTAATCAAACATGGCGCCCAAAATACCTTGCATTTTTTAGGTTTACATTCAGACGGCAATATTCACTCTCATACTGATCATTTATACGAATTGCTAGAACAAGCTGCGGCAGAAGGCGTTCGTGATTGTGCTGTGCATGTTCTACTCGATGGACGCGATGTTCCAGAACGATCAGCACTGCCTTATATTGATGCTACTGAAGCCAAACTCTCAGCAATCAACGAACAATACCAAGCAAATTTTCGTATTGCCTCAGGTGGTGGACGCATGCGTATTACCATGGATCGCTATGAAGCAGATTGGGATATGGTTAAACGTGGTTATGATTGCCATGTGCATGGTATCGGTCGCAGTTTTTCATCAGCTCGAGAAGCAGTTGAAACTATGTATGCCGAATCAGAACAAGGTGATCAATACCTAGAACGTTTTGTTATCGCTGAAAATGATCAAGCGGTTGGTCAAGTCAAAGATGGTGATGCTGTTGCTATGTTTAATTTCCGTGGTGATCGTGCCATGGAAATTTCTTTAGCATTCGAACGCAAGAATTTTGACAAGTTTGACCGCGCTGCCGAAGGTCGTCAAATACCTGAAGTTTATTATGCCGGCATGCTTCAATATGATGGTGACGAACTAATTCCTGAAAATTACTTGGTCAATCCACCCAAAATTGATCGAACCATGGGCGAATTCCTCTGCGGTACTGGCGTGAAAACTTTTGCCATCTCCGAAACACAAAAATATGGCCATGTGACTTATTTTTGGAATGGCAATCGTTCAGGGCATTTCAATGAATCATTAGAAAAATACGTTGAAATTCCATCTGACAATATTCCTTTTGATCAAGCACCGGCGATGAAGGCTCGTGAAATCACAGAAAAAACCATTGCACTAATGAAGAACGGTGAATTTGAACATGGCCGTTTGAATATTGCGAATGGTGACATGGTTGGCCATACAGGCAACCTTGCAGCTACGATTGAAAGCATGGAGGTCGTCGACGAGTGTATTGGTAAGCTCATGGCTGTAACTAAAGAGTTAAACGGCGTTTTAATTGTCACCGCCGATCATGGCAATGCAGACATTATGTATACTGAAAAAGACGGCGTTATTACTCCTAAAACATCACACACTTTAAATAAGGTTCCATTTGCAATTTATGATCCATGCTTTGCCAATGAATATGAACTTATACCAAGTAATGCGGCAGGGCTTACGCATATCGCCGCAACATTAATGAATTTACTTGGCTATAGTGCGCCTGATGATTATCAACCAAGCCTTATTCAGTTCAAATAATAAACCCTTAGGACAATAACAATGAGTGATAAACAATTAGTTCATCAAGGCAGTCATATTTCACTCTATAAACAACGTGTTGAGCTGCCTAATGATAGACATACCTATTATGATGTTGTTGCCCATCCAGGCGGGGCGGTGATGTGCGCAATCAATGCGCAACAACAATTATGTTTAATCACCCAGACTCGACCTGCTGTTCACAGTGATGTTTGGGAGTTTCCTGCGGGTTGTTTAGAAGTTGATGAGCACCCATTGGAAACCGCCAAGCGTGAATTAGAAGAAGAAACAGGAATGGTTGCTAAGAACTGGTTAGATTTAGGTGCTATTGTCACTACACCAGGTTTTTGCGATGAACACTTACATTTATTTGTTGCAACCGAACTCACAGAAACAGCGACAAATTTTGATGAAGAAGAGCAAATTGAGTCGCACTGGCTGACCATACAAACAATTGAAGCCAAAATTAACAATGGCGAAATCAATGATGCTAAAACGTTAAGCTTATTATTTAAGCTAAAAATACACCCAGATTTTGCCTATCTCTGGGACAGCTAAAATATACACAGTTAAGTAACAACCTTAACCGACCTAAAAGGTGTTAGACCGAGTTACGAAACACTGCTAAACCATTAAATTCATATTGCTAATGAAATCCATGAAGTGGATGCGCTCGAAGGTGTTTAGGTATTGAACTTGAAGGTTTGAATGAATTCAAAAATTAATATTCGGCTGACAATATTTGCTCAACCCAAAGTGGCACTTGCTCACTAGCCTTGCCATATAAACCTTGCTCAAATTGACCCGCTACTTGCGACCTTTCTAAATTAATTTCCAACGTGTCCGCTCTTGCTTGAGCAGCAATTTCCACAAAGCCTGCTGCAGGATAAACATGTCCTGATGTGCCTATTGCAACAAACAAATCACAATTTGAAAGGGCAAAATAAATGTCCTCCAAATACAAAGGCATTTCGCCAAACCAAACAATATGTGGGCGCAGATTGCCTGCTTGCTGGCAACACTCACAATGCGTTTCGAATAGTAAATTTTCACGACAGTCTGAAACTATCTGTGTTTTTTGGCAACGCTTTTTAAGTATTTCGCCATGTATATGCAACACATCTTTTTGTCCTGCTTGCTCATGCAAATTATCGATATTTTGCGTAACTAATACTACTTTTCCTGAAAACTCTTGTTCCAATTTTGCCAGCGCTTGATGCGCTAAGTTTGGACGTATATTCTTGCTTAAAAGCTGCGCTCGCCTCGCATTATAAAATTGATGTACTAATTTAGGATCTTGCTGAAAACCTTCCGGAGAAGCCACATCTTCGATTCGATGATCCTCCCATAAACCATCACTGGCTCGAAAAGTTTTTATGCCCGATTCAGCAGAAATTCCGGCACCAGTTAAAATGACGATAAATTTGTATTGACTACTCACGCGATTATTCAGCTGCCAAAACTTCCGTCTCAACCTCAACCCCGCGAGCTTTTAACGCGTCGATAAAAGCATCGAAGTCCATACCCAGCTCATCATGCAAACTTATAGAGCTTCCATCTAAGATTAATTCATAGCGATGAAAATTATCATCGTCATCGGAGACTATGTTTAACTTTTTTATATCCTTTAACCTAACATCAAAACTATTACCTAAGCCTTTCGGCGAAACCCATATAAGGGACTGATCATCAACTGTAACTTCCCAAGCCTCACTACTTTGAAAACGTGTATAAACATTTTTCAGAATTATCACTCCACCTACCAATAACACAGCTAAAACAATTAATCCTTGTTTACTTGCTAAACCTTCAGGCTTTTCGCTAAAGCGATAAATTACCAACACCGCGACAATTAAGAATATAGCTACCGCGATTAGACTTTCTTTGCCAGACTCGGCGGCTAATTTAGTAAACTTAAACGCATCCACAAGGAACTTTTCCGTCTAGATAAACGTCAAAGCGACAAACCAAACACCAGCAAAATCACACTTGTTTGTGCAAAACTTGTTGCGTGGATTTACTTACCTGCTTGCCGAACAAGATATTTAGCTCCATACCCAGAATAATTAATAATGCGATGAACAAACCACTGCCAACTTGCGAACTTGAATTCGTCAGTAAATATTCTGGCTTGTTACCATTAAAAAACGACGAAATTAAACACAAACAAATTGGTAAACAAAATAATTTATTAGTTCGTAGAGCAGAAAAAGCGCGATCAGTTGAAGCAATTCGATCACCTTTTCTCAAACCTAAGGCAATTTGTTGAGCTGGCCAAATAAATGCAAGCACATTGATCAACATACATAGACTCATTAATATAGAAAAGAAAATATAATCACTCCATAAATTGTTTGTTTTCCATAACATATAAATCGCTGTAATCAATAAAATCCCTGTCATCCAACGAAACCAACGGAGCTTTACTGGTGTCAAACCAGCATAAGAAGTTTTAAATTTGTTTCTAGGGGAAGGAGAGCCTGCATTAAAAAAGCCTCCTTGAACAAAATTAAAATAATACAGTATGCCAACCCATACGATGCCTAATAATAGGTGCGCCCA
>CAZWHW010000014.1:0-6782 GCA_964633815.1 uncultured Gammaproteobacteria bacterium
TGCTTATTAATCTTTTTTGTATACACCTATCCAATTGCTCGATTGACCATTTATTTAGAAAAGAAATACGCTGTAAAACTATAGGTTTCAGGTTAGAAATATGACAACAAATACGCAAACAACAAACAATTTTCTAAAAGATGCTGAACCTATCGTCGTCGCTAATGACGTGCATAAAAGCTTTGGCGATTTACATGTACTTAAAGGCATTTCAATGACGATTAAGAAGGGCGAAGTGATTTGCATCATTGGTCCTTCTGGTTCAGGAAAATCGACCTTTATTCGCTGCATTAATGGTTTAAACCCTATTGAACAAGGGTCTATTAAAGTGAAAGGCATTGAAGTAAATGATCCTAAGCTTGATAAATTAGAACTTCGAAAAAATGTCGGGATGGTGTTTCAACAGTACAATCTTTTCCCCCATAAAACGGCGCTGGAAAATGTCATGATGGCGCCATTGTTGGTCCTCAAAGAAGACAAACAAAAGATTGAGGAAAAAGCGATGAAACTAATGGCGCAAGTGCGCCTGCAAGGCAAAGAACATAGTTATCCTGGTGAATTATCAGGCGGACAGCAACAACGTGTCGCTATTGCCCGTTCATTAGCTATGAACCCAGAAGTCATGCTGTTTGATGAAGTAACCGCCGCATTAGACCCTGAAACCGTTAAAGAAGTGCTAGTTGCTATTAAGGATCTTGCTAAGATGGGTATGACCTGTATCCTTGTGACTCATGAAATGGGGTTTGCTAGAGAAGTAGCCGATCATATTTATTTCACTGATAAAGGTGTGATTGTTGAACATGGGCCACCTGCAACATTCTTCGATGATGCCAAAGACCCTCGAACAAAAGAGTTTTTAGGTCAAATTCTCTAAATTCAAAAGCCCACTACGTAATGGTTTTTTTATAAAACAAATTATTTAAAATAATAATGCAATATTTAATGCTGATTTCGATCTATATGTCTTTAAATGAAAATATGCGAAATAAGCATTTAATTTTGAAAATACAAGTTTTTAGTATTTAATGAAATCTCTTAATTGTCTTATCGAGGATGAAAATGAATAAATGGTTGAAAGTGCTTTTAATTATTATAGTGATACTGGTATTGCTTGTATTGATAGGCCCAAAATTGATTGGATATGTTGTACAAGGCCCTCGTCAGGCTCAAGGTGAAACAAACTTACGTTTTACTGAGGTAGCTACCGAATTTACGCATACATCAGATTTTGTTGCAGCACTCCCATTTATGGCGCTATCAACTATAGATATTGATGGTGATGGTACAGATGAATTGTTTGTTGGCGGCGGTCTTGATCAGCAAGATGCTTTACAAAAGTATGAAAACAATCAATTTGTGAATATTCCCTCGGAAGGTTGGTTTACTAAGGACGATAAAGATCCTACCTATGGTGCGTCTTCAATTGATGCGAATAACGATGGGAAAGTGGATTTGTTTGTTGTGCGTAGTAGTGGGCTTTATTTGTATGAAAATACAGGCAATGGTTTTAATGGACGTCAAATTGACTTCCCATTAGATTCAAAATCTATGCCGTTATCGGTCTCTTTTGGTGATATTAACAATGACGGGGCAGTGGACCTTTATGTTTCGAACTATATTCGCCCTGAATTTGTCGAAGGGGAGACCATTTTTAACAAAGATTATGGTGGCATTAGTAATCTGTTATTAAATAATGGCGATAATACATTTACTGATATTACGAAGTCTTCTGGTGTTTATGAGAAACACAATACATTTACTGCGGCTTTTGTTGATTTAAATAATAATGGTTTAAGTGATTTAGTTGTCGCGCAAGATACAGGATTTGTCAGAATATTTAAAAATAATGGCAATTTAACATTTGACTCTGTTGAGTTACCGGTTACTTATAGCTATCCAATGGGAATTGCAGTGAGTGATTATAATAATGATGGTTTTATGGATTTGTACTTTAGTAATGTTGGAAAAACTTTACCGGAGTTTTTAGTACGAGGGGATTTGACAAAAGAACAAACGCTTAATACAGATTATATTCTTTTAGAAAATCAAGGTGACTTTACGTTTAAGGATACTGCCATAGAAACTAATACTGCAAAATATGGTTTTGGCTGGGGTTTGGTTTCTTATGATTTTAACAATGACACACTGGCGGATTACTTAATCACTCAAAACTATATTCGTTTTCCTGCTGTTAAACATTTAGAGCTTTTCCCAGGCAATTTATTACAACAATACGATAATAATTCGTTTAAGCCTGTTGAAGAAGTTTCAGGTATTGCGAATCGAAATTTTGGAGTCACCACAGTGGTCTCTGATTTTAATGATGATGGTTGGCCAGATGCGGTGATTGCAAATTTAGATGGCCCCTTACGTGCTTTTATTAATCAAGGTGGAGAGCATCATTGGCTAAAAATTCGCTTCAAGGATGAAGTTAAGTCTATTGGCGCATTGGTGACTGTGAACATGAAGAACGGTCAAACATACGCTAATCAATTTTACACCAGTGAAGGACTGGGTTCTGACCAAACAGCTGATCTGTTCTTTGGTTTAGGTGATCAAACAGAAATTAGCTCTGTTGAAGTTAAGTTTCAAAATGGAGAGACGTTAAAGGTGGATTCACCCAAGGCGGATACAACTATTGACCTCACACGTTAGTAGGCTATTGATTATTAACTATAATACTGAGTATTAAATAATGGGTGTACAAACTGATAAAGCCTTGTTTTGGACAGGGATTGCTGGTTTTTTTGCGGCTCTTTTAGTAGGAATTGGTGAATTTACATTACAGTTTTCACCTTTAGGAGGCTATGAAAAAGAAGGTTATGTTTATTTTGCGAATGTTGCTAAAGATAAATTAACCATGGGGCACTTTTTCAGCACACTAGCTGCTCCTTTATACATACTAGGATATTGGCACATTGGGCAAATGTTCATTCGAGGAGGCAGTCGAATTTATGGTTGGATCATTACCTTGCTCGGTGGGTATGCCTTTATGGTCGGCAATGCTTGGTTAGGCGGGCGTATATATCTAGCGTTAACAGCTCACGAAATTGCAGACACAACTGATCCTGTAATAGTCAATCAACTCAGTCAGTTATTAGCTGATTTTGGTAATCACAATGAACCGTTGGTTAATGCGTTGCGTTTAGCTATCGTTGTTGTCTCAATTTTTTGGATTTGGCGTATTGCAATTGGTAAAACCTTATATCCGAAATGGGTGGCTATATTCAGCCCAGCTTTAATATTAGGGGTTATTTTTACTCTCTATTTTACTGGGATAAACGCAGGTGTATGGCTATTGCCAGCCGCAATGAATGTTGTTCACTTAATTATTTTCTCTTTATCCTTATTTGCGCTTCATAGAGCGAGCAAAGCATCGTGAAGTTCGTCATTATTATAGTCCGAATAATCCTTTTTGGTTTCATTGCGGTAGGATTATATGGCGCTGCATCAGTGTCGTATACGACTATTACAGGAACCGCACCGTGTCCGACAGTGGGTTTTATTCCAGCTTGTTATGTCGTATTTATCGGTTATTTACTGATGTTCATAGCTGCGATAGCCATATTGTTTCATCGACAATTGCTTCGTGTTTTTTTCGTCGGCTGGACGCCTGTTTTTTTGCTCGCTTTTTTTGGTAGTTTATTTGAACTAAGCAATGGTGCTACTTGTCCAAAAACTAGTGATGGCTTGCCTTTATGTTATGTTTCGTTAAGTTTTGCGATTATGATTGTGGGGTTATATACCATATTAATCAAAATGCGGAGTGCGAAAAATGCTTAATATTTTGAATTCCATCGCCGCGATTATTTTATTGATTATTGGATTGATTTCTATGATAAGTCCAATTCCTGGTGGCGTCATATTGATTGCCATTGGTATGAGTATGTTGATTTGTAGTAATGCTAAGGCTCAAGCATGTGTAAAATTTTTACGTACAAAAAGTCATAAGGTGAATAAAATATTTTTTTGGATGGAAGAAAAAGTTGGTAGAAAAATTAATTTTATCGGTATAGCTTTGGCAAAAACACAGCCTCAGACTCGTTAATACAATATTCGCTCTCTTTAACATCTCTACGCTGCGTATCACTTGCTTTTCTTAGCGTTATATTAAAGAATGTTGTCAAAATATCTATAATTTATAAAGCTGTAAAAATAAATTTACATTATTAATATTTAAAATTTTTTATTAAAAAGAGGAAATAACTAATGAGATATTTAAAAATTATTACTTTAATAACATTTGCCTTTCCTTCGATTGTTTTTGCACAGTTAGAAGGAGTGGAATATAAATGGAAAGAAAAGAGAAACAAGAAAGGAATTGTCATTTCTACTAGCTCTGTTCAAGGTTCGCCTTTTAGGGCAGTGCGTGGTGAGATGATTGTGAAAGCAAATATAAACCAGCTTGTTGCCTTGGTTGAAGATTTGACGGTTTGCCCTGACTGGGCTGCATTTTGCAAAGAGGCACGTGTTGAAAAACGTGTTTCCGATAACGAAAGTTTTGCCTATATTTATAACGATATACCATTCCCAGTTCGTGATCGCGATGTCTATACTCACGTTGTTTGGACACAAAACCCTGAAACAAAACGCGTGTCTATGACAAGTACTGCTACTGAAGGTGGTACGGAAAAAACTAAAGCAGTACGAATCAAAAATGCGGTTTCACAATGGCATTTTACCCCCAATGCGGATGGTACTGTAACCGTAGAAAGTTTTGCACATATCGACCCTAACGGACCAACTCCAGCGTGGCTCAGTAATTTAATGTTGGTTGATGCACCATATAAATCAATGATTAAAATGCGAGAAATTGTTGAATCTGGCAGTTATGCTGATATTAAAGTTCCATTTTTAGAATAATTTTAGTGCTAATGTTCAATCGTTTTAGTATTTTCATAAGCTTTTGTTAACGCCTAATCATTTAAATAAATGTAAATGGCTTCACATTAATTGTAAATTATTGGTGTATTAGGTTGATGTAATTGCTCAGATTGACAAGAGATTCTTTAATCACTTATCGAGGCTCAAATGACATCAACAAAACGCTAGAGCAGAACATATAAAAATTATATAAAGAAGATTCGTGGTGCTAGCGAGTGACAGTGCATGACTATACGGTTATCAATGCCACATCAAATGTGTGTAATTAAATCTATCTAGTATATTCAAAAAGAGTCACTAAATTTTGATAGACAAAATTCACATAGCGAACATGAAAGATATACCCGTTCTTAGCGCTATTCTGGCCGATTCGTTTAAAAATGACCCTGTGCTAAATTGGTTTATAAAAGATCCAACCATATTTGTTGATTTCTTTAGGTCACTTCTTGAATCACTTATCAGGCAGAAACAGCAAGAACATATTTATATAAATACAATGCAGACTGGAACAGCCATTTGGCTTCCTCCAGGTGTTCCAACTCAATTTTCCTTACATCGATATTTTTTAACATTTTTAATGAAGCTGCTTAAAACGGGTGGTTTGAATAGTGTTAAACGTGGCATATCTATTAATCGATTGGCAGCTAAATATCATATAAAAGAGCCTCACTTTTATTTGTACTTAATCGGTGTTAAGTCGAATCAGCAAGGAAGGGGGATTGGCGCTGAATTATTAAATGCGGGGTTGCAGGTGTGTGATGAGCAGGGTGTCCCAGCGTATTTAGAATCAAGTAATAGCAAGAACAATGTCTTATATGAACGTTATGGTTTCGAAGTGATCCAAGAAATTCAGCTTCACGATGATGGTCCTAAGATGTATTGCATGAAAAGAAAAGCTAGGAGAAAAAGCTAATAAATTAAAGAGTAATTATATGTCTGCGAATTTTTGACTTTGCAGAAATAGGATTCCTTATTTCCTTAGCTGCTTATTCGAAATGATCGCATATCTATTGATTGCTATTTTTAATTAATGCGAATTCTAAGGTAATGCTCACTAGAGCAATATCTTAGAAATTTCGGCAACCACTGTTAAAGTTCAGCGGACATCAATTTATCGGATATCGTCAAAAAAGAATTACTTCGTTACAACGGTCCAGCGTTTAAGTGAATCCTCAACGTCATCACAAGTTTCGAGCTGTAGAGGCCGCTTCACCCATGGTCCCGCAGGCACTGTTTCAGAGGCAACAGTAATGCAACGGCTTTGATCTTCTGCAAGCCTTAAAGACTTGTCAATTTCATTGTATACGAACTTTTGGCGAGGGTGATCACTGCATTCAAGAAGCGCAAAAGCGGTCAATCCAGTTGCGACTAAGGCTTGCATACAATATCCCTCAAAAGGGTATGACATAATTTGCTGAGTGTCTGCGTTATATTCAAACCGCGTATCATTACCTGCATAGCTGCGTTTTTCTCCAGCTTTGGCTGGTTTGCATGAATGTGTTTGCAATAAATCAGATTGGCCAGGGCCATAAGTATCGATACAAAAGCCATAACCATTGGGTTCATCGTGGTTTGCGCTTAATACAATATAGGGTGGGTCAGATGGAACGTTAGGAATCGCGGTTGCAGATGTTGATTGTGCATACGCTGACGCAGCAAATATTAGGTTGGCAAATAAGATCAAAAAGTTACGCATAGTAAACTTAAACTCCGTTTTCGTTTTCTGTAAGTGTGGATGTTGAAAGATTTTAGATCGATCATATTTTATATGAATGTTAAGCGTGTCACGACTTTTTTATTGTTGATCGTTCAAACCATTCGTTTGAGTATAACATTTTTTTAATAATAGAGATTGCTTAATGCCTAATGCGATGATTTTAGTGTGATTTCATATCAAT
>CAZWHW010000014.1:6882-39899 GCA_964633815.1 uncultured Gammaproteobacteria bacterium
GCATAGGAATCATACACGTCAATCTTCATATTTGGTCTCTGAGGTAAAACCTTTTATAGATGCCTAAAATAGAATCTATAAAAGGTTGGTTAGGTGAAATATATTTATGCAGCTGAACTAAAAGCGACCTCAGGGAAGTCAACTGGAACATCAAATGCAATGTTAGTGTAGTTTGTAAAAATATTGAGTGCGATGTGAGCTAGAATCTCTGTGACACCCTCATTGCTAAAGCCTGCTTCTTTGATGTTGCTTATTTCTGCTGGGCTAATACCTGCACGTTTATTTACGACAGCTTTAGTGAAATCTAGGGCAGCCTGAGTTTGGGCATCGTCCGATTTGCCTGATTGTGCTTCTGCCATTTCTTCAGCACTTGCGCCGGCGTTTTGACCTAACACTGTGTGAGCTGCCAAACAATATCCGCATCGATTGATATCGGCCACCAAAACGGCAATTTTTTCACCGAGCTTCGGATCAAGTGATCCTTTTCCTAAGGCTCCAAAAGAACCCCACATGCTTCCTAAAGCAGCTTCTGAGTTGCCAATAGTAGTGAATAAATTTGGAACTGCGCCAAAGGTTGAATTGATTTGATCAAATAGATCTCGGTGACTGCCTGTAGTGTCTTCTATATTTATTTGAGGAATGTTTGTCATTTTTTTCTCCTGAGAAAGTGAATAAAATATCGTGTAGCTACTGTATTCAGTATAACGACTATTATATTGTCTGACGTGATTTATTGTCTTAATCTTCAGATTGGAGCTTTAGCAAACATATTGCTAATAATAGGGTTGCAATAACACCTGCTGCGCCAGATGGTACGGCTTCCGTTCTGCCGAACATCATCACAAAAGTATTTGTGGCTATCGCGACAAAGCCTACAAATATAGTGAGCCTACCAAGCATTTTTGAACCAGATTGCGAAATAACTGAGCCAAACACTAAAGCAGCAATGCCTAATAGAATTTTAGCAGCGTTATAAACAAAGAAGGAGAGGGCGACAACCGCGCTTGCTGCTGGTGCAAAGGCTTCGGCAGCTCCTGCTGCTTGATGGAATGGGCCGAATTGTGTGAGCCCAATGCCAACTTGCACAATATTGAGAATTGCGCTCGCAAAAATGGCTGAGAAGCCTAATGTGTATTTTTTTGCCTGAACTAAGGCAGAACCTGCGAGAGCTGTGATCAGAACGAACATCAAACCTTCTAAACCCCAAATCCATCCACGAGGAAAACTGCTTCCACTGGCATAAAGCGCGGTATATAGAGCCTGAGTGATAACTGCTAAAAAAAGTAGTATTGAGATTGCTTTTAAGTTTTGTTTTTGTGTGAGCTCCATGATTTAAGCCTCTGAATTGATGAAAATAGGATTAATTGTCTTAAGTTGAATTAGTTTAGAGCATACTAAAGATGAATGTGTAACAAAATTTAGTTGGAAAAATTACATATTTGCCAAATGGACGTAGGTTGGTTGTCCAACATAAGTAATACGATACTCGAGATACGTTAAAGAATAATGCGGTTCACAATATGGGAAAGCTTGTCTGAGAGGGTTAAAGGTTTATTCGGACGCCCAAAAGTATAAATATCTCATACCGTCAATATATTTAATTTAACATAATATATATTATGCGAATATTAATATTGAAGCCCGCATGCATCTTTGTAACCATAAAAAGATAATTTACTTTAAGTATTAAGTTCATTTAAATCAGTAGTTTATTATCATAATCTCTAAATCACATAAAATAAAAAAATATTATATGAAATCTTGAATGCAGACAATTTATAAAAATTTCTTATAAAAGAGAAATTAAGAGCTAAATGTAGGATTTAAAGAAAAATGCAGATCCTAAAGAAAAAATAGAGCTAGGGCGCTTAAATATGCTTAAGCCCTACTCTATAGCTTGAGATTTTTTATTTAGCTTATTAAGAGATAAATAAGCTTATATAGAAAGTTATAGCGAATTTAGTTTTGGCGCTGTGCAGAATTAAACAGATCAAAGAAATTATTTGTGGTGGATTTCGCAAGACTCTCCAGGGTAATTCCTCTCAAATCAGCCACAAATTGGGCAGTATGATGCACCAAAGCCGGTTCATTTATTTTGCCACGATGAGGAACAGGTGCCAAATAAGGACTGTCAGTTTCAACCAAAATACGATCAATAGGGGCTTTTTTTGCCACTTCTTGAACGTTTGTGGCGCTTTTGAAGGTAACTATCCCCGAAAAAGAGATATAAAAACCTAAATCTAGCGCCTTTTCAGCTGTTTCCCAGTCTTCAGCAAAGCAATGCATCACTCCACGACACTCATCTGCGCCCTGTTCTTTAAGCATTTTCATGGTGTCTTCAGCAGCGTTTCGTGTATGAATAATGAGCGGTTTATCGACTGTTTTACCAACTTCAATATGATTAATGAAACGTTGGTGTTGCCAAGTCATATCTTCGTCTTCAACACGAAAATAATCTAAACCTGTTTCACCAATAGCGACAATATGCTCTTGCTGGCCTATTTCTATCAACTCATCAACACTAGGTTCACGCCCTTCTCTTTCACAAGGATGCACGCCCACAGAAGCGAAAATGTGTTTATGTTGCTTTGCGAGAGCTTCGACTTGCGGGAAGTCTTCCATGTTGACCGAAACACACAGCATGTGATCAATCTTATTTTCCTTAGCGTTACTTAGAACTTCATCAATGCGCTCAGCTAGAGGTTCGAAGTTTATATGGCAATGAGAATCAACTAGCATGGTAATTCGTTATTATTCAAATAATAAGACGATGCTTATGTATTGTTACATGGTTAATGTGTCGTATTTACTGTTGATCGAATTGCCTAAAATACGTTCTATTGTTGAAGAAACAAGTTTGGATTCGCTTTCAGAGAACTGTACTCCAAAGCCAGCTTTTTTTCCATTTTGTGCATTTTTAGGAGTTACCCAAACAACTTTGCCGGAAATATTGAATTTGTCTGGTTCACACCAAATATCTAGTATAAGGAATACTTCGTCACCTAGTTTTGCCTTGCTAGTTTTGCTGGTGACAAACATCCCACGACGTTTTAAATAAGGCATGTAAGCCATATATAAGGCTTGCTTATCAGGAATCTTTAAAGATATAACTGCAGGACGATTATTTCTACTCATGTTTCAATCCAGTGCGATTTTAAATCACATTAATATTGGCGATTATCATACTAGATTAGCGTTATTTAATGCGAGTTTTTCTAAGCGAATTGCCATTTTCTCTAATAATAATTGCTGGTCAACAGGGCTGGAACTAAGTTTTTCAATGTTTTGCAATTCTTCAAGCATAGAAAACATGTGTTCTATAGGGATTGTTTTCGCGATTTTTTTGGTCCATTCTAGTTGAATTGGATAGAAGAATTCTGTGATATGGGTAGGCCAATTTCGAGTTTTTTCAAGAGATTTAACTTTAAGTAAATCTTGAAAAAATTGATTTAAATGTTTGATTATTAATAAAGGTTTATGATTTTTCCACTCGTTGACAATTTCGATAGATGAAATTTTTTTAGCCCAAAGTTGATTAATGAAACTAAAAATCGTGCGTAAATTTTCAATCTCGTTTTGAACTGAAAGGCTTAATGCAGCCAAAGGCGCCCTGCTGGCCATCATCAAATAAGTTTCAGTGTGCTCATTCAAGCCTTGTTGATTAAGCCATTGCAATCCAATTTCTTTGTCAGGCGCGCGAAAGTGAAACTCAACGCAGCGACTTCTGATTGTGATTGGTAGACTTTCAATTTGATTAGCAATTAAAATAAATACAGTATTCTCAGGAGGCTCTTCAAGGGTTTTTAAAAGAGCGTTTGATGCATTTACATTCATTTTGCCAGCATTTTTAATGATGATGACTTTTTTTTCTGCCAGATGAGGGTGTTGGGTAACCTGCTCAATTAAGCTTCTAATTTGTTGGACTGAAATAATTTTCTTGGCTTTAGTTGATCTTTTCTCAAAATAACGCTGTGCATAAATAGATAAAAGTATTTCTGGTGATAATTCCTTGTTCGGCGCTTTATTTTCTTCCAGATTAACTGTTTCAGCATAAGTTTCCGCCTCACTTTCAGCCATAATGACATGCAAATCCGGATGATTAGCTGAGTGAAACACATTTTCAGCAGCTAATAACTCACTAGCATAGCGCAAAGCTGTATTTGTCTTGCCTAGGCCATTTTTACCAAAAAATAAAACTGAATTTGCAGGTTGCTCAGCTTGGCTGAGTTGTTTCCATAATCGTTCAGTCCATGGCAAAGAAACGTTGTATTTCAAAGCTTTCATTTTATAAAGACAGTTAGTTCACTATTGATTTGCTGTTGAACTGATTCAATGCTTTTACTGGCATTAATGAGCTTAATTCGTTCCGGTTCGTCTTTAGCAAGCTGTAAGTACATGTCTCTAACACGTTGTTTAAAATCAATTTTTTGTTTCTCGTAACGATCTTTCGCTTCATTTCTATTGTTGACTCTAGATTCTCCTGTAACTGTATCAACATCAAGTAGAAATGTGAGGTCCGGTTGACGGCCTTGTTGAACCATAGTGGCAATATCTTGAATGATTGATGAATTGATTCCATGACCTCCTCCCTGATAAGCAAATGAAGCATCTGTAAAGCGATCACAGACCACCCAAGCCCCTTGACTTAACGCCGGTTCGATCACGTTTGCTAAATGCTGGGCTCTGGCTGCAAACATTAGCAATAATTCGGACATTGGAGATATGTCCAGTTCACTGCGCGCAAGTAATATCTCGCGAACCGATTCACCTAGGGCGGTGCCGCCCGGCTCACGTGTTGTGATGTGTTTTATGTTTTTATCTGCAAGTTCACTACAAATAAACTCTATATTCGTGGTTTTACCTGCACCATCTTGCCCTTCAATAGAGATAAATTTGCCTTCTTTCATATCAAATTTATTTTCCTAGCTGATATTTGGCCACAGCTCTATTATGTTCTTTGAGAGTTTTTGAGAAATAATGGCTGCCATCGCCTTTACCGACAAAGAAAATTGCCTTCGTTTTTTGCGGATTTAATGCTGCAAGAATTGATGCTTTGCCCGGCATTGCAATTGGTGTTGGTGGCAAGCCATAGCGAGTATAGGTGTTATATGGTGTATCTGTTCGCAGATCTTTGCGTCTGATATTGCCGTCAAATTTATCTCCCATACCATAAATAACTGTTGGGTCAGTTTGCAATTTCATTCCAATTTTCAATCGATTATAGAACACTCCTGAGATTGTTTCGCGCTCCGATTCTTTGCCTGTTTCTTTCTCAATAATAGACGCAAGGATCAATGCTTCATATGGAGAGCTTATATATTTTTGATGGGCGCTGTTTTGATGCGTTTGCCAAGCGCCTGATAGGTTTTCTTGTTGCTTATCGTAGCTTCTTTTCAAGATATCTAAATCCGAGTCTCCTTTTTGGAAGAAGTATGTTTCTGGAGCAAACAAACCTTCGGGGTGAGTTTCTGTTGCACCAATTTTTTTTAATATTTCTTGATCATTTAACGATTCAATAGTTTGCTTTAAACGATTGTCTTTAATTAAATGCTGCTTGAATTGCTTAAAGCTCCAGCCATCAATAAGAGTAATCTGATAATTAATCACATCACCCTGCTCAAGTTTTTCAATCAATTCTTGTTGAGAATAAGATTGGGATAAATCGAATTCCCCTGCTTTGATATTAATTTCAGGATATTTGATGCGCTGTAATAGCTTAAAATTTGTGGCGTTTGGGATAATTCCTTGACGTTCTAGCTCGTTCGCGACCCAGCTAAACCCTTTGCCCTTAGGAATTAAGAAGGTTTGTTGAATGGCTACAGAGGGTTTTGACCATTGTGAATTGAGATAGAATGCACCGATAGCAACAGTGATCCACGTAAGAACAACTAGAATGTAGAATACCTGCATTGAACGTTTCATACAGCAATTACCTGATCTTGAATTAGTGCATTATGAAGAGTTTGATGGCTTCGAACCGAATCGATTGTCTGTGAAAAAATTTGGCTCACTGGGATGATGCCCATGATGCTATTACAGCACAAGACAGCGGTGATATTTTGCATGTTTGATAACAATTCAGTACGTTTGATTGTTTTTATTTTGCAAGAAATTCCTGAGCTTTCAAAGTGCTGAATTAAACGATCACGAACAATGCCTTTGATACCGCATTTAGATAGTTCAGGCGTTAGCCATTCTTGTCCAAATTGGATGAAAATATTGCCTTTGCTTACAGAAATGACATTATCTTCAGTATCGAACACTAATACATCATCAATATCATCTGTAATCGATTGCGCCGCAAGCACTTGTTCTAAACGATTGCCGTGCTTAATACCTGCTAGATAAGGTTGATGTGCATAGCGAATATCGCTTTCACCTAGTTTCATACCTTTAGTATGGAAGTGTTTTGGAAGTTCTGGCCAATCATGAAAGGATAGTATAATTGTAGGGCTTGAATTTTTGCTGGGTTGGTAGCCGCGTGATTGCGCTCCTCTAGTGATGGTTATGCGAAGAATTGCTTTGTCTTGAGGCTTACAATCTTCTATAGAACTTGATATTTGTTGTTCCAGTGAGTTTTGATCAACCTTAAAACCTAATACTTCTGACCCTTCTCTTAAGCGCTTGAGATGCGCATCAAGCATCAAGGCGTTTTGTTCGACCACTGCAACTGTTTCAAATAAGCTATCTCCATATAAAAGCCCACGATCAAGCGCAGAAACGGTATCCTGCACTTGACCATTGACGTAAGCCTTATTCACAAATAATCAATAAAATTAGCTATGAATAGCGAGTGAATGCTAATGTTCCATTTGTGCCGCCAAAGCCAAAAGAATTGCTGAGCGCAGCATTAATTTTCATTTCTCGCGCGACATTTGGTACATAGTCTAAATCGCAACCTTCTGACGGATTGTGTAGATTGATGGTTGGTGGCGCCACCTGATCTTTAATAGCCATGATCGTGTAAACAGCCTCAACTCCACCAGCAGCCCCTAATAAATGCCCAACCATAGATTTGGTTGAACTGACAGCTAATTTATTTGCGTGATCGCCAAAGGTCATTTTAACCCCTTCTGTTTCGGCCAAATCACCCAAAGGCGTCGATGTGCCATGTGCATTAAGATAATCAACGTCTTCGACATTTAGGCTTGCATTACGCAAGGCTGAATCCATGCAACGTGAGCCACCTTCACCACCAGGGCTTGGAGATGTCATGTGATATGCATCACCGCTCATACCAAATCCAGCTAACTCAGCATAAATTTCAGCACCACGTTTTTTTGCATGTTCTAGTTCTTCCAAAACCAATACAGCAGCACCCTCACCCATCACAAAACCATCACGAGCTTCGTCCCAAGGGCAAGATGCTTCAAGTGGATCACAATCACGCCCTGATAATGCCTTGGCATTGCCAAAACCAGCAATAGATGTTTCGGTGATGCCCGCTTCAGCGCCTCCCGCCAGCATGACATCCGCATCACCATATTCAATAATACGGCCTGCTTCGCCAATTGCGTGTGTCGCAGTCGTGCAAGCTGTTACCATTGATAAGTTTGGTCCTTTCAAACCTAGTTTGATTGATAGATTGCCAGAAATCATATTGATGATAGAGCTTGGCACAAAAAATGGTGATACGCGACGCGAGCCTCGTTCATTGAATAAGATGGAAGTCTTTTGTATTGTTTCAATACCGCCAATACCAGATCCTATGTAAGCGCCTATATTGCAGGCGTTTTCTTCAGTTATTTCAAGACCTGAATCTTTAAAAGCATCGATACCAGCAGCCATGCCGATTTGAATGAAACGATCCATTTTGCGAGCCTCTTTAGTGCTCATATAATCTTCTACATTGAAATCATTGGCTTCGCCGGCAATATTGCAGGGAAAGCCATCGGTATTGAAGTATGTGATTTTATTAATACCACTGATTCCTTCAGAAATATTATTCCAATTATCTTTTAGGCTATTACCAACGGGTGAAATAATGCCAATGCCAGTAATAACTACACGTCTTTTACTCATTTTATTGGGTCTGTTGTTTAAAATTTAATATGGCATTTTGCCATATTTTTATCATCACCGAGATTTTATTTTTTCGTTCAAAAGATGAAGAAATTTTATAAAAAAAGCCGCTGATTCAGCGGCTTTTTAAAAACTCTCAGATAATGATATCTGATGACTTTCGCGAATTTAAGAATTAGCGTTTACATAGTCAATTGCAGCTTGAACTGTTGCAATTTTCTCTGCTTCTTCATCAGGTATTTCAGTTTCGAATTCTTCTTCAAGAGCCATCACTAGCTCTACTGTGTCTAAAGAATCCGCACCTAAATCATCAACAAATGATGCTGCATTAGTGACTTGATCTTCATTAACACCAAGTTGTTCAACAACAATACTCTTTACTCTTTCTTCAATACTGCTCATGGGTATATGTCCTCATTAGTAACGCTAAATAAGCAAAAATCAGTAAATTAATCTACCAAGGCGCGAATTATAGCTAAAAATCTTTTATAGAAACAGATATTTTGATTTTATTTGTAAAATAATGCTTAGCTTAATATCTAGGACATATACATGCCGCCATTGATGTGAAGAGTTGTGCCAGTAATATACGCTGCCCCTTGGGATGCTAAAAAGGCAACAGCTGCCGCAATTTCTTCTGGTTGACCCATACGGCCTGCAGGTATTGCTTGATTAATAGCTGCTTTTTGGTCATCCGTTAGCGCTTCGGTCATGTCAGTTGCAATAAATCCAGGAGCAACCGCATTTACTGTGATTCCTCGAGTTGCAATTTCCTGACCTAAAGATTTTGTAAAGCCAATCACACCTGCTTTCGATGCTGAATAGTTCGCTTGGCCAGCATTTCCTGATACTCCAACGACTGATGTAATGTTGATAATTCTGCCAAAGCGAGCTTTCGTCATGCCGCGCAAAACGGCTTTAGAGAGACGAAAAACGGATTTCAAATTGGTATCTATAATATCATCCCACTCTTCTTCTTTCATGCGTAGCATAATATTGTCACGCGTTATGCCTGCATTATTAACAAGGATTGATGGAGCGCCAAATTCTGTTGTCAGTTCTTTTAGAACAGTATCTATATTTTCAGCATCAGTAACATTTAGTTTTGCACCTCGACCTGAGATATTAGCTTCATGCATATATGCTGAAATAGCTTCAGCACCTTGGTCAGAAGTTGCTGTGCCAATAACAGTGGCTCCAGAGTTGCCCAAAGCTAACGCAATGGCTTTGCCTATGCCACGAGATGCGCCTGTAACAAGTGCTATATTTTCATTAAGATCAATCATTTATAATCACCTTTTAATGTTATTTAAATTAGCTGATTTCAGCAGTCAGCGCGTCTGGATTATCAATAGCGCCGGTTTCTATTGTTTTATTAATACGCTTAATCATGCCAGATAAAACTTTTCCAGGGCCACTTTCAATGACTTTTGAAACATTGAATTCATTCATCATTTTTTCAACGCTTTTCACCCATAAGACAGGCGAATCTAATTGCGCGACTAAATAATCTCTAACTTGATCGCTAGAAGTCGCTGTTGCCACATTACAATTATGAATAACTGGAATGCTAGGCAGTTTTAGATCAATACGCGCAATGCGTTCGCGTAACCTTTCTGCCGCTGGTGTCATTAATTTACTATGTGCAGGTATACTGACTGGCAAAGGCAAAGCACGTTTTGCTCCTGCCGCCTTGAAAAGCCCAACAGATGCATCAATAGCTGTTTTTTCTCCGGCAATAACTACTTGACCTGGGGCATTGAAATTGACTGCTTGTATAACTCCGTTTTCTGCAGCCTCTTCACAAGTTTTAATGACCGCTTCATCATCTAAACCAATGATAGCCGCCATCGCCCCTTTTCCTGCTGGCACCGCAGATTGCATATAGCGGCCTCGATCTTGTACAAGAGTTACAGCATCAGAAAAAGCGATTGAGTTAGCACAAGTTAATGCAGTATATTCTCCTAAACTATGTCCTGCCATGACATCTGGCGTAACTCCGCCTTGTGCTTGCCAGATACGCCAAACAGCAACACCAGCGGTTAATAATGCAGGTTGAGTAAATTCAGTTTGACTTAATTGGTCAGTTGGACCTTCTTGGCATAATTGCCATAAATCATAACCTAACACTTCAGAAGCTTCTGAAAATGTATCAATAACGTTGGCATATTGCTCGCTTAATGGTTTTAACATGCCAATGGCTTGAGATCCTTGGCCTGGAAAAATAAATGCTGTACTCATTTGTTTACCTCAAATTATCTAGTTTGAGAATTTAGTATTCAAATACATGGGCTGTGTTTTGCAATATATTTGAATTGGAAAACTACTCAATTATTTTTAGCTATTAACTGACTTTTATTTTATAACCTTGTCAGCTTCAAGCTGTTTGATTGCTGCTAAAATGCGTTCAGGTAATTGTAGTTTAGCTTCTTTTGTTGCTACCTGAATAGCCGTTAAAAACCCTATCTCATCTGCGCCACCATGACTTTTTATGACCACTCCTTGCAATCCCGCCAAAGTTGCGCCATTGTATGCTCTAGGGTCTAAACGATCTTTGATCGTTCTGAATGTTTTAAATAATAGCATGGCAAATAATTTACGAAATATGCCATTAGAAAGTTCTGTTTTAGCAATATTGGTAACTAAGTTTGCGGCCCCTTCTGACGTTTTTAATGAAATATTACCTTCAAAACCATCACATACAATCACATCGGATTTATCTGTGAAAATCTCATCCCCCTCGATGTATCCTTTATAATTTAAACCAGATAGGTTTAGCAGTTCTGCCGCTGCTTTGACCTTGGCATTGCCCTTAATTTCTTCTGAGCCTACATTTAACAAATGGATTCTAGGTTTTTCTATATTGTGGGCAACTTTAGACACCTCAGATCCCATATATGCAAACTGTAATAGCATTTCAGGGCTTGAGTCGACATTTGCGCCAAGATCCAACATATGAACAGCGCGTTGTTCTGTTGGCATTGCTGAGCAAATTGCTGGACGTTCGATCCCTTGTATCATTTTTAATACAAAACGTGATGTAGCCATCAAAGCACCAGTATTGCCGGCGCTCACACATGCATCAGCACGACCTTCTTTTACTAAATTGATAGCGACTCGCATTGAAGAATCTTTTTTCTTTTTAAGAGCTAAAGCGGGAGATTCATCCATTTCCACTACTTGGCTAGCATGTTCGATACTTAATCGGTCTTTTATCTTATCAATATTATTTTCAGTTAGATAAAAATTAAGTTTTTCACGGTCTCCCACCAAGATTACTTTTAGATCAAGATCTAGTTTGAGAGCTTCAATAGCTGCAGTAATGGTAATGCTCGGGCCAAAATCGCCGCCCATTGCATCAATCGATATGGTTGTCATATAAATTGTATAGTATTCAATTATTATTTTAGGATTAGACGATATGTATTCAGTCTAAATTAGAAAATCTACAGCTACTTAGCTTAACAGCCAAATGTGTAATAAGTCTATATTAAGAATACTGGGTACTTAACTTTGAGTTAAGTACGAAAATACGCACAAGAGCAGGAAATTGGTTTGTTATCCTGCTCAAATGCTATACATTAAAGCACGTTGAAGGATTTACGCGCCTTTAACGTTAACTACTTTTTTGCCACGATAATGACCTGTAGCAGTCACTTGATGGCGACGATGTTGCTCACCAGTCACATTATCAGTTGATAAAGTTGATTGATTCATTTCATCGTGTGAACGACGCATACCCTTACGCGACGTTGATTTTTTACTTTTCTGGACTGCCATTTTGGGTACCCTCTAAAACTGTAATTTCAGTTTAAATTTCTTTGGCGCGAATCATATAGATAGGAATAAAAAGAGTCAAAAAAAAACAGATAAAAAAACGTCTTTTTCCTACATAATTAATACAATATAGTCAGATTTATAGCATATAGAACTATTCCGTCTGATCAAGGAGTATTTGAAAGGCATGGTTAACTGCAGATTGCCTTACATTAATTCGATCGCCCTTAAATAATTCTGTGGTCGAACGCATTCCTTTTTTATTACCATATGCAAAACAAACTGTGCCAACTGGTTTGTTCAAAACAGCTCCGTTTGGACCGGCGATACCCGTTATAGCAACACCCAAATCAGCATTTGCTTTATCAAGTGCGCCGCATAACATCTCAATTGCGACCTGTTCACTGACGGCCCCATGCTTGTCTATAATCGAAGATTGCACGCTTAGCATGTCAATTTTGGCGGCATTGCTATAAGTCACATAACTTTGTTCAAAAACTTCAGAACTACCTTCAATCTCGGTCATAAAAGCGCTGGCTAAGCCTCCTGTGCATGATTCAGCGAAAGTCACTTTAAGGTTTGATGTTCGGCATTTTTGTTGTAGGAATTTAGCTAATCGTAAAGTTGATTTAGCTAATGAGGATTCTAAATTTAATGACATATTGCTTCTTATTTCTGAGAAATGTTAACAAACCATGATTTCTTTGGATTTTAATCCAATTTTTACGCAATAATACTTTATCTCTGTAAGCGCTATGTGTACTATCCGCATTCTGAAAAAATTGCTGTGTTTGTATGCTTTTTTTATGATTTTTAAAGTATAACAAACATAATTTTAACGGTTTAATCAATTGTCTATTATATCCATGCATATGACTATAACAGCTATTGAACAAACAACATTGATAACGAGACGAGTTAGACATGGCAGATCTATCTAAATACCGCAACATTGGTATCTTCGCGCACGTAGATGCGGGTAAAACAACAACGACTGAACGTATTCTTAGCCTAACAGGCAAGATTCACAAAATTGGTGAAGTCCATGACGGTGAAGCTACGACTGACTTCATGGAACAAGAGCAAGAGCGTGGCATCACGATTCAATCTGCTGCAGTAACTTGTGAATGGGATAACCATCGTTTCAATATCATTGATACACCTGGGCACGTTGATTTCACTGTAGAAGTATATCGCTCGTTAAAAGTTTTAGATGGCGGTGTTGGTGTATTCTGTGGTTCAGGTGGTGTTGAGCCGCAATCAGAAACTAACTGGCGTTATGCGAATGAATCAGAAGTTGCACGTGTGATCTTTGTTAATAAATTAGATCGTATGGGTGCGGACTTCTATCGTGTAACTGATCAAATCAAAAACGTTCTAGGCGCTGTGCCATTAATTATGGTTCTACCTATCGGCATCGAAGATGATTTCATTGGTGTTGTTGATCTACTAACAGAAAAAGCTTACGTTTGGGATAACTCAGGTGATCCTACGAAGTATGAAATTCAAGACGTTCCAGCTGACATGGTTGAGAAAGTAGCTGAATATCGTGAGTTATTAGTTGAAACGGCATTAGAGCAAGACGATGATGCAATGGAAGCTTACCTCGAAGGTGAAGAGCCAAGCGTTGAAACGTTAAATGCTTGTATCCGTAAAGGCACAATTGCACTAGATTTCTTTCCAACATACTGTGGTTCAGCGTTTAAAAATAAAGGTGTTCAATTAGTTCTTGATGCAGTTGTTAGCTATTTGCCTAGCCCAACAGAAGTTGATCCTCAGCCCGAAGTTGATTTAGAAGGTAATGAAACTGGTGAACATGCGATAGTTGACTCTGAACGTCCTCTTCGTGCATTGGCATTCAAAATTATGGATGATCGTTTTGGCGCTCTAACTTTTGTTCGAATTTATTCAGGTAAAATCAACAAAGGCGATACCATAATGAATAGCTTCACAGGTAAGACCGAGCGTGTTGGTCGTATCGTCGAGATGGAAGCGGAAGATCGTAACGAGCTAGATAGCTGTCAAGCTGGTGACATCGTTGCAATTGTTGGTATGAAAAATGTTCAGACTGGACATACTTTATGTGATCCTAAGTCGCCAGCAACACTTGAGCCAATGGTTTTCCCTGAACCGGTTATCTCAATGGCTGTCTTCCCGAAAGACAAAGCAGCAACTGAGAAAATGGGTATCGCATTAGGCAAAATGGTTGCGGAAGATCCATCGTTTATTGTTGAAACTGACCAAGAGTCAGGTGAAACAATTCTAAAAGGTATGGGTGAATTGCACTTAGACATTAAAGTAGATATCTTGAAGCGTACACACGGTGTTGAATGTGAGGTGGGTGCACCGCAAGTTGCATATCGTGAAACAATCACGCGTTCAATCGAAGATTCATACACACACAAGAAGCAGTCAGGTGGTTCTGGTCAATTCGGTAAGATCGAATATACAATCGAACCAAATGAAGCTGGTGCTGGTTACGAGTTTGAATCAAAAGTTGTTGGTGGTAATGTTCCTCGCGAATTCTGGCCTGCAGTTGAAAAAGGTTTCAAAGACTCAATGGCAAAAGGTGTTCTAGCTGGCTTCCCAGTAGAAGACATTAAAGTCACATTGACTGATGGTGCTTTCCACGCGGTAGATTCATCAGCAGTAGCGTTCGAGATTGCAGCAAAAGCAGCATATCGTGAATCAATGCCAAAAGCAGGTCCACAAATTCTTGAGCCAATGATGAAAGTTGATGTATTCACACCAGAAGATCACGTTGGTGATGTTATTGGTGACTTGAATCGTCGTCGAGGCATGATGAAATCACAAGAGCTAGGTGTAACAGGTGCACAAATCAAAGCAGACGTTCCTCTTTCAGAGATGTTTGGCTACATTGGTGACCTGCGGACAATGACTTCAGGTCGTGGACAATTTTCAATGGAATTTTTGAACTATCAAGCATGTCCTAAGAATGTTGCTGACGAAGTCATCACTGATGCAAAAGCAAAAGAAGAAGCGAAAAAGAAATAATTTATTTCGTCAATTTTAAAAAAATCCCTGCTAATGCAGGGATTTTTTTTGCCGGAAAAATGAATATCCATAATTTAAATTTAAAAAATCAGGTAAATATTCACTATTATGATGTTCTTAGGATAGAATCAAACAGCGGAAGATATTAAAAATAAATGGGTCAAGCATGAAAAAAGCAAAAATACTAATTGTGGGTGCTGGTTTTGCTGGCGTATACACGGCACTTAATTTACAAAAAAAATTACACCATGTCGCTGATATTGAGTTAATTAGTATTAATAATTATTTTGTATTTCAACCGCTATTGCCTGAAGTCGCTTCAGGCACACTAAGTGCGCAAGATGCTGTCGTTTCACTACGAGCTATCGCCAAAGGGGTACATATTAGGCAAGCTGAAGTCATTTCAGTCGACAAAGAGAATCAATCAATCAAATTACTACAAGGGCTTCGCCTTACGGAGATTGATTTACCTTATGATCATTTAATACTGACCTCAGGAGTCGACGCTAATAGTTCATTTATTGAGGGTATGGACGCACATGCCTTAACTATTAAAAATCTTTCAGATGCTTATCATATTCGCAACCATATTATTCAACGACTTGAATGGGCCGATGTGACAATTTCTCCTGAAACAAAACAACGCTTATTAACCTTTGTCGTTGCTGGTGGCGGCTTTTCTGGCGTTGAAACAATGGGTGAGATTGTCGAAATGTTGCATCGTTCTTTAAAATTCTATCCCAATATCAGTAAAGAAGAATTACGCCCAATTATTGTCCAACGTGGACCAGTATTATTGCCTGAACTACATGAAAAATTAGGCAAATATACTGAAAAGAAATTTGCAAAACGTGGTATTGAAATAATCCTTGATCAAGGTGTAAGTAAGGTTACGGCTAGACGAGTGACTCTGGAAAACGGCGATAAAATCCCCTGTTCTACCGTAATTTCAAGTATTGGTAATCGCCCTCCTGAATTTATTCAATCATTAAATATTCCCTTGTTCAGACAACGTATTGCGGTAAATCAAGATTTAAGCGTTCCTGATGTAAAGAATATCTGGGCATTAGGCGATATTGCCGCGGTACCCTTAGACAAAGACTTCGAAACATTAGCCCCGCCAACGGCTCAATTCGCTGTACAAGAAGCAAAACTCTGTGCAAATAACCTCGTTGCAACATTAGAAGGTAAAGACACAAAAGTCTTTGCTTATTCGCCCAAAGGCAGTCTAGCATCATTAGGTAGCTACTCTGGTGTTGGTGAACTATTTGGTATAAAGGTAAGCGGGATTCTTGGTTGGATAATCTGGCGTGGTTTTTATATTTTGCGTATTCCTGGATTTGCTACCAAGGCTCGCATCACCCTGAATTGGGTATTTGATTATCTTTTCCCGCGCAGTATTGTGTATTTACAACAACAAAAAACTAGTAATGTCCGTGAGGTATATTTTTCAGCAGGCGATATTATGTTTCATAAAGATCAGTTATTAGATGCATTATGTATCGTTAAATCAGGTCGATGTGAATTACGCGATGGTAAAGGTTATGTCAGAGAATTTGTTCCAGGCGATCATTTTGGTGAGCGTTTAATCGAACGAGATCATGCCCTCACCGGTGAGTTTGTCGCTATAGAGGACTCCGTCATTCTCAAGTTTGACCGGGATTCGTTATCACAACTGCGAGATACTATGCCAATTTTAGATAAGTATTTCAAAAACATAGATCAAAGCAAATATACGCCAGAAATGCGTGATTGAGTTTTAAAAGTGACTCTGGACTATTTTGAATTTCTCGGAAATTTTAAAGGAATCGGTCGATGACAAATGCAATTTGATCAAAGTTAGAATGGCTATGCATTGATAAGTTTTTTCCTCTTGAAATATCTAGAAGACTACCGTTTTATTTCCGTGTACTAGTATCCGATCTTCTAAATGAGCCCGTACGCCTCTAGCTAGAACGGCTTTTTCGACATCTTTACCGAGCCTCACCAAGTCTTCAATCGAGTTTCTATGACTGACTCTGACTACATCTTGTTCAATAATTGGGCCTTCGTCGAGTTGTTCAGTGACATAGTGGCTAGTGGCACCAATGAGTTTAACACCACGTCTTGAAGCCTGATGATAAGGCTTGCCGCCGATAAATGAAGGCAGAAAGCTATGATGAATATTAATGATGCGATGTTTGAATTTATCGCATAGCGACTGCGGCATGATTTGCATATAACGTGCTAATACAATGCAGTCGATATTTAGATCATCGGTAATTTGTTCAATTTTGGCGAAACCTTCTGCTTTATTGTTTGCATCAATCGGCACATGATAATAATCGATACCATAAAACTCGGCTAATCCACGCATATCGTTATGATTAGAGATAATGCACGGGATATCGCATTTTAAATCACCATTTCTCCAACGATCTAGTAAATCAGATAGGCAGTGAGAACTTTTGCTAACCATAAGAGCAACGCGTTTTGGAATTTCATCATCAATAACACGCAGATTCATTGATAATTCCGTAGTTAGTGATGCAAACTTTTTTTCTAATTCTATTGCATTAAACGGCAATGAATCAGCTTTAATTTCAAATCGTGAAAAGAAATGATTGTTTTCTTCATCTGAATGATGGGTGGCTTGAGAAATCCAACCATTGGATTCGGAAATTACTTGCCCTACGCGACCTACAATGCCAACTTGATCAGGGCAGTCAAAAACTAAACGATATGTATGTGTCATAATTTAATGCTAAAAATATAAAAAAATGCCTAGTCTAAAGGTGCAGATTAACCTTCATAGATGATTGATTATAATAGAAAAAAGTCATCACCCTTATTAACAACAATTCAATTTCCTAAATATAGAAAATAAATCTTATGTTATGAAACGTAATCGATGTTGTAAAATATGTAAAAAACTTTGATTTAACAACTAACCTTAGCGAAAAATCTAAAACTAAATTATGACTTTAGTAGCTTGAGTTACGCTTTTATATTATCATTTTAAAAAATTTAAAATAAATAATAATAAAATTTATGAGGACCATTTTAGTAGTAAACCCAAAGGGAGGTTGCGGAAAAACCACTATTTCAACTAATTTGTCCGGTTATTACGCAAATAAAGGTATTCCAGTTTCTTTAGTTGATTTAGATCAACAAGCTTCTAGCATAGTCTGGAGCAAAATTAGGAGCCGGAACGCAAGAGTTCCTGAAATTGAAGTTTTGGATAGCGTACAAGAGTCCTATACGTCAAAGCGTGTTATTTATGACTGCCCAGCATTAATTCCACTTGATTTAGTTTGTGATTTAATAAATCGTTCAGATGTTGTTATTATGCCGATCAATCCGTCAAGTATTGATCAATGGGCTGTTTTAAAGTTTGTTCTTGACATTCGAAGCTTGTATAGAGAGAACAAATGTAAGCGCATTAATATTGGTTTTGTCGCGAATAGAGCCAATACTGGCTTTAATTCCTATCGAGAATTAAAAAGCTTTACTGAGATGATGAAAATGCCTTTAATTACTTCTTTACGGAATTCACAAAATTACGTCAATGTAGCCGAAGAAGGATTAACAATTTTTGATATGCCTAACCACATTGTCGCGAAAGATAAAGAACAATGGAAAGCATTAACTTACTGGGCTGAAGGAAAAATTCTTAAACTAAAGACAAATAGTTCTATAACTAAACTAAAGACAAATAATTCTATAACATGAATTAGCTTAATTACTTTGTAGCGAAAAACCAAACTGCCCTTTTTCAAGTGTTAGAACATAAAAGGAATACTTTATGTTTGTTTTGAAAAGTTATTCAGAATTTAATTGGCGTTTGATTTCATATAAGCAAACGCCCGTTGCAACTGATACGTTAAGACTGTTGACCACACCAGCCATGGGTAATTTAACTAAATAATCACAAGAATCTTCGGTCAATCGTCGCATCCCCGTACCTTCAGCTCCCATTACTAACGCTAATGATCCAGAAAATTTCTGTTCGTAAAGAGTTTGTTCAGCATGATCTGTTGTGCCGACTAACCAAATGCCTGCGTCTTTTATTAATTCGATGGCACGATTCAGATTTGTGACGCGAAACATCGGGACTGATTCAGCCCCACCGCTAGCCACTTTGCTCACGGTTGCATTTAAAGGTACAGTGTTTTTGTCACTGGTGATGACTGCATCGACACCAGCAGCATCTGCGGTGCGCAAAATCGCACCTAAATTATGTGGGTCTTGAATTTGATCTAGAATCAGTAACAAACAATTGTCTGGTAATTCCTGTTTCAGCCACGCTTGAAGCGCATTGCTCGTACGAGCTTTGGGTACACTAACTTCGGCCGAAATTCCTTGGGTGATGCCTGTAAAACGGCTTTTAAAGAGTTCAGCATCGAGTATATTAATATTGATATCGTGTTGTTTGATCAACGCCAATGCATGTTCAAGTCGCGATGATTTTTTATCGGAATCAGATATCGTTGCTGAAAAAATACGAGTTGGATCATTTTCTAAAAGCGTGACAATGGGATTTATACCAATAATCGTGTAATGTTTATTACTTTTTTCTTTAGAGCGGTTTAACTTGTTTTTCGACTCTTTATGCGGTTTTTTGTATGGTTTGGAGTTTTGCATCTGATTTAAATTAGTGCTTTTTGCGGCTTTTTTTCTTTTTTGTTTTTTTCAGTGCTTGATCTTTGCGAACAGCTCGTTTGGCTGGATTTTTACCTTTATGTGATTTTTTATCAGCTAAGTCAAAATCAATTCGCTTCTGCTCTAGGTCTACACGTGACACGACAATATTGATTTTTTGGCCAGCTTTATAATTTTCTCCAAACATTTCTCCATGTAATGAACGCGAGACTTCATCAAACACAAAATAATCATCGCCTAAATTAGCTATATGAATAAGCCCTTCTACATAGTATTCATCCAATTCGATAAATAAACCAAAATTAACGACCGTGGTGATTGTGCCTGTAAATTTCTCTCCGATTTTGTGACTCATATATTCACATTTGAGCCATTGAATCACTGCTCGCGTGGCTTTTTCGGCGCGACGCTCTGTCATTGACGTTTGTTCGGCTAGTGCAACTACTTGGTCAACTCTATCGTCATTATCTTGTACAGTGGGTTCTTTTATCAAGCGTTTTAGTTGGCGGTGTACATGTAAGTCTGAATAACGCCTGATCGGAGAAGTGAAATGCGTATAAGAATCAAATGCCAATGCGAAATGGCCATCATTTTCCTCACTATAGCGGGCTTGTTTGAAACTGCGTAATAATGCTTGATGGATGATTTTGCTTTCTGTGCTGTCTTCATCAAGCTTGTTGAGTAGTTTTGTGTAATCGAGTGGGCTAGGCTCACTGCCTCCTGGTAATAATGCGCCGAATTGACGGATGAATTCACGAGTATCATTGATTTTGTCTTCATCGGGTTGTTCGTGCACACGATAAACTCCCGCTAACTTAGATCCAGCCAATGCATCAGCTGCACAAATATTGGCTGCTAACATACATTCCTCAATCAATCGATGCGCAAAATTTCGTTCTCTTGGGATGATTTTGTCAATCTTACGACTATCGTTAAATATAATCATAGGTTCAGCTATGTTCAGATCTATAGAACCTTGTTGTCTACGTTTTTCACCCAGTAATTTCGCAAGATTTTCCAATTCATGTAAAGAGCTTATAACTGCATTTTTATTTTGTTTTATCGGCAGTTTATCTACGTTGTTTGATTGCCGACTGGATCCAAGATATTCTGCAACTTGTTCATAAATTAAACGTGCATGAGAATGCATTACCGCAGAATAAAATTCAGAATCTATGATTTCGCCTGTTTGATTAATGCGTATATCACACACCATACATAAACGATCTACGGCTGGATTCAAAGAGCATAAACCATTGCTAAGCACTTCTGGCAACATCGGTATGACTTGACGTGGAAAGTAGACGGAATTCCCTCTGAGCCATGCTTCAGTGTCCAATGCAGTTTTAGGTTTCACATAATGAGACACATCTGCTATTGCAACTATCAACCTGAAGTCACCTTGTTCCGTTTTTTCACAGAAAACAGCATCATCAAAATCTCGAGCATCTGATCCATCTATAGTGACTAATGGCAAGTCTCGAATATCTTGACGATGCAGAAAGTCATCGCCAAAAACCTCAGCAGGCAATTTGTTAGTTTCTTTGGCAATGCTTTCAGGCCATTCCGATGGAATATCAAATTCATTCTTAGCAATTTCAATTTCCATCCCCGGCGCAAGATAGTCACCCAAAATCTTGATGATTTTGCCAACCGGTTGAAAATTTTTACTTGGATACTGAGTTATTTCACAAAGCACGACTTGACCGCTTTCTGGTTGTTGATCTAATGATTGCAGCGAGTCTGGTGGAATGAAAATGTCTTGGGAGATGCGTTGATCATTAGGGACGATGAATTGCAAACCGCTTTCAGTGAAAAAACGTCCTACCACAGTATCAAAACCGCGTTCAACGATTTCAATAATCTGTCCGAAGAGTTTGTTGCGTTTATCTTTGCCTGTGATGCGAACATTCACAGTATCACCATGCAGGATTTCATTCATTTCATGACGACGAATAAAGATTTTTTCTCCACCTTCGATGGGCAAAATATAGCCATGACCTTCCGAGTGCCCTACTACTTTGCCAAGCATTTCATTGACCTGATTTTGAATAGTCCAACGATTGCGTCGAACTTGTGTGATTTCTCCTGCATCACGCAACATCTCTAATGTTTGATAAGTTTGCTCAATACCACGTTTGCCACCTTGGCCAAGTACTTGAGCTATTTCCCTAGTCGCTACAGGTTCATCTTTTTGTTTAAGGAAGGTGAGGACTATATCTCCACGCAATCTTGTATGTTTTGTTTTTTTAAAACTGTGCTTTTTATTTTTTGTCATTCACCCTCGAATGGCTCATGGAAATCATATTATTTTTATTTTAACTATTATGCAATAAATGGGTTTTTTAGCACCATCGTGTGTTCGCGGTCAGGTCCTGTTGAAATAATATCCATAGGCACTCCAACTAATTCTTCCAAACGCTTGATATAAGCTTTTGCATTTTCAGGTAAAAGGTCAAATTCAACGATGCCTAAAGTTTCTTCTTGCCAACCAGGTAGGGATTCATAGACAGGTTTGCATTGAGCTAATTTTTCAGCGCCAATTGGAGCAACATCAATGCGTTGACCGTCTAATTCATAGCCAATACAAACTTGAATCTCATCTAGACCATCTAAAACATCCAATTTAGTTAAACACAATGAGCTCAGACCATTTACTTGGCGCGAACGTCTCATTAAGGCAGCATCAAACCAACCACAACGACGTTGACGACCTGTGGTTGCGCCAAATTCATGCCCTTTCGTACCTAGATGAATACCGTTTTCATCATTAAGTTCAGTCGGAAAAGGTCCTGCACCAACACGTGTAGTATAGGCTTTGACAATGCCTAATACTTCATTGATTTTATTTGGCCCAATACCTGAGCCAGATGCCGCAGAAGAAGATGTTGTAGTTGATGAAGTGACATAAGGGTATGTGCCATGATCAATATCCAGCATCATGCCTTGCGCACCTTCAAACATAATGTTTTTGCCTTCGGATTGATAATCATCGATCAACTGAATCGCATCGATGGTCATTGCGGCTAGTTGTTCTTTATAGCTTAGTGTTTCGTCTAATGTTTTTTGGTAATCAACTGCATCGACTTTGTAATAATTTTCCAAAGCAAAATTATGATATTCCATTACATTTTCGAGTTTTTCAGCAAATGAAGGGCTATCTACTAAATCGTTAAGGCGCAGGCCACGTCTAGCTACTTTATCTTCATAGGCAGGACCGATGCCTCTGCCAGTTGTGCCGATAGCTTTATTGCCACGTTTGATTTCACGCGCCTGATCGAGTGCATAATGGTATGGCAGAATTAATGGGCAAGCATTACTTAAGAGCAAACGTTCTTGTACAGGAACATTATTTCTTTCCAGTTCACTGATTTCTTTTAATAGTGCATCGGGCGATAAAACAACGCCATTTCCAATGACACAGCGAACATTATCACGCAAAATTCCAGATGGAATAAGGTGTAATACGGTTTTTTCACCACCGATGACCAAAGTGTGACCGGCATTATGGCCACCTTGAAAACGAACGACTAAATCTGCTTTATCAGTTAATAAATCAACGACTTTGCCTTTGCCTTCATCTCCCCATTGGGTACCTACGATTACGACGTTCTTACTCATAAAAAATCTTTGCGTTTAAGCGGTTTACTGTTAATGGTTACTAAATTCTGTTGGCTTTTAAAGCAGGCGATTATGCCGTTCTGCTTGCTAGCAGTTTCAAGTCAGCACTGAAGCCAATGGCTGCTCTTGGTTTTTCTTGAGACTCGCTTAAGCCATGATATCTGCCACCTTTGGCAATAGCGCGACCTTCACCTTTGATGAACGTTTGAAAGGTCAAGCCAGTATGGTATCGGTAGCCATGCAATTCTGATAAATCAATATGTAAATTGACATTTTGTTGTTCATTATTGCTTTGCTTAATGTATGTAGTAAGTGCTTCAAGTTCCTTCAAAGCAGCGTCAATGCGGTCTAAAAAAGTATTGTTATTGCTTAGTAATTTAGCAATAGCTGGTTCCTGCTTAAACTGCTGTAAAATGGAATTATCACCACGCGCTTTTGACAATGCAATAAATGCATTAAGGTCTTCATTGACGCTGGCATTCAAGGCATTGATATCAGGTGTTGATTTACGTAATAAAGCATCATAAATGAGCACTGATTGTTGTTCATTTATGTCTAAAGCTTCAATCAAAGCACTAAATATATCAACATGACTTAAGCTTAAAGTTAGTTGTTGCTCGCTCTTAAATGACAAAGAATGAACAGCCAGCATTGCGTCTATAATGATTTTATCAGCTTCAATAGATTCATCACCAAATAATTCTGCGCCTATTTGCAATAATTCTCTTGAGCCACCTAAAGTCATAGGTTTAGTACGTAGTACCGTCCCTATGTAACATAATTTATTCACTTCAGATGCTATGCGATGCGCATCAATTTGCGCAATCTGAGGTGTCATATCTGCTCGAATTCCCAGTGTTTTATGGCTATCATAATCTGGAACTTTAAATGTCTGTGTCGTTAATTCAGAACCAGCTCCTTGGATTAAGTTATCTAAAAACTCAATCATTGGTGGGAAGACTAAATCAAAACCACGCTCTTGTAATTCATCTAAAATATTGCGACGTAACGCCTCAAGCTTTGCTGCTTCAGTGGGCAAAATTTCACTAACACCTTGTGGAAGTAACCAAATGGATGATGACATGGTTTATCTTGAGAGAATTGGTTGGTTTGTTTTTACAGGCTTGCGGATGGTATATCTACGTGCTTGTTGCGAATATTGTATTCTATTTGATGGCATATAATAGTGCTATACCTAAAATGATAGAAATTGCTCCAAACACACGTAAACTATTTTCTGTTAGTTGGAGGGCTTGGAGTAAAGACTGTTTCCAAAGCTTTGGATTCAAAAAAGGCATTAAGCCTTCTATCATGAGATAGAAGGCGAAACCGATACCTAGCCCCTCCCAGTCCATGGAACAGGTTTATTGGCCCGATTGAAAGAATTTGAAAAACTCAGAATTTGGATCAATTACCATTAGATCATTACCGCCTTCAAACGTTTTCTTATAGGCGTTTAAACTACGGAAAAGCTCATAAAATTCTTCATCTTTTCCAAAAGCATCGGCAAAAATTTTGGTAGATTGCGCATCGCCATCACCACGAAGAATTTGTGCTTCTCGAATAGCATCAGCCAAGATAACTTGTTTTTGACGATCTGCGCCGGCAACGATTTGAATAGCTTTTTCATCACCTTCCGCTCGTTTTTCTTTGGCAATTCGTTCACGTTCTGAGCGCATACGAGCAAAAACGTTACCTTGAATCTCATCAGCCAAATCAACTCGTTTCAAACGAACATCAATTACTTCAATCCCGATTGAATCAGCTTCTTCATCAACTGCATTACGAACTTCATCCATAATAGTGCTTCTATCATCAGCAACAACCTGACCAATTGTGCGTTTAGCAATTTGTTCCTTTAAGCTGTTATTCACTTTTTGTTGCAAGCGATTTTCAGCTCGTGATTTGGTATTTACTGATGTGAAATACCCTTGTAAGTTTTTGATTTTCCACTTTACAAAACTATCGATGAGTAATTCTTCTTTATTAATTGTCAAAAACCGTTCTGGATCTTTATCCATCGTTTGAATACGAATATCATACTTACGGATGGTGTTCGCAATTGGCAATTTAAAATTCAAACCTGGTTGAATTTCTTCACCAGAAAATTCACCAAACTTAAATTTCAATCCTCGCTCCCATTCATTGATGGTAAAAACCGAAGATTTAATGATTATAAAAGCTAGTGCGGTAATAATAGCTATGGGTAATAAACGTTTTTCCATTTTATCGGCCCTCACGATTCACAGTACGCGAACGAGTTTGGTTCGGAGTTACTGATTTGATATCTCGTTGATTTATTTGATTATTCGAGGCGTTACTACCTGAACGTTTTGGAGAATTGTTTTGTTCTAAAATTTTATCAATAGGTAAATACATTAAGTTATTACCATTGCCTTCTCCGACCATGACTTTATTGGTGTTAGATAGTACTTGCTCCATGGTTTCGATATATAAACGTTTTTTAGTCACTTCTGGGGCTTTTCTATATTCAAATAAAATTTGATTAAACCGCTCAGCTTCACCAGTCGATTCAGCCACAATAGTTTCTTTATAAGCTTGTGCTTCTTGAATAATTCGAGATGCCTCACCACGCGCTTTTGGTACTAAATCATTCGCATAAGCTTGTGCATCATTTTCTTTACGAATTTTATCTTGATCTGCTTTTACAACATCATCAAATGCATCACTGACTGGCTTTGGCGGTTTAGCGTCTTGAATTTCTACCGATTCCACCTGAATTCCCGTTAAATAGCGATCTAAAATGACCTGCAATACATCTTTAGTATTAATGTCTACTTCACGACGACCTTTCGTCAACAGATCATCCATGGTTTTACTACCAACCACTTCACGTAATGCACTTTCTGTTGCACCGCGAACTACACTATCTAGTTCACCACGTTGCTCGATATTGCCGACATTGAAGATTAATAATTGCAGGTCTTTAATCGTGTATTGAACAGCCATGGTGACATCAACAATGTTTTCATCATTCGTCAACATTAGCGCTTCTTTTGGTTTGGATTGACCGTTTCGGTAACCCACTTCAACGGTACGAATTTTTTTGGTATCAACTTTGAACTTGGATTCAATAGGCCACAGCGCAAAGTTTAGACCTGCGATTTGGGTGCGATTATATTCCCCAAATCGCAAAACAATGCTCTCAAAACCTTCTTGAATGGTGTAAATCGATTTAAAGCCGACAAAAACTAGCAATCCAATAATAATTACAGGCAAACTTAACCATGCAGGTAGCATTGGTCCATTGCCACCAGAACGATTGCCTGAATTTCTGCCATTGCGACCACCACCAAAACTTTCTTTTAAGTTTTTAAGCATTTCTTCAATGTCATTATTATTGGCTTGATTGCCGCTAGGTTTTTTGCGGCCATTGTCACCGCCAGAATTTGAGGATTTACCAGACCCAGGTTCATTCCAAGGCATATTCTGTTCTCCGATAATTTAGTGTGAAAATTTAATAGCTTATCCCCTTAAAAATGGAGATTAACTTCTTATAATTCAAGTGCGAATAATAGCATTTATTGATATTAACTAAAGCGATTATAAATGTTTCATGGATATTTAATGTGAGCAGAAAAATAACATGGTTCACATGTATTTACGCGACATTAGAAACATCAAACTTCAATGCATGCAATTCATATTCGCCATGGGCTTTTTGCAACCAGCCAACATCACTGGGTGATAAACGTAATTGCAATGAAAAATCACCTGAAGCTGTAATTGTTTCATGCAAAACAAGTTCTTTCGAGAATAATTTAGCTCGCAATTGAGCCTCTTTTGGTGGCAAAGTTAATGTATAGGTCAGAAAATCACGAGATAACTGTTCTTGAATTGCTAATAACAACAAATCAAGCCCTTCGCCTGTATGCGCTGAAACCCAAACACGCTCATTCTCTCCGTCAGCTTGCATTAATCGTTTTGCCGATTTATCAGTCAAGTCTAACTTATTAAACACAGTGATACTGGGAATTTCATCTGCATTAATTTCTCTTAGTACAGTGTTCACCTCATCAATACGTTTATCACGTTCTAAAGCGGCACAGTCGACAACATGCAGTAAGAGTTGAGCATTAGCAACTTCTTCTAGAGTGGAATGAAATGCTTTAACCAATGAGTGTGGCAAATCTTGAATAAAACCTACCGTATCTGACAAAACTATAGGTCCATATTGTTCTATTTCAAGCCTACGCATAGTCGTATCCAATGTCGCGAATAATTGATCTTCCGCATAAACATTAGACGACGTTAAGCTATTAAATAAAGAAGACTTGCCGGCATTGGTATAACCCACCAAGGAAACCGTTGGTATGGGTACTTTTTTTCGTGATTTTCGCCGTAAATCGCGTTGAGCGGAAACTTTATCTAGGCGTTTATGTAAATTTTTTATGCGCTGGCCAATTAAACGTCTATCTGTTTCTAGTTGTGTTTCACCAGGGCCGCGTAAACCGATTCCGCCTTTTTGACGTTCTAAGTGAGTCCAACCACGTACCAAACGTGTTGAAATATGCTGTAATTGAGCAAGTTCTACCTGTAGTTTGCCTTCACGGGTACGAGCGCGTTGCGCAAATATATCGAGAATTAAACCCGTGCGATCCAGCACACGAGTACAAACAAAGCGTTCTAAGTTTCTTTCTTGAATTGGACTAACGCTGTGATTCAAAATTACAAGCTCAATCTTGTTGGCTGCTACAAACTCCTTAATTTCTTCAGCTTTACCTTTACCAACAAACGTCGCTTTGTCAGGTTTACTTCGGTAAGCTGTAATTAATTCGATGATTTCACAGCCAGCGGATTCAGCTAACAATTGAATTTCTTCTAAAACACTTAAATCGGCTTCAGAAGAATCACGTTGATAGACAATCAACGTTTTTGGTTTTTCTAACTGTTTTCTAGCGTCAAACAATGAAGTTCACATTATAAAATTGTATACATGGCAATTTTATTCAACTTAAGCATCTTTTTCGTCTAAATAGTCAATGGTGCCGTTGGGCACAACCGTAGAAATTGCATGCTTGTAAACCATTTGATTAATCGGTCCATTCCGTAAAACAATGACAAATTGATCATATGATTCTATGTGACCTTGAAGCTTGATTCCATTTACAAGAAACAATGAAACAGGCGCACGTTCCTTACGCAATGCGTTTAAATATGGATCTTGTAGACTTTGGCCTTTATTTTTCCCAGTAGACATTTTGTAATTTTCCTAAATATTTTTATTGTTGTTGAGGTAAAAATTAATTTTTATATCTGAAATAAAGCATTTATAAAATCACTTGATTTTACAAAATTCTATTGCTTTATTGTTTTAAACATACAATAAATCGTAACGATTAATCAATGTTTTTACCAAAACAGTCATCTTCTACAAAGTAACTAATAATTCGTTAGACATGTAGTTAAAGAACCGTTAAGCCAATAAAACCTTGCATTAAAAACGCATCATGTTTTGTAGCCAATATAGACCGTATTGAGCCAGAAAATTACTAGATGGGGATAAATTCTCTTTAGTAACATCCTGCCATAAAACACCTGACTGATTACGTAGCCATGTTAATTGACGTTTTGCTAATTGACGGGTCGCGATAATACTCTTTTCATTGATTGAATCAAGCGTTTCTTGGTTTTCTATGCCGTTAATATATTGTCGATAGCCAATCATTCTAAAAGCTGGAATATCTTTTGGGTATTGCTGCAGCAACGTATCAATCTCTTTATCTAAACCTTGTTCCATCATTATTTTAAAACGATGCTCGATTCGTGAATGCAACACCTTTCGATTGTTATGATAAACCGCTATTTTAAGAATAGGATTATTAATCAGTGGCTCAGAGCTTGTTTTATCCGTTACAGGCTGGCCGGTTAAGATATTAATTTCAAGTGCGCGTTCAATTCTTTGTGGGTCATTGATATGAATTCGCTTAGCACTTTTTGGATCTAGTTCTTCTAGCTTCTCGTGCATTGCAGGCCAACCTTTTACAGTGGCTTCTTGTTCGATTTGTTGGCGAATATGCGAGTTTTTCTCTGGCAAATCGGGCAAGCCATTTTCTAAAGCTGAAAAATAAAACGAAGTCCCCCCAACTAAAATGGGTATGTTGCCTCTAGCAATAATTTCAGGAATTAGTTTTTTTGCATCTTGGCAGAAATCAGCCGCAGAATACGTTTGATTAGGGTTGCGTATATCAACTAAATGGTGAGGATATTGTTTTAGAAAATCTCGATTTGGTTTAGCTGTACCAATATCCATTCCACGATAAACCAATGAGGAATCAACGCTAACCAATTCCGCCGGCATATGATTTGACATCAACGCCGCGATATCTGTTTTGCCAGTGGCCGTCGCACCCATTACAAAAATGATCGGAACAGTGTCAACTGTTGCATCTTTAATCTTATCTGACCAATCGCTTAAGTTTTCAGACATATCAGGTATTTGTTTGAGCTACTGACCTCGTTGAAACCAGCTATCGATTTGTTTTAATTTAAATTCCATCCACGTTGGTCTGCCATGATTACATTGCCCGCTTCTTTCTGTGACTTCCATCTGCCTAAGCAAGGCATTCATCTCATCAATGCTAAGTTTTCGATTTGCTCTGACTGAACCATGGCATGCCATACTAGATAATACTTCATGTATGGTTTCTTCAATACGATGACTATTGCCAAGCGTTAAAAGATCCGCCAATACATCACGAACCAATTGAGCAATATCTGCATTTTGTAAAATATCAGGTACAGCTCTGACCACTAACGTTTCATCACTTAAGCGTTCAATTTGCAATTTAAGTTGATCAAATACATCATTTTGTTGCTCCCAGGCATTAACCTCTGCTTGGGTGACAACCACAGTCACAGGCACTAGTAGTGGCTGTTGTTGAATTTTTTCAGTAGATAGTTGCTGCTTAAGTTTTTCATAAGTAATACGTTCATGAGCAGCATGTATGTCGACTAAAATTAAACCTTGTTGATTTTGCGCAAGTATATAAACACCATGTAATTGAGCTAACGCAAATCCTAGTGGCGGCGTTTCTTCGCCACGATCATTATTTTCATACGCTAAATTGTTATCATTTTCAGCCAGCTTTGCAAAATCCGGTTTCTGCGGATATTGATTGTTTCCTTTATATTGAAATGAACCACTACTTTGCGTATTGCTGCTTTGTGCATTAAAAGGCGCATTTGAAGTAGTTATCCCTTTAGCTACAACTGAGGAGTCATTCGTCGAACTATCTTGAAATTGTAAACTCGCTGCATTTTCAGCTGGTGTTGGATTGTTTAAGCGTCCAAAAGATTGTTGCTGCGTTGGATAAGGTGTGGGCTTTTCCATTCGCATTTGTTCAGATATTTGTAGCGCGGGTTGCTCCGTTGCACTAGCTTGTACATAAGGCTTAATTGTTCGATATAAAAATTGATGAATTTCATGACTTTCACGAAATCGAACCTCATGTTTCGTTGGGTGCACATTGACATCAACTGCGGCTGGATCCATGGTCAAGCTCAACACATAGACTGGGTGCCTGCCATGAAAAAGCACATCTTGAAAAGCTAAACGAATGGCATGCATGATGGTTTTATCTCTAATTAATCGTCCATTGAGATAAAAATATTGCATATCTGCTTGGCTTCGGGAAAAACTCGGCAGTCCTACCCAGCCAGTTAATGATTTGCCATTAACAACTTCACTTAGAAAACGGCTATTTTCAGTGAAGTTTTTCCCGCAAATATCTTGTACCCGACGACCATCACTCATGTCAGCAGGTGCTAGGTTTAATACTATTTTGCCATTATGAGAAAAACGGAATGCTGTTTTTTGGCTAGCTAAAGCCATTTGCCTGACCAGTTGCGTAATATGCTTGAGTTCAGTTGTTTCCGTTTTTAAAAACTTGCGCCTAACAGGAGTGTTATAAAATAAATCTAACGTTTCTATGGTTGTGCCAATAGGATGGGCAACAGGTTTGGGTTTTGAAATTTGGTTATTACCCTCACTTGACACTTGCCAAGCTTCATCGCTTTGTGGCGTCCTTGATGTCAGAGTTAATCGGGTGACTGAAGCGATACTTGGTAATGCTTCACCACGAAAACCAAGTGTTGCGATTTGATGTAAGTCGTCCATGCTAGAAATTTTGCTGGTCGCATGCCGAGATAACGCTAAGGCTAGATCTTGTTTGCTAATTCCTTGGCCATCGTCTGTGACTTTTATACGTTTGATACCGCCATTTTCAGCATCAATATGAATTATTCTTGCACCTGCATCCAGAGCATTTTCGATCAATTCTTTTAAGATTGATGCAGGTCGCTCGATAATTTCACCAGCAGCAATCTGATTGATCAGTTTAGGATCAAGGGCTTTAATTTTCGGTTTACTCATTTGGTCATAGTACCCTTTTACCGCACTCTTTTACCGAACTTTAATGATCAAGCGTTGACCGATAAATAATTGTTTCTTTTTCAGTTTGTTCCACTGAATAATATCCGCTTGTTTTACCTTATATTTTAACGCCAAACCCGATAATGTTTCTCCCGAACGGACTTTATGTTTAATCGTTTTATTTGTTGGAGTTTTCGCTCTATTTGAAATGGTTAATTTTTGCCCAACAAAAATGTTATTTGATTTGAGATTATTAATTCTTTTCAAATATTTGATAGAAATATTATATCGAGCAGAAATACCGCTGAGATATTCACCGCGTTTAACAATATGTATTTGCGGAGTATTGCTTCTCTGACTAGAACTGTTTTGATTTGAAGAGTTGCGATTGGCTGCATTAACAGCAGTATTAATTTTCAGCCGTTGACCAATATAGACGCGGCTGGTTTTCATATTATTTCGAGTGCGTATAGCCTGCATTGAATCTCCGTAGCGCTGGGCAATAGCTGACAAAGAATCGCCTCTCTTTACGGTATGTCGAATTGTTTTTGTGCTGGTTCCAGACTGGTTATTTTGTTGCGAACTACCTTGAGGAGCGACGCGCAATTTTTTGCCTTTAACTGCTACATTGCTTTTCAGCTTATTCCACTGTTTGAGTTGTTTTAAGCTAATGCCATAACGATTCGCAATTTTTGATAAAGAATCACCACTTCGGACTGTATGAAAAACTGTTCTATTATCTCTATTGTCAACATCGTCAGAAAAACTAGTATCGATGGAATGATTGCTTGGGGTGATTTGAAAATTAGCATTCCCAACTTGCACGGGATTACGATTGATATAATCAACAATACCATCATAGATTTGATTGACTAGTTGCTGTTGGAAACGCTGAGATAGCAAACGCTGTTCTTCTGAGCGATTGGTAATAAAACCGGTTTCAACCAAAATAGAGGGAATGTCTGGCGATTTAAGCACAGCGAAACCTGCTTGTTCAACCCGTTTGCTATGCAATTTGCCTAGCTTGCCCATTCGTTTCAATACCAGAGACCCTAGTTCGACACTTTCACTGATTTTATTGGTCAAGGATAAGTCTAGTAATACTTGCGCAAGTTCGTCGTCTTTATCCTTAATACTGACGCCTCCAATCAAATCCGCTTGGTTTTGTTTTCTTGCAAGTGCTCTTGCTAATGCACTGGATGCTCCACGTTGCGATAAAGCAAACACTGACATGCCACGTGCTGATTTGTTCAACGCCGCATCCGCATGAATAGATACGAACAGGTCTGCATTGGCTTTTCTAGCAAGCGCTATTCGATTGCCTAATTTAACAAAATAATCGCCTGTTCTAATCAAAACTGCGCGCATGCCTTTGGTATTGTCTATTTTTCGAGCTAGTCGCTTGGAAATCGCTAAGGTAATATTTTTTTCTCTAGAACGAGATCCTAGTGCACCTGGATCTTCACCGCCGTGGCCTGCATCGACAGCAATAATAATTTGTTTTTTTATTTGCGGAAGTTGCGCGTAATTTTGTGTGGCATTGGCA
>CAZWHW010000014.1:39999-44821 GCA_964633815.1 uncultured Gammaproteobacteria bacterium
TGGCATTGGCAGTGGTTGATGGTGTGCTAGCTTGTTGTTGAGTTTCAGGTATTTGAGTGTCTGCGGTTTTTTTAATATCAAATAAATCCACAACTAAGCGATGACCATATAGCTGGTTAGGTGCTAGCTGAAAATTCTTCATTTCTAGCGTTTTTTTGATAGGAATCACCACACGAAAACGTCCATCATTTAGCTGACCTGCACGAATTTGATTTATCCGTGTATTATTTTCGTTGCTAGGGATTTTCCCTTTCAGACTAGCTTTATTAAAATCAATAACGTAGCGACTAGGTTGTTGTAACAACGAAATATTGAAATCAGCTTTTTCCGACATATCAAAAACTAGCCGGGAATGATCGGGAGCATGCCAAATACGAACGCCTTTAATATCGGCGGTTTGAGCCATTGCAACATTAACGCAGATAAGGCTCAGAAATAGCATTGTAAACATAAACAGGCTAATGCTGACTAACTTTGGTTGTCGCGGATTCACTTTATTTTGCGTATAAAAAATTAAAAAAACAGTCAAATTATTCATTAATGCGGAAATTCGAATTTAATCACTCTGCCAACATTGGGCATTGTTTGATACGTGATATCAATGATCATGTCAGCTTGCGGCAAATAGCCTGTACCTTTTTCTGGCCACTCAACAAATAAAATACTCTTACTAGATAATAAATCAGCCAAGCCTAACATAGTAATTTCTTCTGGATTGTCTAGGCGATATAAATCTAGATGAGCAACATCAAAATGTTTGGTTGGATATTGATGAATTAGATTATAGGAAGGACTTGAAACGACTTCTTGATAGTCAAAGAATTGCAATATGCCCTGTACTAAAGTTGTTTTTCCGGCACCTAAGTCACCGTTCAGGTAGATAACGCTTGGCGAAATGATATGGTGCGCAATCTGTTGACCACATAAATGCATTTCGCTGGAGTTTTGGGCTATAAATTGATTTTTTTCCATCTAGGCTTTGGTGATAAAACCAGTTTTTTGTGACTCGAAGAATAGCAAAAAAATCAACTAAGTATTAATAAAAAATGGTTTATTATTTTGAATATAATATAAGTGAAACCAACCTATCCTTTATCATTGTTATGTCACAACATTATCCAGCCAACCTTCAAACAAAAATTCAAAGCTTAGCTTTAGAATTAGGTTTTGATGCGGTGGGTTTTAGTGATGTAGATTTGCTCGAACATGAAACACATTTACAAGAATGGTTGAGCAAAGGTTTTCATGGTGAAATGGATTATATGCAGCGCCACGGAACCAAGCGTTCGCGACCTGAAGAACTTGTCACTGGAACCTGTTCAGTGATTTCAGTTCGTCTGGATTATCTGCCTGAAAATAAAGAAGACAGTGAAGCAGCACTTAAAAACTCAGATATAGCGTATATTTCACGCTACGCTTTAGGCCGCGATTATCATAAATTAATGCGGAATCGTTTACAGAAACTTGCTACACAAATTCAAACATTAGTTGGTGAGTTTGGCTATCGCGTATTTTCAGATAGTGCGCCAGTTCTTGAAAAAGCTTTGGCCGAAAAGTCTGGATTGGGCTGGATTGGTAAGCACAGTAATGTGATTCAAGAAAAAACTGGGTCATGGTTTTTTCTAGGCGAAATTTATACTGATTTACCACTTTCGACGAGCAATAAGTCTGAAAATCATTGCGGTAGTTGCACAAAATGTATTGATGTCTGCCCAACACAAGCTATCGTGGCCCCCTATCAAGTTGATGCTAGGCGTTGTATTTCTTACTTAACGATTGAGCTCAAGGGTTCAATTCCAATAGAGTTTCGTGAAGCTCTTGGTAATCGTATTTATGGTTGTGATGATTGTCAACTTATCTGCCCTTGGAATAAATTTGCACAATTAACACAAGAGCCTGATTTCGCTCCAAGGCACCAATTAGATCAGCAAACATTACTATCTTTATTTGCTTGGGATGAAGTTACTTTTTTAAAAAAAATGGAAGGTAGTGCAATTAGGAGAATTGGTTATGAATCCTGGCAGCGTAATTTAGCTGTTGCTATTGGAAATGGAACTCCAAGCCAGTTAGCAATAGAGTTGTTAACCAAAAAACTTGAAAGCTGTTCAATAATGGTTAGAGAGCACGTTGAATGGGCGCTAAAGCAATTGAAAAATGCTTGTTACTAAAAGGTGTTTAATTAAATAGAATTTTTAAGGCGAATTTCTAATTCTATTTTATGCAGACCCATCAATGTATTCGCTAATTGCGCATAATATTGGATCTTTTTTTGCACATTTTTTGGCAGTTTTGTAATCTCAGGCATAAATTCGGATTGCTTTACGGAGACCACACCCATTGTCCAAGCTTCAGCTATGAGTGGAAAGTCATCATTAAAATGATGATATTGACGCTGATATTTTTGTTTGAGTTGTCGATTTAACCATAACAAACCATCTACGTTGATGTTCTTTGATTTTGTTTCAATAAATTCAGGCCGATTGCGACGAATATATTCATCTGCACTACGAATATATTTCAAGTCATCCTCTACTTTTATCCAGTCTTCTTGTTTTAATTTTGCATGGTTCAAATATAAGCCTCTAAGCACCAAAGATAATCGTTCTAAATGATTACTTTGATGTTTAATTAGTTGACTTATTTTTATATATTTCTTTTTGAATATGCCATTTTTTAATGCCATTTCTTCGGCAATTAAACGAGTTATTTCAGCTCTGGTAGCAGCACTCATTGACATGAAGCTAAACACTGATACATATTCACTATAACTACGTTTGAATACTTCTTTTAAACGGCGTTCTATTAATATAAATTGAGAATGATTGATCCCCCAAATGTAATTAATTAACTCAGAGTCTTTGGCCACAAAATATTCGATCGATTTTTCAGCTAATTCAAGAATCTTATTGATTTTAGTCTTATCCGATAAAACCGTTTGGAAAGTTTCTAATGTAACTGTTTCAGATGATATGGTTTGTGATAATTCTGCCTCAATTAGGCTATTGCCCATTTGCAAGAACGAAGGCCCATAATCATCTTCTGTGTAATCATTCATTGTAAAAAAAAATTACTATTCTTTTTAGCTTAAATCTGTTTATATAATTTATATTATTTTTAAGTAACTTGCACGTAGAATTCAATCCTCTTTATCAAGTTATTTTTTAATAAATAATCATCTAATAGTCTTCTTCAAACATAAACTGTTTATAAAAACGTAATTCTTCAATGGATTCACGAATATCATCAATAGCTTTATGCGTCGAACGTTTACTGAAATTTTGTAAAACCTCTGGATTCCAGGATTTAAATAATTCTTGCACTGAGCTTACATCAATGTTGCGGTAGTGCAACCAATCGCTTAGTTCAGGCATATAACGATATAAAAACCGGCGATCCTGACAAATACTATTACCACATAGGGGCGCCCGCCCTTTCGGGGTAAAACGTTGAATAAAATCTAAGGTTTCAATTTCCGCTTGGCGTTCCGTAATTCTGGAACGTTTTACCTGATCAGTCAGTCCTGTCTTGCCATGAGTTCGAGTATTCCATTCATCCATCCCATCTAATAATTCTTGCGATTGATGAATAACAATAATTGGACCTTCAGCGATCACTTTTAACTCTCTATCCGTAATAATCGTCGCCATTTCAATAATTCGATCATGCTCAGGGTTTAAACCCGTCATTTCCAAGTCCATCCAAACTAAATTATTGTAATCTTGCGCCATTATTATATTTCCAATTGTTTTTGTTAAATCAATGAACGACTATATTTTTTGTCGGTCACGTAAAGCTTGCGCCACTGTTGCTTGATCCATATATTCCAGCTCACCACCAACTGGAACGCCTCGAGCAAGCCGGCTAACGGTTAAATGTGGGAATTGATCTTGCAGTAATGCATATAAGTAATCAGCGGTCGTTTCGCCTTCTGCAGTTAAATTTGTCGCAATCACGACTTCTTGTAAGGCTGAATCTGACAACCTTTTTATTAAACGTTTTATGGCGAGTTTTTCAGGCCCAATTCCATCAAGTGGTGATAAAGCACCCATTAAAACGAAATACAGACCTTCAAATGCCGCAACTTGCTCAATTGCAGATAAGTCAGCAGGAGTTTCAACAATACATAAAATATGCTTATTACGTTTGTCAGATTGACAAATCTCGCATATAGATAATTCCGACAAAGTATTACATAAATTGCAATGCGAGATCGTATTCAATGCAGTTTGTAATGCCTCAGAAATAGCTTCGGCGCCTGCTCGATCACGTTCTAACAAATGAAATGCCATTCGCTGAGCCGTTTTAGGTCCAACACTTGGGAGACACTTTAATGCATTTTGTAAAGCTTCAATGGCTTTGGCATTCGACATTTAGGTTATAACTGCTGACTAATAAGCATAAAATACTTAGAATGGCATTCCTGGTATGCCACCGAGACCACCAGCAATACCTGACATTTTTTCTTCAGTAGTTGATTCAACCTTTTTAACCGCATCATTGACTGCAGCAGCAATTAAGTCCTCAACTATCTCTTTGTCATCTTCAAAAAGTTCTTGATCAATACTAACTTTACGAACGTCATAACGGCAAGTCATAGTCAAATTCACTAAGCCACCACCAGCACTGCCTGTAACTTCTATTTCAGCAAGTTCTGATTGGGCTTTCTTCATATTCTTCTGCATCGCTTGCGCTTGCTTCATTATATTGCCTAAACCACCTTTCATATCAACACCTTACACTTATAATTTACTATTTTGGTTTAATACTAGACTTGTCAATTGAAAGATCAAATGCTTGCATCATTGACTGCACTGTAACATTG
>CAZWHW010000015.1:0-40894 GCA_964633815.1 uncultured Gammaproteobacteria bacterium
GCTGGTCATACCAGTATTATATAGTATAGACATATAGGCTCTTAAAATTATATTATTTAAAATCATTGAAATTCTGAAAATAACGAGAAAAACTATGAAGAATTACATTACGAAACAAGATTTATCTATTCATGCAGAATTAATCGGTTTGCTAGACAATGAAATTTTGCCAGGTCTGGATGTCAGTGAGGAACAAGTTTGGGTAGGTTTTTCAAAATTAGTTCATGAGTTAGCACCGCTGAACCGAGCGTTACTAGAAAAACGTCAGCAGTTACAAGAACAGATAGATCAATGGCACCGAGATCATCCGCAAGGTTTGAGTCAGGATTTTTCTGCATACAAACAATTTTTAATGGATATTGGGTATTTGGTAGCAGAAGGTGAGACTTTTGCCGCTGATACTAAAAATGTGGATGATGAAATCGCTACAATAGCGGGTCCACAGTTAGTGGTTCCGGTAAATAACGCACGTTTTGCATTGAATGCGGCTAATGCCCGTTGGGGCAGTTTATATGACGCTTACTACGGCACCGATGTAATCGATGAAAGAGAGGGACGCGACAAATCAGGTGCATACAACCCTGTAAGAGGAAAGGCTGTAATTCAAAAAGCAACTGAATTCTTAGATCAGTCGGTGCCATTAGCCAAAGGGCAACATGCTGCTGCGACCGCTTATGAAATAGAGTCTGGTGAACTACAAGCAAGCTTAGACGACGGTTCGAAAGTTGGTTTGGCAAAGCCAGAACAATTTATTGGCAGTAATCAAGTTGATGATACGCTGGTGTTACTGTTGCAAAAAAACAAATTACATATAGAGCTTCACATTGATCATCAGCACCCTATTGGCAAAGATTCTGCAGCAGGGGTAAAAGATATTGTTATTGAGTCCGCTATCAGCACAATTATGGATTGTGAAGATTCTGTTGCTGCAGTCGATGGGCAAGATAAAGCTCTAGTTTATCGAAATTGGCTGGGTTTGATGAAAGGTGATCTTGAAGAAACTTTCAAAAAAGGCGATCAAACCATCATTCGCAAAATGAACCCCAATCGGCACTACGCTGGCAAAGATGGACAAGCAATTGAGTTGCATGGCCGGAGCTTGCTATTAGTTCGAAATGTAGGGCACTTAATGACGAATAATGCAATTTTAGATGCGCAAGGTAATGAGGTGCCTGAAGGCTTTTTAGACGCTTTATTCACCACACTTGGTGCTATGCATGATTTTAAAGAAGATGCGACTCTCCACAATAGTCGTACAAAGAGCATTTATATTGTTAAACCTAAGATGCATGGGCCTGAGGAAGCAGCATTCACCAATACGTTATTTTCTGGAATAGAAGATATTCTCGGTTTGCCGCGAAATACCATGAAGATAGGAGTGATGGATGAGGAGCGTCGCACTACGGTTAATTTAAAGGAATGCATTCGGGCAGTAAAAGACCGTATTGTGTTTATTAACACAGGCTTTCTTGATCGTACAGGTGATGAAATTCATACCTCGATGCAAGCAGGTGCATTTTTGCCAAAAGAAAGCATCAAACAACAAGCTTGGATTAATGCCTATGAAGACTGGAATGTTGATATTGGCATTGAATGTGGTTTGCCAGGTGTTGCTCAAATTGGCAAAGGCATGTGGCCAAAACCCGATGAAATGGCACAAATGTTAGCGACTAAGCTTGATCACCCTAAGGCAGGTGCAAATTGTGCTTGGGTGCCATCGCCTACAGGCGCTACCTTGCATGCTACTCATTATCATCAAGAAGATGTCTTTGCGCGACAAACTGTTTTATCTAAGCGCCCACGTGCGAACCTCGATGATATTTTAACAGTGCCGCTATTGGGAAGTCACAAGCTGTCGAAGCAAGAGATTCAAAATGAGCTAGATAACAATGCCCAAGGAATTTTAGGGTATGTCGTGCGCTGGATAGATCAAGGTGTTGGCTGCTCGAAAGTGCCAGATATTAAGGACGTAGGCTTGATGGAAGATCGTGCCACTTTGCGTATATCTAGCCAATTATTAGCTAATTGGTTAGAACACGGGGTTTGTTCTGAACAGGATGTCAATGAAGCGATGCAGCGTATGGCACGCATTGTTGATGAGCAAAACGCGGGCGATCCGAACTATATCAATATGGCGCCAAGTTATGATGGGGTTGCATTTAAATCGGCTTGCGCATTGGTATTTGCAGGGGCAGAGCAACCTAGCGGTTATACCGAACCATTACTACACGCATATCGCTTACAAGCTAAAGGTTAATTTGAGACCGAGTGCTAAACAGCGATTGAAACAAATCAGAACATAATTTACTACAGGAGATACTTATGATTTCAGTAAAACGACTCAGTATAGAAGACGCTGAAATAATTCTTGCTGCTGCCACTGCAAAAGCGGAAGAAATAGATGTGCCGATGTGCATCGCTGTTACGGATGATTCTGGAAACTTAATCGCATTTAAACGCATGAATGGCGGCAAAGCTCATAGCGTGCAGGTTTCAGTAGACAAAGCCTTTACTGCGGGTTCTGCTAGAAAAGCTACGCATGAATACAATGCCGCCAATACTCCAGGCAGTCTGGCATTTGGTATTCATACCGAGTGCAGCGGCCGCATTAGTACTGTGGGTGGTGGCATTCCCGTTATGGTCGATGGTGACTGTGTCGGCGGTATCGGTGTCAGTTCTGGTACTCCACAGCAAGATATGGAAGTTGCCGAAGCTGCGCTAGAGCACTTTATGAAAAACGTAATTAAATAATGAAGTTAATCTCTTTTTCGAAACCTTTTTGCTGCAAGGCATAACAATATGAATACAACGTTAAATGAGCAGACCATTGCAAATCAGGAAAAACTAGCGGCTGAATTCCGTCAGTTTATTGATTCTGAATATGTCATTACTGATGCTGAAACCCAGCGCGTTTATGAGTGTGATGGTTTATCCGCTTATTGTGAATTGCCAATGTTGACTGTATTGCCTGAGACTGTAGAACAGGTGCAAAAAATCATGCGCATTTGTCATAAATACGGTGTACCAGTAGTGGCACGTGGTGCCGGCACAGGTTTATCGGCAGGAGCAACACCGCATGATTGTGGTGTTTTATTATCGTTAGCAAAGTTCAATGAAATCCTTCAAGTCGATCCGCAAGCGCGTTTAGCTAGATTGCAGCCCGGAGTGAGAAATCTTGCTGTCAGTGAGGCAGTTGCTGATCTTGATTTGTACTATGCACCAGATCCATCTTCACAAATTGCATGTTCTGTTGGGGGTAATGTTGCAGAAAATGCGGGTGGTGTACATTGTCTGAAGTATGGCTTAACGGTACATAACATTGTCCGTGTTCAGGTTGTTACCGTTGAAGGGGAATTGCTTGAAATTGGTAATGAAGGCTTGGATGGCTATGGCATGGATTTGCTCGCCTTGATGCATGGATCAGAAGGTTTGTTAGGTATTGTTACGGAGATTACTGTGCGTTTATTGCCTAAGCCAGAAAAAGCGCAAGTCGTACTTGCTGGTTTTGATTCAATTACTAACGCTGGCGATGCCGTTGCCAAGGTCATCGAAGAGGGGATTATTCCTGGTGGTTTAGAGATGATGGATAGCTTTGCTATTGTGGCGGCAGATGATTTTGCTAAAGCTGGTTACCCGCGTGATGCGACTGCATTATTGTTATGTGAGTTAGATGGCACTTTTGAAGAAGTAGAGCAATATGTTGATCAAGTAGCCGAATTATTTAAAGAAATGGGTGCCACTTCAGTCAAGATTTCCCAAAGCGAAGAAGAGCGCATGCTATTTTGGAAAGGACGCAAATCTGCTTTTCCAGCAGTTGGGCGTATTTCGCCAGATTACTATTGCATGGATGGCACAATTCCACGCGGTCAATTATCCAATGTGTTGACGGAAATTAATCGTCTGTCCGATGAATATGGTTTGCGTGTAGCAAATGTTTTTCATGCGGGTGACGGTAATTTACATCCCTTGATTTTATTTGATAGCAGTGTTCCAGGTGAATTTGAAAAGACAGAGGAATTTGGTGGTCGTATTCTGGAAGCTTGTGTTTTAGCAGGTGGTTGCATCACTGGTGAGCATGGTGTCGGTTTAGAAAAAATACGGCAAATGGTAGTGCAGTTTACTGATGAAGAAATTCAGCAATTTAATGCAATCAAACAAGCTTTCGATCCCGTTGGCACACTCAATCCCGGGAAAGGTATTCCAACCTTAAAGCGATGCCAAGAATATCGAGCTATTCGTTCAAAGAATGAAATTGACGCTGAGAACGAAGCCGACTCGTGTCATACGTGCCACTAAAGGGAGTAAATTTATGTCTGATATAAGTCAATTATTATTCGAGCAAATCAAAACAGCAAAGGCCGAAAAAACGCCCATTACTATTGTGGGTAATGGCACAAAAAGCGCGCTTGGCCGCAAAGTTGAAGCTAACAATGAACCGCTTGCAGTCGCAGGTCATAGCGGGATTGTTGATTATAAACCTGTTGAGCTGATTATGACTGCTCGCGCTGGGACAACGTTGGCTGAAATAGATTCAGAATTAGCGAAAAATAATCAAGTGCTTGCCTGTGATCCTCGCCGTTTTGGAGGGAAAGCAACAATTGCAGGATCTTTAGCGAGTAATCAGTCAGGCCATGCGAGGCCTTGGTTGGGTTCTATTCGTGATCATGTACTGGGTATTCGATTAATCAATGGGCATGGCCAACATTTACGTTTTGGCGGTCAAGTGATGAAAAATGTAGCTGGTTATGACGTGTCACGGCTACAAGCTGGTGCTATGGGTTCTTTTGGCGTTATTACTGAAGTGAGCTTTAAAGTATTGCCTAAATCTGAAACAAGCATCTCTTTGTCTGTTGCAGCTGAAGCAGGCGATGCTGTGAGCTTGATGAATGACTTGGCTGGGACAGCTAAGCCGATTACTGCGGCTAGCTGGATAGATAATCGTGTCTATGTTCGCTTGGAAGGCGCTAATGCGGCTGCCACCGCGGCAGTTTCACAATGGCAGTCGCAGCATGGTTTTGCCGTGTTGCCAGAAGACGATGCAACAACTTTTTGGGAATCCATACGAGAACATCAACACGTTTTTTTTGCAGGAACTGAAGATGACAAAAAGTTGTGGAAATTTTCAGTTAATGCTGCGGCTAAACCAAATCTTACTGACGCAGATTGGGCGTTTAGCTGGTGTGGCTCGCAGCGATGGCTGGTAGGTGAATTTGATTTGTCTGAATTGACTGAGAATGCAAAAGCAATGGGTGGTGAAGTACAGCATTATAGTGGAGGTAATCGTCAACTAGATGTTTTTGATCCAAGTAATGCAGCTTTAAAACAGCTTATGATAAATGTTAAGAAATCTTTTGATCCAGACAATATTTTTAATCCAGGCCGTTTATATAGTTGGTTATAAAATCAACCAAGGAAGATATTATGCATACTGAACTTCACCCAGATCTGGTTAATAACCCCAAAGCCCAAGACGCAAAGAGTGTAATTGAGGCTTGTGTTCATTGCGGTTTTTGTACTGCGACATGCCCGACTTATCAGCACTTTAATGATGAGCGCGATGGCCCACGCGGGCGTATTTATCTCATCAAGCAATTGCTTGAAACTAATGAGGTTTCAGAAAAAACCCAGACGCATTTAGATCGATGCTTGACGTGTCGTAGTTGCGAAACAACTTGTCCTTCAGGAGTCCAATATGGCCGTTTGGTTGATATTGGGAAAGGCATGGTTGAAGAAAGAGTGCCTCGAGGTAGTTTAGATTCTGTTTCGCGTTGGTTGTTACGAAAATTATTACCGTATCCAAAACGGTTTGGGTTTTTTTTACGCATTGGTCAATTTTTCAGGCTCATTATGATTGGTCCATTAAGCGTGATTGGTAAAAAGGTTCCAGCAAAACAAAAATACACGCCTTGGCCAGCAAATAGCCATCCACGACGCATGCTTGCATTGGCAGGCTGCGCACAAAGCGTGGCAACACCCAACACTAATGCAGCAACTGCGCGAGTGTTAGATAAGCTAGGCATCACCTTGGTTGAAGAGCCCAATGCAGGTTGCTGCGGGGCGGTGGATTATCATTTAGGTGCACACGATGATGGATTAAATGCTATGCGTAAAAATATTGATGCGTGGTGGCCTGCAGTTGAAGCAGGCGCTGAAGCCTTGGTGATGACGGCTTCAGGTTGTGGTGTTATGGTTGAAGAATATGGTGAACTGTTTGAGCATGATCTTGAATATGCTGAAAAAGCTAAACGTATTTCAGCCTTAACTAAGGATATTAGTCAAATCCTGGAGCAAGAGGATCTTAGTCAATTACAGTTGGACCAAAATAAGTTGGCGGCTACTAAAACGGCGGTCCATTGCCCTTGTACGCTTCAACATGGCATGAAGTTGCCAACTAATGTTGATAAATTGTTGGAGAGTTTGGGTATTCCATTAGCTAAAACAAAAGATCGGCATATGTGTTGCGGATCAGCCGGAACTTATTCAGTGCTACAAGCAAAAACTGCGGGTGAATTACTCGATAAAAAGTTATCGGCGTTAACTATTGATCAACCTGAGCAGATAGTAACTTCAAATGTTGGTTGCCAATTACATATGAACACCAAGTCAGATATTCCTGTTAAGCACTGGATCGAATTACTCGATCAAGACTGAAAATGACAAAACCCTAAGCTAGCAAAACTCAATAGTCGCTTTTTTAGATTAACGTTATACTGAGGTTTCTTGTGTAATAATTAACATATTTGATATAGCCAATGTCTGTAATGTCAACAACACAAAAAAATCAATTTGTTCGCGATGGCTATCTAGTTTTGCCCAATTTATTGTCAAACAAAGAGGTGGATAGTTTACGTGCTGTGACAGAGCAACATTTAGAGCAGCGCATAACTCCTTATGAACTAGAAACCGATGTGCTTTATCCGGGTGCTCCTGAGTCTGAAGGTTCTCTCGGCGGCTCGACTATCCGCCGTTTATTACATGCCTATGATCGAGACCCTGAATTTCAAGGGTGTGCGCAACATCCGGCTATTTTGGCTGCGATAAAAACGTTGTTGTCAGCCCAGAAAGTTTTCCTCACTCCGAATCATCATAATTGTGTGATGACAAAACAACCTGAATTTAGTTCACAGACCAATTGGCATCGTGATACCCGTTATTGGCATTTTAATAATAAATATTTGATTAATGCATGGTATGCCTTAGGCGATGAAAGTGCTGACAATGGTGGAATGCTGGTTTTGCCAGGTTCACATCGTTGGGATGTGGATGCGAATGTTCTAGATGAAGCGCAGTTTTTAATTGAGGATCATCCAAGTAATCAAGCGCGATTGTCGTTGGCTGAGCAGGTCGATTTGCAGGCAGGTGATTGTTTGTTGTTTAGTGCGCATTGCTTTCATGCAGCTGGAGCCAATCGAACAAAGCAATCAAAATATTCATTGGTGTTTACCTATCATTCAGAAGGCACTCACAGTATTGCGGGTTCTAAATCCAGTGAATTACCCTCTATTGAGTTAGATTAACCATTTCATGGTTGTTGGTGGTTTTCTCTCCTGACTAAAAACCAAGTAGAAAATCCTGACAGGATAATGGTTATTAAACCAAGCACAGCCCAGGTGTCCGGCCAGTCGTTGAATAAAACAATTCCATAAAATGTCGCAAATAATAATTGTGTGTAAATAAATGGCGATACAATATTTGCTGGTAAGCGACGATTGCCTTCAACCATTAGTAAATTGCCAGCGGCGGATCCAAAAGCGCTGAGTAGAACCAAACCAGATAATGACCAATTCATTTCAGCAGGTATATGAGGGATGCCAAAAGGAGCCAATGCAATTGATCCGAAAACTAGTTGTGAAATTAACATAAATCGTGGTCGAAAATGACTAACTAACCATTTGTTGCATAGGAGATAGCCTGTATAAAAGATGCTGGTACCAAGTGCGAAAATTGTGCCTATCGACATGTTAAGTCCCGGCCTGATAGTAATTAATACACCGCAAAAACCGATGAGTAAAAAGAGTGTTCTGCTTGGCGTTATCTGTTCTTTAAACAGTATGGCGGCTAAGAAATAAGAAAGTATAGGCGCGATAAATAGCGCTGCAAAGACATGGGCAAGAGGTTCCGTACTGATGGCGGTCAAAATGCACCAGATAGAACCTGTTATGCATGCCCCGCGCAATAAAATTCGCCAGTCTAATAATGCTGGAAGTTCTGCTAATTTGAGTCCACTAAATGGTAAGAGCAGCACAAAACCTATTAGGAAGCGGCTCCATCCCACGAAAACCGGAGCAACACCTTGTTCAGCGAGTAATTTTCCGCCAGCATCTCCTAGCGGTATTAAGCTCATTGCTAGCAGCATGATGCCAACTGAAGGGAGGGATATGTTAGGTTTCATAGTGTATTTAGGGATTAAAACTCAAGAATGAAAGTGCTATTTTATATTGGTATTACCAATTTACAATATTTATGATAGACTTTACACCATAATTTAACAAAAGAGGTTTAATATGAAAAAAATTATAAAAATAGCATGTCTATTATTATGCCTATTTAGTTCCTTTAATGTTTATTCACAAACGCAGTATGAATGGAAAATTGCCGAGACATGGCCAAAAGATTTCCCTTTATTTGGTGATGCGGTCAAGAAATTTATAGAAAATGTAGCTATTTTGTCTAATGGGCGTTTAAAAATTACCTCTCATGCCCGTGACGTACATAAAAAACCATTAGGCGTATTTGATATGGTGAAAAACGGTGAATATGCAATGGGCCACTCTGCATCGTTTTATTGGAAAGATAAAGATATTAATACTACGTTTTTCACATCACTTCCAATGGGTCTCACGGCAATAGAACAGTACGGATGGTTTTATTATGGCGGTGGCCAAGAATTAATGAACAAGGCGTATAAAAAACATGGCTTGATGTCTTTTCCAGGCGGAAATACTGGTATGCAAATGGGTGGATGGTTTAATAAACCCATAGATAGCATAGAAGATCTTCAAGGTTTGAAAATGCGTATTCCTGGCTTAGGTGGGCAGGTGCTTAAAGAATTAGGTGTTGAGACAGTCAATATTCCTGCTGGAGATTTATTGAATGCACTAAAAACAGGAAAAGTTGATGCGCTAGAATGGGTGGGTCCAGCAATGGATGTGGATATGGGCTTTCAAACTGTTGCTAAATATTACTATACTGGCTGGCATGAGCCTGCAACTGAGTTACAATTCTTAATCAATGAAAAAGCATTTGAATCCTTACCAACAGATTTGCAAAATATTGTGCTTAAATCGATGCGTTTAGCCGCGTATGATACTTATATACAAGCTTATCACTCGAATTCAGAGAATTTAGACAAGATATTGCTTGAACATCCGGAGATAGTGATTCGCTCTTTTCCGCCTCGAGTAATTAGAAAGATTTTAGAAAAAACTATTGAAGTATTGGATGATTTGGAAAATTCCTCAAGTGATCCGTTAACTGGTGAGATTGTAACATCTATCAAAGTTTATAAAGGCAAGGTCAGGAAATGGACTCGCTTTTCTGATGCAGCGTATATCAATTCAACGCCAGGATTTTAATTTATTTTTGTATTTTTAGTAGGAACATTAAATGAGACTTAAAGACTGCCATAATTTCCATGATTTTAGAAGGCTAGCTGATAAACGCCTTCCAGGACCTATTTTTAATTATATTGATGGTGGTGCTGATGATGAAAGCACTTATCGTCGTAATTCAGCAGCTTTTGACGACTGTGACTTAGTGCCTAAAGTGTTAACAGGCGTGAGTGATATTGATCTTTCTGTAACAGTTATGGGCCAAAAATTGGATATGCCTGTTTATTGTTCGCCTACGGCCTTGCAGCGGTTGTTTCATTATCGAGGAGAAAGAGCCGTGGCTGCGGCAGCAGAAAAATTTGGAACAATGTTCGGAGTTTCTTCTTTAGGGACTGTTAGTCTAGAGGAAATTGCGCAACAAATTAATACGCCACAAGTCTATCAATTCTATTTCCATAAAGATCGAGGCTTGAACAACGTTATGATGGATCGCGCTAAGGATGCAGGTATTCAAGTGATGATGCTAACAGTTGATTCGATTACAGGAGGCAACCGCGAGAGAGATTTGCGCACGGGTTTCTCAATTCCGTTTCGATTGACATTAGCAGGCATGCTGCAATTCGCCATGAAACCAATGTGGGGCATTAACTATGTAACTCATGAAAAATTCAGTTTGCCGCAATTGGAAGATCATGTTGATATGAGTGGCGGCGCTAGCTCGATAGGCGACTATTTCACCAATATGCTTGACCCGTCAATGAACTGGAATAATGTAGAAGAGATGGTGAAGCGCTGGGACGGCGAGTTTTGTTTAAAAGGCATTATGAGTGTTGAGGATGCTAAAAAAGCAGTTGATATTGGTTGTACGGGTATTGTGATCTCTAATCATGGCGGCAGACAGTTAGATGGATCCAGAAGCTCATTTGATCAATTGGCAGAAATCGCTGATGCGGTTGGAGACGAAATTGATATTTTATTTGATAGTGGTATACAACGTGGAACACATGTTCTTAAAGCTCTTTCATTAGGAGCTAAAGCGGTTGGTATTGGTCGCATGTATTTGTATGCGCTAGCGGCAGCTGGACAACCAGGAGTTGAACGATCCTTACAATTAATGCATAACGAGCTAGAGCGAAATATGAAATTGATGGGATGTTCGAAAATAGACGATTTATCGCCAGAGAATTTACGTTTTCGCTAAACTTAAAATACTAAGCAGTAATACTTAACCAAATCATTAGCATTAGCTAGTATATTTTTGCTTATAATTTTCTAATAAAATAGTATACTCAAAGCAGTGAAATCGCTGCGATATATGAGATATTGTAAATATCAAATGAATTTTAAGATAAACACATTATGTTGATAGATCAGTTAACTCAAGCGGCAACCCTTTTTGCATTAGGCATGGGGACAATTTTTGTTTTATTGTCTTTACTTATTTCAGGAGTCAGTTTGTTATCCGCGGGTTGTGCCAAATTTTGTGCTAGTTCAATGCAGGATTTAACTAATGCTGATGTCAATCCACAATTAGCTGTGAATTCAGCGACTGGAAATAGCATATCCGAGCATGACAAAGCGATTGTATTTGCCGCCGTGCATGCACATCGTCAAGCAAAAGGTTTGTAAGGATTTCATTTATTATCATTGAACTAATTGAAAAAATTTCGTAAAAACCCGTTGATTCATTATGAGTAAATTATTTATTAACGATGTCGTCCTTCGTGATGCTCACCAATCTCTTTTTGCCACCCGTCTTCGTTTAGACGACATGTTGCCAATTGCAGAACAATTGGATGATATTGGTTATTGGGCGCTAGAAACTTGGGGAGGCGCAACGTTTGATTCGTGCATTCGTTTCCTTGGAGAGGACCCATGGGTTCGGTTGCGTGAACTAAGTAAAGTTCTGAAAAATACACCGCAGATGATGCTACTACGAGGCCAAAATCTTTTAGGATATCGGCATTATGCTGACGATGTAGTTTATAAGTTCGTCGATCGCGCAGCGGCAAACGGTATGGATGTGTTTCGAATTTTTGACGCTATGAATGATGTGCGTAATCTTGAAACTGCGATTAAAGCGGTTAAAGAAACTGGCAAGCATGCGCAAGGTACATTGTCATACACCATCAGCGAAGTACATTCACTGGAAGGTTGGATTAATATGGCGAAAGAGCTAGAGGATTTAGGCTGTGACTCTATTTGTATTAAAGACATGGCGGGTTTATTACATCCTTATGTAGCTGAAAAATTGGTGAAAGGCATTAAGAAAGTCTGTGATATTCCAGTCAACTTACATGCCCATGCAACAACAGGCTTAAGTACTGCGACAATCATGAAAGTGATTGATGCAGGCATTGATATTGTTGACACGTCGATTTCAACGATGAGCTTAACGTATGGACACACGCCAACAGAAACGGTTGTTTCTATTCTTAAAGGCAGTAAACGAGATACTGGCATGGACTTGACAGCATTCGAACCAATTGCCGATCATTTTCGTGAAGTTCGTAAAAAGTACTGGAAGTTTGAAGGTGAGCTAAAGGGTGTGGATGCGCGTATTTTGAATGCCCAAGTGCCAGGAGGCATGTTGACGAATATGGAGAATCAACTCAAGGAACAAGGCTTTGGTGATCATTTTTCAGATGTATTACAAGAAGTGCCCCGTGTTCGTGCAGATCTTGGTTATATCCCTTTGGTGACACCAACTTCACAAATTGTTGGGACTCAGGCGGTCTTGAACGTAGTTATGGGAGAGCGTTATAAGAATATCACTAAAGAAACGCGTGATGTGTTGCTTGGTGAGTATGGTGCGACTCCAGCACCAGTTGATAAGGATCTCCAAGCAAAAGTACTTGAAAACGGCGGTGAAGTGATTACCCATCGCCCGGCTGATTCTATTGATTCTGAAATGGATAGCATCATTAGTGAAGTAAAAAAGCTGGCTAAAGAGGAAGGTTTTGATCTTTCGGAAAGTGTTGAAGATGATGCGCTCATATACGCCTTATTTCAACAAATTGGTTTGAAGTTTCTGCAAAATCGAGATAATCCAGCAGCATTTGAACCAGTTCCAGTCGCGAAGAATGACAACATTTCAGATGGCCCTGAAACCTATACGGTTGAAGTTGATGGTAAACAATATAATGCTGTAGTTACTGACGGGGGTGCGGATATTCAAGTTGCTCCTGCTGGAGCAGCAGTTCCTGCGCTCTCGCAAGCAACCGCAGTTTCAGATGTAAGTGTGTCTATAACAGCGCCATTAAGTGGCAATATTTTTAAAGTGATAGCTCAACCAGGACAAGCTGTTGCAGAAGACGATGTCGTAATTATTATGGAAGCTATGAAGATGGAAACCGAAGTACGAGCTGTGAGTGAAGGTGTGGTGTCACAATTGCATGTTAAAGAAGGTGACGCAGTAACCGCAGGTCAAATAATCATATCACTTGGGTAACGAAATAGTTACAAGCAAGCTCAGCGAGAATTAATATGGAAGGCATTTTAAAACTTTGGCAACAATCAGGTTTCGTTAACTGGGAATTGCCACAGCTTATAATGGTATGTGTCGGTGCGATACTTATCTTTTTAGCGATTAGAAAAAAGTTTGAACCGTTATTATTGTTGCCGATTGGCTTTGGCACGATTTTAAGTAACATTCCAATTGCAGGCATGGCTGAAGCTAATGGGCTTTTGTACATGATCTACACAGCGGGTATTGAAACCACATTGTTCCCATTGTTGATTTTCATGGGTGTTGGGGCGATGACAGACTTTAGTGCTTTGATTGCTAATCCCAGAACCTTATTATTAGGAGCTGCCGCTCAAGTTGGTATTTTTGCAACGCTTATAGGAGCGATTGCCTTAAATGCAATTCCTGGCTTTGAATTCACTATGCAGGACGCCGCTGCGATTTCAATTATTGGTGGCGCAGATGGTCCAACAGCGATATTTCTTGCCAGCAATTTAGCCCCAGAATTGTTAGGCGCAATTGCAGTTGCTGCATATTCTTATATGGCTTTAGTGCCAATTATTCAGCCACCAATTATGCGTGCCTTAACCACACAAAAAGAACGCGAAATCAAAATGGAGCAATTACGCGATGTAAGCAAACTTGAACAGCTTCTGTTTCCCTTTGTTGTGTTAGCTGTAACTGCGTTATTTATTCCGGCATCTTTACCACTAATTGGGATGCTGTGTTTTGGCAATGTGCTCCGTGTTAGCGGTGTGGTAGAGCGTTTGAGTAATGCAGCTCAAAACGAAATTATGAACACGGTCACTGTTTTCTTGGGACTAGCAGTTGGATCTAAAATGTCAGCTGATAAATTTTTAAATGTTGAAACCTTGGGTATCTTAGCTCTAGGAGCAGTGGCCTTTTGTGTGGGTACTGCTAGTGGCGTATTGATGGCAAAATTGATGAACAAACTATCCAAAAACCCGATTAACCCGTTAATTGGTGCAGCAGGTGTATCCGCTGTTCCTATGGCAGCTCGGGTAGCGAATAAAGTGGGGCTAGAAGCCAATCCGCACAATTTCCTATTAATGCATGCTATTGGACCAAACCTTGCAGGTGTGATTGGCTCTGCAGTCGCCGCTGGGATACTTTTATCTGTTCTAGGTGGCTAAGACTATTTTTAGGGCAAGCCGCTAAGCTTGCTCTCTACTATTTTAATTGTGGCTTTTCGTAGAAAACATAAGAAGTCGAATAATCACTGAATTCAAAATAGACTTTTTTGCCTTCCTCTGAATCAGCCACACCGTTCAAATTGCTATCTAGCACACCATAACCGAAGCGATAAGGTCGTGGCACATTGCCTTGGGTGGCAACTGCAGTGCTGAGCTTATCAATTTCAATAAAGCGTTTTACCAGTTTGTCACCAGCATAAACTTCCAAGACCCCATCTGTGCCTGTCCAGTTTTGCACTGCTCTTCCGAACTTGTTTTGGGTTTCTTGCGTACAAGCACTGAAAAATAATGGTATGGCAATACTAGTCACTAGAAGATGTTTTTTCATAAAAGTCGAATCTCAAACAGATTAATTGATTATTTATTCTTGTTGTAGGGGCGTTATCGTTTTTTTCAAGGATATAAAAAAATTGTTAAAATGAGGTTGTGACAGTAACAATTCGTTTTATACTGACAAAGAATAAAACAAAAAAGTTCAGGAGTTGCTATGTCACATAATAATTTGCGAACGTTTGTTGGATTGCCGATCCCTGATCCACTCCTGAGTTATCTAAGTAGCGTTTCATCTAGTTTGTCAGCGCTTGATACTCAACGTCTTGCTTGGGTTCCTGAGAATAAATATCACGTCACCTTGCTCTTTCTTGGTTATCAATCACCAGAGTGGTTAGATGATTTCGCTCAAGCTTTGGATGAACAACTCTATTTTGAACCACTGCAGTTGACAGTCTCTCAAATCTTGCCATTTCCAGAAAGCTCACCAAAACTATTGGCGGCGCTGCTTGAGCAAAATGAGGCATTATTAACTTTGCACAATGATATTAAACGTATTGCTAGCGGCTTAGGTTTTCAGCCTGAAAAACGTCGCTTCGCACCACACATTACACTGGCAAGAAAATTTCCACGTCATGGATATTTGAACATTCCTTCTGCCATCGAAAAAACGACTGCAGAAGCGAGTGAGCTCGTTGTCTATGAAAGCCAACTTCGTCCGGATGGTGCACAATATTTTCCATTGTATGGATATGCTGCACTCACCTATGATGACTATGACGATTTTGGTTATGAGGTTGAGGAAGTGGTTAATTCTTAAAATATTATGAAAGCTGACCTGCATTGCCACAGCTATTATTCTGATGGCACATTATCTCCGAAAGATGTCGTTGACCTGGCTCACGCTAATGGCGTGGAATTGCTTGCATTAACAGACCATGACTCAGTACAAGGTTTAAACGAAGCTCGTAAACAATCTGAATTGCATGGCATTCGGTTGCTTGATGGAGTTGAAGTGTCAGTGAACTGGAATGGCTATTCCATTCATATTGTGGGATTGAATATGAATTCGAGTCATAGCGAGATCACATCCCTGTTAGCTGAAAATGCAAAATTACGCCAACAGCGAGTCGAACAAATGATTGAAAAACTGTCAAAGCTCGATATTGATGTACAGCATTATCTTGATAGCGTTATCCCTGAAAATGGTCTCATTACTCGCACGCATCTAGGTCGAGCATTAGTTGAAATGGGAGTGGTAAACAAAATGGATAAAGCGTTTAAAAAATACTTGGGTAAAGGCAAATGCGCCTATGTTGAGGGTGATTGGGTTTCGTTACAAGATGCAGTATTAGCAATCAAAGCAGCGGGCGGAGTCGCAATTATTGCCCACCCCATGCGCTATCGGTTAGGCGCTACGCGTCTTGAGATGTTGGTGAAAGACTTTACCGAGGTCGGAGGTGATGCCTTAGAAGTTGTCACTGCAACTCAAGACATTAATCAACAACGACGCTGCGAACAACTTGTTAAACGTTATGGGTTAACTGCATCCATTGGCTCAGACTTTCATAGCCTCGACCAACCTTGGGCACAAATTGGCCGATGCCCTGATTTGCCCAGTTCTGTTATACCTGTATGGCAAACTTTTGTATAAAATATGACCTGTAAATTAATAATTCAACCCGTTGAAATATAGACATGATTGACGCGAATTCAGCTGCAATGCTACCAAAACAAAATAACACGATTTATCTGAAGGATTATCAAGCGCCGCTATTTTCAATAGAATCAGTGAATCTGCAGTTTGACTTGATTCCAAATCGCACGCTGGTGACTTCGGTTTTGACAATTCAGGCTGAATCAACTGAACGTAAATTAGTACTGGATGGTGAACAACTAGAATTGTTAGAAATTACTATTGATGGCATAGCATTAACAGCTCAGCAGTATGAATATGATAAAAATCAGTTAACCATTGAAGCGGTTCCTGAAAAATTTGAATTGAAGACGGTGGTTGCAATAGAGCCAGAAAAAAACACGCAATTATCGGGGTTGTATCAATCCAGCGGTAACTATTGCACACAATGCGAAGCGGAAGGTTTTCGACGCATTACGTTCTTTTTTGATCGTCCGGATGTGTTAAGTGTTTTTAAGGTTAAAATCATTGCCGAAAAAACAGATTTTCCAGTATTACTTGCCAATGGTAATCCACAAGAATCTGGTGAGTTGGCTGATGGCAAGCATTTTGCCATCTGGGATGATCCACATCCGAAGCCTTCCTATTTGTTTGCATTGGTTGCAGGAAAATTGGAACAGGTGAGTGGAGAATTCATCACCATGTCTGGCAAAAAAGTAGCGCTCAATATTTTGGCTGAGCCACATAATATTGATAAATGTGAATATGCTTTGGGGGCATTGATTCGCTCCATGCAATGGGATGAAGAGGTTTATGGTCGTGAGTATGATTTAGAAGTCTACAATGTAGTGGCCGTGGATGATTTCAATATGGGCGCCATGGAGAATAAAGGCTTGAATGTCTTTAATTCTAAATATGTTTTGGCTCTGCCTGACACGGCGACTGACAATGATTTTGAAGGTATTGAAAGTGTTATTGGCCATGAATATTTTCACAACTGGTCAGGCAACCGGGTCACTTGCCGCGATTGGTTTCAGCTAAGTCTCAAAGAAGGCTTCACCGTTTTTCGTGATCAAGAATTCAGTGGTGACATGGGTTCTCGCGGGGTGAAACGTATCAATGATGTCAATATTTTGCGTACGTATCAATTTAAAGAAGATGCAGGTCCAATGGCGCACCCTGTGCGCCCTGCTTCGTATGAAGAGATTAACAATTTTTATACAGTCACGGTTTATAACAAAGGTGCAGAAGTGGTGCGCATGTTGCACACCCTCTTAGGGGCTGACCAATTTCGCCAAGGAACAGATTTGTATTTTGATCGCTATGATGGCCAAGCTGTGACCACCGATGATTTTGTCCAGTCATTAGCAGATGCCAGTGGGCGAGATTTGACTCAATTCAAGCGGTGGTACTCACAAGCGGGAACGCCCACTTTGCAGTTAACTGAAGATTATGTGGATGATAGTTTTCACCTGACAGTGAAGCAATCTTGTCCTGAAACACCCGACAAGGTCGATGGCAAAGCGGTTGAGAAAAAACCATTTCATCTGCCACTACGCATCCGTTTGCTGTCGGAACAAGGAGATGAACTCTTACCAGAAACTGTGCTTGAATTAACAGAAGCACAGCAAACATTTGAGTTTCATAATATTGCTGAAAAACCTGTGTTGTCATTTTTACGTGGCTATAGCGCGCCGGTCAAAATTCAATTAGAGCAAAGCACTTTGCAATTGGATTGTTTAATACGAAATGATGATGATCCCTTTGTGCGATGGGAAGCTATGCAGCAAAGAATGTTGGCTATTTTGTTAGAACAATATCGAAAAGGCGAAAAGCTCAGTGCTTTGCCGGATTCACTAGCTAGCTTATTTGTACAATTGTTAGAAGATGCGAAAAATGAAGATCCAGCAATTTTGGCGGCATTACTGCTATTGCCAAATGAAAGCTATCTCTCTAGCTTTTGCGAACCGATTGATCCACAGTCATTGCACCAAGTCCGAGAGTCTTTTGTTAGTTTAATTGCTCAACAGTGCGAACAACAATTGTTGCAAACCTATCAAGATAATCACAAACCTCATTATGTTCTTAATGGTGAAGAAGCGGGCAAGCGTGATTTGAAGTGCGTTTGTTTGAATTATTTAATGAAATTGGGGAAAGCGGAATATTATGATCTAGCGAAAACGCAGTTTGATGCTGCAGATAATATGACTGATTCATTTATGGCGCTGAGTAGCTTGGTTAATTCAGCTTATGTAGAAAAATCTGTTGTGCTTGATGCATTTTATTCAAAATGGCAAGACAACGCTTTGGTGTTGGATAAATGGTTTGCCGTGCAAGCCGGAGCGAGAAATTTTGAGACATTCTCAGAAGTTCAACGACTATGCAGCCACCCAGCATTTAGCATGAAAAATCCTAATAAAGTACGCTCATTGATTGGTGCTTTTGCGCAAAATATGGGAGCGTTTCATCAAACTGATGGTGCAGCCTATCAATTTTATGCAGATAAAATTCTTGAATTGGATTCAATTAATTCACAAGTTTCTGCGCGACTGGTTAGCGCATTTAATGCTTGGAAAAGCTATGCGAAAGACTACGCTATGCTGATGCAAAAAGAGCTTAAGCGCATAGAAGCTCATGATGGTTTGTCGAAAGATGTAAGAGAGATTGTTTCTAAGGCATTAGTATAATAATGCCTTGACTCTTTATGTTAGAAATAGTGTTTTTAAGAGATTAGAAAAGTAAGGCTTGAATGCCTTTAAAAATTACCCATAGAATAAGGCCCAACAACACGGCTAATGTTGTATTAGTCAAATATTTGACGATCTTGTAGAGCACTATATTTTTCTCTTTCAGACTTTTGCTCCAACTGAGCGCCGGAATGACATTTTGGAAAACCTTGTTAGCAACACCGCGTTTATCGATATCGGTATTTGGGACAATAGATAAACGCATAAATAATTTATAAGGTATATTCAATATCTTGCCAAACCAATTCATCGGGCGTTCGATATCACACATTAACAAAACGCGGTGTTTGTCTGAGTCGTTCCTAGCAAAGTGCAAATAAGTGACATCGAACAGAACCGGTTCGCCGTCATGCCATACGTGACTTTGACCATCAACGTTTATAAAACAATCGTCTGATTCTGGAGTTTTCAAGCCCAAATGATAGCGTAATGAACACGCAAACGGATCTAAGTGACGGGTCAATTTTGAACCCGGCGGTAAAATAGAAAACATTGCACCATTCACCGCAGGCACTTGTTTTAATAGCTCAACACTTTTAGGGCAACTGGCTAGTGCTGAATCGTGTGTATAACCATACCAGTTCAAATAGAATTTGCTCCATCCATATTTATAGAAAGTACGAAAACCTACATCATAATAAGAAGAATTGTTTTCATCTTTGACTGAGTCAAAACTGCCTTGTTCCAGCAAGGCCAGCGCTTCGTCACGAAATACTTCCCAATTATCTTCGAGAATTTTTAAACCCTCTACGGTTTCGGTCGGGATAAAAGGCGGTTTCGCTTTTTTTGGTGTAAACAGATACAACAAACAATTAAATGGCGTGAAAATTGGCCAGCCTTTACGCAGATATTCTGACATGTTGTCATATCGAGTCACGCCCCGAAAACGATAGGCATATACCATTGATCCTATGCAGAATAAAACAATGATGATTAAGAGTGTATTGGCAAACATAGTTACGATTATTGGGTGATAGAGTTAACTTAAATTAGTAACTTTTATTACAGCACGCTGTGTATAGCGCTTATAGTGATAAAAAAGACAGCTAATTACCAGCTTTTTACAGATGAATTATGCAATTAATGTATCAATATTGAGCTGTTGAATGAAGATCAAGGTTTTAAGCGCAATTTTCTCCAAGACTCTAACCGTCGCTTTTTGGTTCGCTTGTTAATTTCCATTCAGAAACAGAAATATTAAAGGTGCAATTAAAGTGCTTTGTTTTAACTCAATGTAACTGTTCACTACAATAAACTATGGTAGTTTGACGGAACATAATATTTATACACAAAGGATATCCAATGAAATTGATTTTAAGTACCGCTGCAATGACTATTTTGTTTGCCAGCTTTCCATCTAATTACGCTTTAGCTGAAGAAAAGGTTTCAGCCAATATTGTGACAACCACTACAAAAGCATGCGGCTTTAATGAAACGAGCACACTGACGCTTACTTTGAATTCAATTGTTGAACAAGCTGAGCAAGCTAGAGATAAGATCAAAAAATACGAAGATGAGGTGCATCAATTAGCGCGTAAAGCAAAAGCTGATTCCGTAGAATTAACCCGCATTAATTTTTCACTGAACTCTAACAATCGCTTTCAACAAAACGATAAGAGTGACCATTATCGAATGAGTGGCAGCATTAGTTTCAAAATCGCACCTTATGAACAAGCCTTAAAAGTTTTTGATCAACTTAAAAGTAATGGCTACGTTGTGTCATTTAATGTCAGCAGTTATAAAAATAATTGCTGATATATAACAAAATAAAAATATGTCAGCTATTCAATTTAAGACAGACAACGGAGCGCTGATTTGAATATAAGACTTATGGAAGAAAATGACTTAGATAAGGTCGCAATAGTGCATGCCAATGCCTTTCCAAGGCAAGGACATTCAAAGGAATGGTTGTCTTGCACTTATAAAGCTTCTCCGAGAACGCTTTGTTTTGTTATTGAACAAAATAATAAGGTTCAAGGCTATATTATCTGGGCACAAAAAAGTGGCTTTCGTCCCGAGGCTGTTATTGAGCTTGAACAAATAGCTATTGATCCTAGACAACAAAATAAGGGGCTTGGTCAGTCCCTTATTGAGCAATCTTTATTACAGGTAAAAGATCAGCTTTCTTCTTTAGGATCAAGAGTTAAACATGTTCTGGTTAGTACTAGGGCTGATAATCATGCACAAAGTATTTATCGTAAAGTTTTAGGTGCTGAGGTGGAGGCAACGATCGGCAATTTGTTTTCGGCTGATGAGGTTTATATGGTAGCTAGAAATGTGTAAAAACATATTAAATCTAAGTTAGTAAACAAAAAAAGACCCGCACTAGGCGAGTCTTTTTGAGTTTTGCGTTTGAGCAAACAGTTGCATTACTGCTCGTTTACATCATGCCGCCCATTCCACCCATGCCGCCCATGTCAGGCATTGCAGGCGCAGCGCCCGCTTCTTGAGGAATGTCTGTGATCATCGCTTCTGTTGTGATGATCATGCTAGCAATTGATGCTGCGTTTTGTAGAGCTGCACGCGTCACTTTTGTTGGATCAAGAATACCCATAGCGATCATGTCACCATATTCGCCTGTGCCAGCGTTGTAGCCGTAGTTGTCTTTGTTGTTACGAACTTCATTCAAGACAACAGATGCATCGTCGCCACCGTTTGAAACGATTTGGCGAAGTGGCGCTTGGATAGCTGCCGCCACAATGTTGATACCTGCTTGTTGCTCGTCGTTGTCGCCTTTGACTTTTTCAATAGCAGACAATGTGCGAACAAATGCAGTTCCGCCACCAGGCACAACGCCTTCTTCAACCGCAGCACGAGTTGCGTGCAATGCATCGTCAACACGGTCTTTTTTCTCTTTCATTTCAACTTCAGTGGCTGCACCAACTTTGATTACTGCAACACCGCCTGCAAGTTTTGCGATGCGTTCTTGCATTTTTTCTTTGTCGTAATCAGAAGTTGCAGCGTCAAGTTGCGCACGAATCATATTTACACGTTCACCAATTTCTTCAGCAGAACCTACACCATCGATTACAGTTGTATTTTCTTTATTGATGACGATACGCTTAGCAGAACCTAAATCTTCGACTGTTGCAGCTTCAAGCGTCATGCCGACTTCTTCAGAAATGACTTTACCACCAGTTAGCACAGCAATGTCTTCAAGCATGGCTTTGCGACGATCACCGAAACCAGGCGCTTTCACTGCACAAACTTTAACGATGCCGCGCATATTATTGACTACCAAAGTTGCTAATGCTTCACCTTCAACATCTTCAGCGATGATCAATAATGGGCGAGATTGTTTGGCAACCGCTTCAAGCGTTGGCAACAAATCACGAATGTTTGAGATTTTCTTGTCATGAATTAAGATTAAAGGATTTTCCAAATCTGCAGTCATAGTATCTTGCTTGTTTGCAAAATATGGCGACAAGTAACCACGATCGAATTCCATACCTTCAACGATGTCTAGTTCGTTTTCAAAAGACTGGCCTTCTTCAACGGTGATAACACCTTCTTTACCAACTTTCTCCATTGCTTCAGCAATGATGCTGCCTACTGACTCGTCTGCATTTGCAGATACCGTACCAACCTGTGCAATTTCTTTTTGGTCAGAACAGTCTTTAGAAATCTTTTGTAGCTCTTCAACGCCTACAGCAACTGCTTTGTCGATGCCGCGTTTGATGTCCATTGGATTCATGCCAGCTGCAACTGATTTTAAACCTTCTTTTACAAGCGCTTGCGCAAGAACTGTTGCAGTTGTTGTACCGTCACCAGCAACATCGTTAGTTTTTGAAGCAACTTCTTTCACAAGCTGAGCGCCCATGTTTTCGAACTTATCTTCTAGTTCAATTTCTTTCGCTACTGAAACACCGTCTTTAGTTACAGTGGGTGCGCCAAATGCTTTGTCGATAACAACGTTGCGACCTTTTGGACCTAATGTGACTTTAACTGCGTCTGCTAGTGTGTTGACGCCAGCAAGCATTTTTGCGCGCGCGTCATCACTAAATTTTACATCTTTAGCCATGTGTAAATCTCCGAATTTTTTTCGTAATAATTGTTAGTTTTTCTAACGGTTGATTAATCAATGATGCCGACGATTTCGTCTTCTTTCATCACGATCAGTTCTTCGTCATCAATTTTGACTTCTGAACCAGCGTATTTACCAAAAAGGACTGCATCGCCTTCTTTGACATCCATTGGTTGTACAGAGCCGTTATCTAATTTTTTGCCGTTACCAACTGCGACAACAATGCCTTGGCTTGGTTTTTCTTTTGCTGAATCAGCGAGGATGATGCCGCCAGCAGATGTCGCTTCTTCTTCGTTGCGACGAACTACGACGCGGTCTTGTAATGGACGAATTGACATTCGTAACCTCCAACAATTTATATCATTTAATTAGTTTTAGCACCTAGAGTTAGCACTCCAGTGATGAGAGTGCTAATAATAGGGTCGAACTTATCAATGTCAAGCAAAATAGCTTTATTTAAGTAAAAATTGAGTTACTTCTATACCTGATATCGGTAGAATTTATTAATTGATAAACAATAACTACGGAGGGATAAATGGAGAGTTTGCATGACCTTGAAGTTTTGCTTGATTGTAAAAAGTCTAATTTAATTGTTATTGAAACAGAACGTGAAGGTTGCTTTATTGAAGGATTTAATCGAATTGCGGCTAGATCTCGCTTTGTTTTTTTCCATTGGACGGTGACAAAAGGCTTGATTCGTTTGGGTGATGGCTTTAAACATCAATCGCATAATCGTGATATCAATCAGTTGTTTGCACAAATTCAATCGACCAGCTTTCCCAGTGTGTATGTGTTAGTCGATTTTCATCATTTTTTGGTTGATCCAGTGGCTATTCGCCATGTCAAAGATGCATTGGTCAATAATCCTGAACATACTATAGTGATGCTGTCCCCTTCGGTGGATTTGCCTGAAGATTTGCACAACATAGCAGTGCACTATAAATTGCCATTGCCAACACAGGCAGAGTTGAAAACTTTGGTGAGTGAGCTAGCTGAACGTTGGTATCAAGAAAATAAAGTTAAAGTGAGATCATCAGATAAGCGCATTGCTAAACGTTTGGTGGAAAATTTGTGTGGATTATCAATTAAGGATGCAAGACGTTTAGCCGAACATGCTATTTTCAATGATGGCGTTATTTCACAGCAAGATATTGCTAAAATTAATCAGGAGAAGTTTGAACTTCTGAATAAGAATAACGTTTTGAGCTATGAACTGGATTTTGAAGAGCTTGACAACATTGCCGGTTTTGAAAATTTAAAAGAATGGCTGGAAATTCGTCGCAAAGTGTTTAGTGGTGAATTGGACCTGCCAGGCAATGATATTCCTAAAGGCATGCTGCTATTGGGAGTGCAAGGTTGTGGTAAAAGTTTGGCAGCCAAAGCGGTGGCAGGTTCATGGCATTTGCCCTTGTTATATATGGATTTCGGCGCGCTATATAATCGCTTTATTGGTCAAACCGAAGAGAATATGCGTTCCGTATTGGACATTGCTGAACATATGGAGCCTTGCGTGTTATGGATGGATGAAATTGAAAAAGGTTTGTCCGCGGTGTCAAACAATGATGATATTTCCAAGCGCTTATTAGGCACTTTTTTGACATGGTTAGCGGAGAACAAATCGAAGGTGTTTGTGGTGGCTACGGCTAATGATGTTACCGCGTTACCGCCTGAATTGATGCGCAAGGGTCGTTTTGATGAAGTGTTTTTTGTGGATTTGCCTACTTTGCCAGAAAGAGAAGAAATCTTAAAAGTACATTTACGTCGGCGTGAATTGTCCGCAGATAGTCTGGAATTATTGCAAGTTGCAGAGGCGTGTGAGGGCTTTTCAGGAGCAGAGATTGAACAAGTAATCGTATCTGCAATTTATTCTACTTATGCGAAAGAGACGGCACTAAGCACGGAAGACTTACTCAAAGAGGTTGCTCGAACTCGGCCTCTTTCGGTGCTAATGGCAGAAAAAATACATGGACTTCGAACATGGGCAGAACATCGCGCGGTGAAAGTTTAGCCTTTATAAAAAGGCTTCGTGCGTTATTTTTCTTTGTATTCGCCTTCAATCACATTATTGTTGTTATTGGTTGTTTGTGTTCGAGAAGAATATGATTGGTTTTGGAAACCAGTTTTGCTAACGCGAAAAATTGAGTGAGCAACTGCTTTCTTGATCATGACTTTGCGGATAGGAGGGATTAGGCATGCAAAACCAAACGCATCTGTAACAAAACCTGGTGTGAGTAATAAGGCTCCTGCCACTAGTATAAATGCACCTTCTGCCATTTCCATGGCGATATTTTGACCTTGGGGTGCACCGCTCAGCCCTGAACGGATGTTTTGCAATTTTTCTAAACCTTGGGCACGAAAGAGTTTATAGCCTATCACTGCGGTGATTAAAATAATGCCTATGGTGGGCAAGGCGCCAATTAAACTGCCAATTTCTATGAGAACATAGATTTCAATAACAGGTAGTAAGACAAACAAAAGGAATAAAAATATCATCACTTCAATATAAGGACTTTGTTTGTAGTTTCAAGAAAATCAAAAAATAAAAAAAAGTCGCCGCAATATATAACGGCGACTTTTCTTAGGGTGTAAACATTTGTAGTACATTCCATTAACACAAATGCTTTACGTCTGATTATCGAATGGGAGTTGGGGATGACTCTCAGACGCAAAAATAACAATCAACAATAATTAATTGCTATTTGATTATACTATACACCTCATACACTCCATATCTATAACAAAATGTAACAAATGCGAAGTAATTACGAAAATAATTACATTGATTTAGTGTTTGTTGTGATTACAACGTTATTCAGATCATTATTTTTTAAGATTTTGCGTATAATTGGCATACTCAACGGAACAAATAGTTAATACATTTTTATTATATGAAAGCTTTAGTCATTGGCGGCGGTGGCCGCGAACATGCTCTTGCATGGAAATTAGCTCAATCAGAAAAAATCAATGAAGTTGTTGTCGCTCCCGGAAATGCTGGCACAGCATTGGAGTCCACATTGCGTAATGTGCCAATTAATGTTGAAGATATTGATGCTTTACTAGCATTCGCTCAATCTGAAAATATTGATCTAACTGTTGTTGGTCCTGAAGCGCCATTAGTTTTAGGCGTTGTTGATAAGTTTATTGCTGCTGGAATTGCTTGTTTTGGACCTTCGGCTCAAGCAGCGCAATTAGAAGGTTCAAAAGCATTTTGTAAAGACTTTTTAGCAAAGCATCAAATTCCTACCGCTGAATATGAAGTTTTTTCAGAAGTTGCTCCTGCGCAAGGCTATATCGATAAGATGGGCGCGCCCATTGTTGTTAAAGCAGATGGCTTGGCCGCCGGCAAAGGCGTGATTGTTGCACAAACGGTTGAGCAAGCTAAAGCTGCAGTTAACGACATGTTGATTGATAACAAATATGGCGATGCGGGGGCACGCGTTGTTGTTGAAGAATTCTTAGTTGGTGAAGAGGCCAGCTTTATATGTATGGTCGATGGTGAGAATATTTTGCCATTAGCATCTTCTCAAGATCATAAAGCGCGTGATAATGGCGATCTGGGTCCGAACACTGGTGGTATGGGAGCTTATTCACCTGCTCCGGTGGTGACTCAAGATATGCATGATCGTATTATGCGAGAAGTTATTGAGCCGACAGTCAAAGGTATGAGCATGGATGGCATTCCTTACACAGGATTTTTATATGCAGGTGTGATGATTGACAAAAATGGCGTGCCAAAAGTTTTGGAATATAATTGCCGTTTTGGTGATCCTGAAACACAGCCTATTATGATGCGTTTAAATAGTGACTTGGCCGAATTATGTGCCGCTGGAGTGGAAGGCAAGCTTGATCAAGTTAAAGCACTTTGGGACAAAAAGCCAACTGTGGGGGTTGTTATGGCAGCTGGTGGCTACCCCGAGTCGTATGCCAAGGGTGCAGTGATTAGCGGTATCGAAGATGCCAATAGCGATTTGGTTAAAGTGTTTCATGCAGGGACTGCGGAAAAAGATAATGAAACTGTGACCAGTGGCGGCCGTGTTTTATGCGTCACCGCTTTAGGTGATAGTGTTACTGATGCACAAAAAAATGCCTATTCCGCAGTAGAAAAAATCTCTTGGGATCAGGCCTATTATCGAACAGATATTGCTTATCGCGCTATTGCCAGAGAAAATGCAGAATCAGATTCTGATGAAAGCTTATCTTGATTTACTCAAAGACGTTCGTGACAATGGCACGGGCAAAGATGACCGTACTGGCACTGGCACAAGTAGTGTATTTGGTAGGCAATTGCGCTGTGATTTGAGTGAAGGCTTTCCGCTTTTAACCACAAAAAAAGTGTTCCTAAAAGGGATCATTCATGAATTGTTGTGGTTTGTGCGTGGTGATACCAACATTCGTTATTTAGTCAAAAATGGTGTTGGCATTTGGAATGAATGGCCTTTTCAAAACTATCTGAATAAACAGGGCTTGGCTGACGATTTGGTTAAGCATTCACGTGAATGGCATGTAAAGCTAGCAGAGTTTGTTACTCAAGTGCGAGATGATGCTGAATTTGCCAAACAATGGGGTGAGCTTGGCCCTGTGTATGGCAAACAATGGCGTAATTTTTCGGGCATTGATCAGCTCGAATGGGTGTTAGATGAAATCAAAACCAACCCAAGTTCGCGACGCTTGATTGTTTCGGCGTGGAATCCAGCAGAAATTGAAGAAATGGCGAAAGCAGGTTTGCCACCTTGTCATACTTTGTTTCAATTTTATGTGTCACAAGACAACAAGCTCAGTTGTCAACTTTATCAACGCAGTGCTGATTTGTTTCTTGGTGTGCCGTTTAATATTGCTAGTTATGCCCTATTAACAATGATGGTTGCTCAAGTGTGTGATTTAGAACTTGGTGATTTTGTGCATACCTTTGGCGATTGCCATATTTATAATAACCATGTCGAGCAAATGGATGAGCAGCTAGCGCGCGAACCAAAAGCATTGCCAACAATGCATATTAATCTTGAAGTGAAGAGTTTGTTTGATTTCAAATTTGAAGACTTTGATCTGCAAGATTATGATCCATATCCACCTATTAAAGCGCCAGTTGCTGTGTGATCCAAGATTGTTATAAAGTGATGCCATGGCTGAAGAAAAATTAAAAAACTATTTTCTTAAATGTAATAAGCCTTTATTAAACAATGTGCCTGCAGGTTTATCTCGTGTACTTGAATTTGGTTGCTCAGGTGGAATGCTGGGGAAAACCTATAAGAAGGATAATCCTGATACACAATGGCATGGAATTGATATTCATCAACCTGCGGTAGACCATGCGAAAGGTTTAATTGATCAAGCATGGTGTCTGAATGCAAATGATTTAAAAGCTAACAAGACGATGCAAAAAGAGCCTTATGATGCGCTTGTTTACGGCGATGTCATAGAGCATTTAATTGCACCAGAGGAATCTGTGCCAGCTCACTTAGAATTATTAAAAGCAGGCGGGCAAGTCGTAATTTGTATTCCTAATATACAACATTGGTCAGTGATGAAGCATGTCTTAGCTGGAAATTGGACATATTCAGATGAAGGGATTCTCGATAGAACGCATTTGCGTTTTTTTACTAGAAAATCATTTCAAAGGTTTTTGCAAGGTTTGGGTTTAAACATCATAGCTATGCAACGTAATAGTTATGAAAATACACCTGGATTTATTAAACAAGCACCGAAACGTGCCAGGATGCTCAAGTCTTTAGAAGGTTTGTGCCAAGAAAATGGAATCCCTTATAGTGATTACGACTTTAGAACCTACCAATACATATTTATTGCTGAAAAGAAGTAACAACGTATTCTGACTTTGGTGTAAAATCGCGCTTTATAATTGTTGTCGTTAGCATAGCTTTTAGTACGACTTGAGAGGCAAAATGAGCAAGAAAATCGCAATCATTATGGGATCAAAAAGTGATTGGCCCACGATGCAGGAAGCTGCCAATCTGCTTGATCAATTAGGTGTTGGTTATCATGTTGAGGTGGTTTCTGCACACCGAACACCTGACAAATTGATGTCATTTTCTGAATCTGCCGTTGAAAATGGTTTCCAAGTGATTATTGCTGGTGCGGGTGGTGCAGCTCATTTGCCAGGTATGATTGCTTCAAAAACACGTTTGCCTGTCTTGGGAGTACCTGTGCAAAGTAAAGCTTTGGATGGTATGGATAGTCTATTATCAATCGTGCAAATGCCTCGTGGAATTTCAGTTGGCTCACTAGCGATTGGTGGTGCTGGAGCCTTTAATGCGGGTCTAATGGCGGCACAAATCATAGCGGTTAGTGATAAGGAATTGGCTGCGCGTATAGATGTTTTTCGTTCAGAACAAACACAGTCTATTTTGGATAATCCTGATCCAAGAATTTAACAAATAGGTTCCTGGTTTATGTCGACAGTTTGGGTAATAGGATCCGGTCAATTAGGAGCTATGATGCGCCAAGCGGCGGCACCTTTAGGTGTGGATGTTCGTCCAATTGATGCTAGCTTCGATCATACTACTTTATCTGAATTAAAGGATGATGATGTTGTAACGCCTGAAATTGAATTTTGGCGATCTGCCGAGGTAACTGATAAATTAGCCGCGCATCCTAATTTTATTAATCGTGATGTTTTTCCAGTTATTGCTGATCGTTTCTCACAAAAACAAGCGCTAGATACAGTTGGTGTGGCAACTGCGCCTTGGTGTGAAGTGGCGACTAAAACTTCAGAACAAGATTTATACGATGCGTTGGGACAACAAGTTTTATTAAAGCGTCGCAAAGGCGGCTATGATGGCCGTGGCCAGCACTGGTTAAAAACGGTTGATGCGAAAATTCCAGATGATTTCAGAGATGCAGCAATTGCCGAACAAGCGATACCATTTAGTGACGAAGTTTCAATTATTGGTGTGAGATCGCAAACAGGTGAAACACGTTTCTATCCATTGTCGCAAAATCATCATGTTAATGGGATTTTGAAGGCGACGATTGGCAATGGCCAAAAGTTCTCGCATTTGCAAAGTGTTGCCGAAGAGATGTTAAGTAAAGTATTGACGCACTTTAATTATATTGGAGTAATGGCAATGGAATGTTTTGTTGTTGGTGCGATGAACGAACAACAATTATTAGTGAATGAGCTAGCTCCGCGAGTGCATAATTCTGGACATTGGACACAGGCTGGCAGCAGCATCAACCAATTCGAATCTCATATTCGAGCAATCGCTAATTTACCTTTGGGTAATCCAAGTTATCATGGCATGACAGTGATGGTGAATTTGGTAGGCACTGAATATGATTCACGCTGGTTGGAAGTTGAGGGTGCCGAGTTATATTGGTATCAAAAAGACGTTCGGTTAGGGCGTAAGCTAGGACATATTAATATATTAAATCCTTCTATGAATAGCTTGGAAAAATTAGCTGAGTTATTGCCAGATGATGCTCAAGTATTTGAATGGCTTGCTGGACAATTGGCCGAAAGCTAAGTGGAGTTTTGATGAATATAGTCCTTATTGCAGCGATTGGTAAAGAGCGGCAGCTTGGCTTGAACAATGAACTGTTATGGAAGCTGCCTGGTGATTTACCGCGTTTTAAACAAATGACGACGGGTGCGCCAATTGTCATGGGAAGGAAAACATTTGATTCGATAGGCAGACCGTTACCAGACAGGGCTAATATTGTTTTGAGTCGCAATACTGGTTTGCAAATTAACGGTGTACAGACGGCGGCTACGGTCGAACAAGCCTTAGATATTGCCAAACAGCAACAAGTTGAAAATGTTTTTATTATTGGTGGTGGTGAAATATACAGTTTGTTTCTTGAACAAGCCAATGTGTTAGAGCTTACACTTGTGGATGATTCACCAGATGCGGATGCATTCTTCCCTGATTTTTTGACTAATGCGGGTAATTCTGCGTTTAAAGAAGTGTCACGGGAAACCAACCAAGCAGATGATTTACGCTATCATTATGTGCGATATGAAAGAGTCGACACAAACTCTCAACGTTGCGCAAACAGCTAAAGCCATAGCTTCAGGTGAGGTTGTTGCCTATCCCACTGAATCTTGTTTTGGGTTAGGCTGTGATCCAAAAAATCTTGCTGCGATTGAAAAAATCTTTGAATTAAAAGCGCGTTCTGCTAATAAAGCTCTTATTCTTATTGCAGCGACCGTTGAGCAAGCTAGAGAATATGTTGATGTATTTGATAGCCCTTTTCAGCAAGAAATTCAGAATTCATGGCCTGGACCAACTACATGGTTATTAACACCTAAGCCAATTGTGTTGTCTAAATTAAGGGGCGAGTTTCCGCAATTAGCGATGCGTGTCACCGCCCACCCAATTGCAAGTGATATTTGTGCAGAATTTGGTGGTGCGATAGTCTCCACTAGCGCTAATCTTTCTGGAAAAGATGCTTTAGTAGATGCAACTGAAGTTGCACGAGTTTTTGGCAATCATATAAAAATTGCTGCTGGAGATATTGGTACCGATCGCAAACCCTCAACAATTCGTGATGGTTTGACGGGCGAAATCCTGAGAAAATAATGACATGAATGAAAACACAGAAAATATATCTGAGCAGATAGTTACAGTTCGTGATTATTTATTGTCATTGCAAGACAATATTTGTACAGCGCTGACAAAAGTGGATGGCAAGACATTTGCTGAAGATGCATGGCAGCACCAAGGTTCGACGTTGATTCATAGCGGCGATGGGCGTACCAGAGTTATCTCTGATAGTGCTGTGATTGAAAAAGGTGGCGTCAATTTTTCACATGTGAAAGGCTCAAATTTGCCGCCATCAGCATCGGCGAAAAGGCCGGAGCTGGCTGGTAAGCCCTTCGAGGCTATGGGTGTCTCTTTGGTGATTCATCCGAATAATCCATTTGCACCCACTTCACATATGAATGTGCGTTTTTTTGTTGCTGGTGCAGAAACAGATAATCCAATATGGTGGTTTGGTGGTGGCTTTGATTTAACGCCATATTATGGCTTTGATGATGATGCAAAACATTGGCATCAAATGGCTAAGCAGGCGTGTGAACCATTTGGTGAAGAAGTTTATGCTGAATATAAAAAATGGTGTGATGACTATTTTTATCTCAAACATCGAGATGAACAGCGTGGGGTTGGCGGTTTATTTTTTGATGATTTAAATGAGCCTAGCTTTGCTCAGAGTTTTGCCCAAATGCAAAGTGTTGGAGATCATTTTATTCCTGCCTACATTCCAATTTTAGAAAAACGGCATGACTTGGAATTTAATGAAGAACAACGTGATTGGCAGTTATATCGACGTGGACGGTACGTTGAATTCAATTTAGTATTTGATCGTGGAACTTTGTTTGGCTTGCAATCAGGCGGTCGCACGGAGTCAATTTTGATGTCATTGCCCCCGCTAGTGAAATGGGAATATCGACGTGAAGTTAGGTCAAATTCTCCAGAAGAAAAATTATTGGATGTGTATTTAAAACCTCAGGATTGGGTTTAAGCCAAGATTAATATGATGTTTTTTGTCTATCGCATCCTTGTCTATTTATTAGCGCCATTAATGGTTTTAGTTCAGGCTTTCAAAGGCTGGCGTAATCCTGATTATCTAAAATATTGGGGTGAGCGTTTTGGTTTTTGTAAGGCTAAAAACACACCTTATGATCTTTGGATGCATGCTGTATCGGTGGGAGAAGTCAGAGCAGTTGTGCCGTTGTTGCAGCGCCTTGCCAAAACGCATGATCATATTGCATTAACAATAACTACTCCAACTGGTAGAAAAACTGCCGAGTCTTTATTAAACACTTTGCTGGATACAAAAATTGATATTTATTATCTGCCCTATGATATTGGCTTTTCAGTTCGGCGCTTTTTACAGGCTATCAAGCCTAAGCAGGCGGTAGTGGTTGAGACGGAAGTGTGGCCGAATTTGGTAGTGAATTGCAAACGTATGGGAATTCCGTTGACTTATATCAATGTGCGTTTATCTGAGCGTTCCTTTCAAAAATATCAGAAGCTACAATCATTTAGCCAGCAAATTTTCAACACGATTGATGTGATCGCTGCTCAAGGTGATTCGGATGCTCAGCGTTTGCAAAAGCTCGGTGTACATGCGGACAAAATTCAAATCACTGGGAGTTTGAAGTTTGATTTGAATATGCCTGCTAGTTTGAAGGAGTCTGCTCAATCAGTTCGAGATTTTCTTGCCAATCAGCGCACAGTATGGATTTGTGGTAGCACACGCGATGGCGAAGAGACACAATTGCTACAAGTTTATAAAAAACTGAAATCGATACATCCTGATCTATTATTAGTCTTAGTGCCAAGACATCCAGAACGTTTCGATAGTGTTGCGCGTTTGGTTGTGAATAGTGGTTTAAAGCTAATTCGACGCACGGACAATCCAATATCAATCGATGCCGAGATTGATGTGTATTTGGGCAACACCATGGGCGAATTAGGCTTGTTATATGCAGCCTCCGATATTGCCTTTGTTGGCGGCAGTCTAGTGCCATTTGGTGGACAAAATATACTTGAACCTTGCGCCGTAAAATTGCCAGTTTTATTTGGTCCACATATGTTTAATTTTGAAGAAATTAGCCAGTTAGTTATTGAGGCAAAAGCGGGTGTCTGCGTAGAAGATTCGGAACAACTAGCAGGAAAAATTTCAGAATTAATTAAATATCCCAATCTGCGAGATCAAATGGGTTGTAATGGACTTGATTTGATTGAACAACATAAAGGTGCTTTAGATGAAGTTGAAAGGCTTCTTCTTGTTAATAATAGGAATGTTTAGCTTTTTACAGAGTTTGAAATTCGCCAATTGAAAGGTTTTTTTCTACGTTATCCCAATCAAAAATTTGACCGTTCATAGCGATATAGAGTCCATTTTGCATACCACTGACAGCCCCAAGTGCAAAGCCTAAATTAAATGTGCTGTCAGAATATGAAATCTCATGTGGAATCATTGCGCCAACCAAGACAATACATTTCTCTGTAATTAATTGAGCCTGAGATGAAGCGATATGCTTGGCTGTTTCAATCATGGTGTCTGTACCATGTGTGATGATAATTTTTTTTTCGGAACTATTAAGGCAACTTGTCGCAATGAGTTCTCTATCTTGCGCAGTCATTTCTAAACTGTCTTTAAAAATAACTTGTTCAATAGCAGTTTTTTGTCTATTCCTGCCTTGTTTTAATATGTCGGGGATGTGTGTGTCGGCAAATGCCATGGAACCATTAGCTTCAAAATAATGTTTGTCAATTGTGCCGCCAGTAAGAAGGATGTGTATTGCCATAATAAACAAAGTCAGATGCTATGCTTGCTTTTAACCTAGGCACCACAAATTTTGTTATACTTAGTTGTGCTAGGGGTGCTGAAGAATTTTTGCTAACTCATAATATTAGTGGATAGTAGCATTAAATCATCCAGCTGAGAAAAACCCTTTGAACCTGATCTGATGAGCATGTGTTTTAAACGCAATGCAAGCAGCGTAGGAAAGCGATCTCGATTTGATTTTAGAGAACAACCTTCCCCGCTTTGATCACATAAAACCTAAAGCAATGTAGCGTAACAGAGTGTGATATGAATATTAAGCAAAACGAATTGACAGCCGCGGATATGGCAGCCCAAACGGGTAAGCTATCTGAACAAATCACTAAACCAATTTCTGGTTCGAAAAAAATCTATATTGAAGGCTCACGCCCAGATATACGCGTGCCAATGCGAGAAATTGAAGTTTCTGACACAACGACAGAACAAGGCGTTGAAAAAAATATGCCGATCACGGTTTATGACACATCAGGTGCTTATACAGACCCAGATGTTGAAATAGATTTGATGCAAGGCTTAGCTCCGTTACGCGAAAACTGGATTGCCGAGCGTGCTAATACTGAAGAGCTTGAAGGCCCGACATCCGACTTTGGTCAAGAGCGGTTAAATGATGAAAAGTTAGATCACCTACGGTTTGATCATATTCGCAAACCATTGCGTGCGAAGAAAGGCAAAAACGTCACACAAATGCACTATGCAAAACAAGGTATTATTACGCCAGAAATGGAGTTCATTGCCATTCGTGAAGACATTCGCTTGCAAGAATTGCGTAAAGATCCTAACTATGAGCAGTTATTACGCCAACATAAAGGTCAAAACTTTGGTGCAAATATTCCAGATACAATTACGGCTGAATTTGTTCGCGATGAAGTTGCTCGTGGGCGTGCTGTAATCACTGCAAACATTAATCATCCTGAGTTAGAGCCAATGATTATTGGTCGTAACTTCTTGGTGAAAATTAACACTAATATTGGTAATTCGGCAGTAACATCGTCGATTTATGAAGAGGTAGAAAAGCTAGTTTGGTCATCACGTTGGGGTGGCGATACGTTGATGGACTTATCAACTGGTAAAAACATTCACGAAACACGTGAGTGGATTATTCGTAATTCACCTGTGCCAATTGGCACGGTGCCAATTTACCAAGCGCTTGAAAAAGTGAATGGCAAATCAGAAGACTTAACGTGGGAGTTATTTCGTGACACATTGATCGAGCAAGCTGAACAAGGCGTGGACTATTTCACGATTCATGCTGGCGTACGTTTGAAGTATGTTCCGCTTACTGCCAAACGTGTGACGGGAATTGTTTCTCGCGGTGGTTCAATTATGGCGAAATGGTGTTTGTCACACCATCGCGAAAATTTTCTTTATACGCACTTTGCAGAAATTTGTGAAATCATGAAAGCATATGACGTGACGTTTTCATTGGGTGATGGCCTACGTCCGGGATGCTTGGCAGATGCAAACGATGAAGCTCAATTTGGTGAGTTAGAAACATTGGGCGAATTAACCAAAATTGCTTGGGAGCATGATGTTCAAGTCATGATTGAAGGCCCAGGTCATGTGCCTATGCAAATGATCAAAGAGAATATGGACAAGCAATTGGAAGACTGTTTTGAAGCGCCTTTTTACACACTTGGGCCGTTGACGACTGATATTGCTCCAGCTTATGATCATATTACTTCTGCTATTGGTGCAGCGCAGATTGGTTGGTATGGCACAGCGATGTTGTGCTATGTCACGCCTAAAGAGCATTTAGGCTTGCCAAATAAAGAAGATGTTCGCGATGGAATCATAGCCTATAAAATTGCCGCTCATGCAGCGGATTTAGCCAAAGGTCATCCAGGTGCTCAATTGCGTGATAATGCCTTATCGAAAGCACGTTTTGAATTTAGATGGGAAGATCAATTCAATCTAGGTTTAGATCCTGAACGTGCGCGTGAGTTTCATGATGAAACGCTGCCGAAAGAATCCGCGAAAGTAGCGCATTTTTGTTCTATGTGTGGCCCACATTTCTGTTCAATGAAAATCACTCAAGATGTGCGTGATTATGCGGCGAAAAAAGAACTGGATGAGGCTGATGCTTTACTTAAAGGCATGCAAGAAAAGTCCAAAGAATTTTTAGACAAAGGTGGAAAAATTTATCAAAAAACCTAATATCGATTGATACATAAAAAATAAAACAGCGAGGTCGACTATGACATTTACGGTATCTATTACTGGCTGGACTGATGGTGCAGCGATTCCTGAAAAATTTGCCTTTTGCAAACCCGATGCTCAAGCGCATGTGGCGTTGAGTGAAAACCTTAATCCTGAGATCGCATGGGCTAACGCACCTGCGGGCACTCAATCGTTTGCCTTAATTTGTCATGATCCAGATGTGCCCTCTGTTGGCGATGACGTTAATCAAGCAGGCAAAACAGTGCCATCAGATCTGCCGCGAGTCGATTTTTACCATTGGGTGTTAGTCAATATTCCAGCCAATGTGAATAAAATTACTGAAGGTGTCGCCTCGAATGGTGTGACGGCTAAAGGTAAAACTGTTGGACTGAAAGATTATGGTCTAACAGGTATTAACGATTACACCGCCTGGTTTGCTGGTGATGCAGATATGGGCGGTAATTATGGTGACTATGATGGTCCATGTCCTCCTTGGAATGACAGCATCGTTCATCACTATCATTTTACAGTTTATGCATTGGATGTTGAGTCAGTTAACTTGTCAGGCAACTTCATGGGTCGCGATGTTCTGAAAGCTATTGAAGGGCATGTGTTAGCTAAAGGTAGTTATGTTGGCGTTTATAGTTTGAATCCTGAGATTAGTTAAACGCAATTATCATGTTGCTCCCGCAAAACTAATTTGCCGCCATGCTTCATAAGCAACAATTGCAACTGTGTTCGATAAATTTAAGCTGCGGTTATTAGGCATCATTGGCAATGTTAATTGTTGATTTTGTGGCACGGATTGACGAATATCGACCGGTAAGCCTCGCGTTTCGGGACCAAAAAGTAAATAATCATCGGCTCGAAACTGTGTGTGCGTATAAAGCGTTTTACTGTGTGTTGAGAGTGTGAAAATACGCGCATCTTTTGCAATGGAGTTTACAAAAGCGGTATAGCCTTCATGTTGATTTACTTTGACCCAGTCGTGATAATCTAAACCCGCACGACGCAGCTTTTTCTCATCGGGGTCAAAACCTAATGGTTTGATTAAATGTAATTGGCAGCCAGTGTTAGCACAAAGACGAATAATATTTCCCGTATTAGGAGCTATTTCAGGTTGGTATAAAACAATATTAAACATCTAGTCTTTTGGCGTTTCAGCAGGAGCATCTTTCTTATTTAGGTCTGGGTGGGTGCGTTCTATTTCTAGACGCAAGCCATCACCTGATTTAGCAATTTCTAAAAATGAAGCGCATAGTGAAACTAATAAAAAGAAAATACTTGCTCCAAATGAGACAAGACCGACAAATGCTAAATTTAATAATAGTGCGCCTATCGATAAATTGCAGCAGATAAAAGCCAATATACCAAATAGTTGCATGGAACGAATGAGTTTAACTCGATCGAGTAAACCTTGAATTTGACGTTCTCTATTTTCATCAAAATGGTCATCAATGACGTGATTGAGTTGACGAATAATGTTCGCAATAGCCAAGTAACGATTGGTGTAGGCTAAAAAAAGTAATGATATGCCTGGGAATAATAAGGCTGGATCAGAAATATTAAGATTCATGATTTTTGTAGAAAGTTGCGCTAGGTGAAACTAAATTGGTTTGACCACTGCTAATATAATAATGATGATTAATAAGACAACGGGGAATTCATTAAACCATCGATAGAATACATGTCCATGAGTGTTTTCATCGTTGGCAAATTTACGCATTAATTTGCCGCAGTAGATATGATATGCCACTAAAATAAATACCAAGGCAAGTTTAATATGTAACCAAAAACCGTTGAAGCCAACAATGGTCGTGAGATAGATGCCTAATACGATAGTGACGGCCATGCTGGGAGTCATGATGCCTCTATAGAGCTTACGTTCCATAATTTTAAAACGGTCTTTACTCACCTGATCTTCTGCCATGGAGTGATAGACAAATAATCGAGGCAAATAAAATAAAGCTGCAAACCAACAAACAATAGCAATTAAATGGAATGCTTTAACCCAGATATACATAAAATGTTTCTCATTAATTTAGTTTGGTTATGCTCAAGTATAGCCTGACTTAGGTTTCAGGTAAGTAATCATTTAGCATAGAGTCAATAAATTGATAGCCTTTATCAGTTGGTTGTATTTGCCCTTTTATTTGGGTCAGTAGTCCACTGTTGCGATGTTTGGTTATTATATTTTCTATGCTTGATATTTTTAACCCCGTTCGAGCTTGAAATAAATCGCTAGAAAAACCGTTTTTCAGGCGCAAAGCATTCAGCATAAACTCAAACGCTATGGAATTGTTTGCTAATGTTGATAGTCCACCTAAACGGTCTGCTGAGACTGCGCTTTGCAAATATTTCTTAGGTTGTTTTTGTTTCCAATAGCGTTTGATTTGACCAGAAGCCAGCGTAATTTTTCCATGTGCGCCGGCGCCAATGCCTAAATAGTCGCCAAATTGCCAGTAATTGAGATTATGTCGGCATTGTTGATTTTTTTGCGCATAAGCCGAAACTTCATATTGTTCATAACCAGCGGTAGATAATTTTTGTTGTAGTGCTTGCTGCATTGTCCAAGCTAAGTCAGTGCTCGGCAATGTCGGTTTTTGTTGATAGAACAAAGTGTTTGGTTCAAGCGTTAGTTGATAGCAAGAGATATGTTCGGGAGCATAAGATATAGCTTGCTCAATATCGTCAATTGATTGCTCAAGTGTTTGTTCTGGTAGGGCGAACATAATATCTAGATTAATACTTTCGAAACCAGCCTTCTTAGCTGATTCAACTGCAGTCATGGCATCTTGTTGGTTGTGGACTCTGCCAATTCGTTTCAACATAATTGGATTATAAGATTGAGTGCCAATGGATAGTCGATTGATTCCTGCGTCTAAATATCCCAAGAATTTCGCCTGTTCACTGCTGCTAGGATTAGCTTCAAGAGTGATTTCGGTATTGCTTAGGTCAAGCCTTTGTTGTATTTCTTTGAATAATTTCAGGTAAGCGGCGGCTGAAAATAAAGAAGGTGTGCCACCGCCGATAAATACGGAATGAATTGATTTTTTGGTGTATTTGCTGAATATCTCTAGGTCTTGGTCCAGATCATCTATCAGGGCATTTACATAAGCTATTTCGTCAAAATGTTGTTGATTTTCATGGGAATTAAAGTCGCAATAAGGACATTTTTTTTCGCACCAAGGGATATGAATATACAAGCTAAGTGGAATTTCTTCGGGATTTATCATTCATTTATTATCTGATATTGCCCAAAAATATGCATAATTTTTATTAATGAATTTTGCATTATTGCTTGCACGCTAGGCCAGATAGGATTATCTTCCCGTTTTCGCAATACTTACGCATGAGAGGCGTACACAATTGAACATTATATGTTTAGATTTAGAAGGCGTATTAATTCCTGAGATTTGGATTAACACTGCCGAAAAAGCGGGGATCGAAGAATTAAAAGCGACTACTCGCGACATACCTGATTATGATGAGTTAATGCGTTTTCGCTTAGACATTGTTAAAAGGCACGATTTACGCATCCACGATATCCAAGAAGTTATTGATACACTCACTCCATTGGATGGCGCACAAGAGTTTATGACTAAGTTGCGAAAAGATTATCAAGTCGTGATTTTATCCGATACATTTGCGCAATTTGCCAAACCCATGATGCGCCAATTGGATTGGCCAACTATTTTTTGTCATGAATTAATTATTGACGAAGCTGGGCGCATTACTGATTATAAGCTTCGCCAGCAAGATCAGAAGCGTAAAGCAGTTCAAGCCTTTCACGGTTTGAATCTAAATGTTGTTGCAGCGGGTGATTCCTATAATGACACAACGATGTTATCTGAATCGGATGGTGGCATTTTGTTTTGTCCTCCGCAAAATGTTATTGAGGAATTCCCTCAGTATCCAGTGACAACGACTTATGAAGAATTACGTTCTGAAATTGACGCTGCGATTAATCGTATAGAAGCGGCAAAACGAGACTAAATATATATTAAGTTATTTAGTATTAAAAACCGCGCTTTAAGGCGCGGTTTTTTCGTAATGTATGTTTGTCAGGTTTTTTACCACCATAAGGATTTTTAGGCTGAGCTCGTAACGCAACTGCAACTTTTTCACGTTGTTTGATGCTTGCTTCACTTTCAGTATAAAGCTGTTGCGCTAGAGGCGCTGATTGACGCCTATCATTTAAGCCATTAACTTGCACACAATGCTGAAATGCACCGCGTTGAATTTCTAGCCAATCACCTATTTTAAGCTCTAGGGAAGGCTTGACAGTTTTACGTTGGCCCGCTTCATTGCGAGTTTTGATATGGCCTGCTTTGATAGCAGCTGTAGCAAGAGCTCTGGTTTTAAAAAAACGTGCCGACCACAGCCATTTATCTAAACGTATAGAGCTTTCCATGGTGTTGTCATTGTAGAAGCTTTGTTAAAAATATAAAACTTTTCATAATTTTCGGGTATATAGTGTTCTTTAGCGTATAATACATTAACTAATAGAGAAGTAATT
>CAZWHW010000016.1:0-39324 GCA_964633815.1 uncultured Gammaproteobacteria bacterium
AATGCTGTATTCGCTTTGATTAAGCGCCGTTAAGGTCTGATAATTTCAGTTTTAATAATTCTAAATCACCATCCTCAATCCACCATAAAGCATGAAAGTACTTTTTGGGGGTAGTGTGAAATTCGTAATCTTCCTTATCCGTTTTTAATATGTCGCCCAATACACGAGTTTCTATCTCGTTTTCACCAGTTTTCAGTTCGTCTGGTGACGAAACGGTTACCACTATCTTGTTTGGTTCAATGGGTTCGAATTCCAACATAAATCGTTTAATTAATTTTTAAAAGTTCTTTTAATAAAATTGTGTTTTCTTTGCTTCTATTGCAAGAGATTTATATTAATATTGCCATTTAGTAAAGGTTTAATGCAAGTATTTTATATTTATATCAATATCTTATAGATAAAAGATGCCAAGTTCCATTAAATAAATGGCATTGTAAGCGTTAAATTTGCTGCTTTAACCAACGACTGATATCAATAATCTCTTCGGCGCATACTGAATGAGGCATATTGTATGTGTGGAATTCTATAGAAAAGCCTAAATCTAACAAATGTTCTTGCGACATAATGCCTAAGTCTTGCGGCACAACAGTATCTTGAGTTCCATGACCCCAAAAAATAGGCGTTTTGTTGGCATGCTCGCTGAGTTCTTGTTTAGATAAGCTCATAAATGGCAGATAAGTTGACAACGCCAGGCAGCCTCCCAATTTTTTTGGGAACCTTAGCAAGGTATAGAGTGCGACTGCGCCACCTTGTGAAAAGCCTGCAAGTATGATGTTTTGAGGATTAATGCCTTTTTCTATCTCTTGTTTGATTAAGCCATTAAGATATAGTTGGGATGCTTGCATGCCTGTTGCATCTTCTTTATCCGCAATGTCCATTCCACGAATATCATACCATGCCGGCATTGCCATGCCATTATTAATGGTGACAGGTCTAATTGGGGCATTAGGAAAAATAAAACGGATGGCTTCGTTATTCAATTTTAATTCGGGAATAATTGGCACAAAATCATGACCATCAGCACCCAGTCCATGCAGCCAAATTATTGAATATTCCGCATTTTTTTCGGGTTCAATATAAATAGGTTCAAGTTGTTGCATTTTAAATTCATCAGAAGGTTATTTTAGTGAATAGTAACGCAATATTTCTTGAAATTCGCCTATTCGTCCTACATATTCGACCGCTCGTTTTCCGGTGCTGTATTGATTGTTTTGGAATGATTCTGAATAGTTAGTGAGTTTTGTAGAAATGTCTTGCCAAGTGATTTCTCCAGTCTTTTCATCTCGAACAGATCTATAGGCTTGCATTATCCGGCCAATACCAAGATTGTAAGCCGCGACTGCGAGAGAAATTCGATCACTACGTTTAACGCGAACTGGAATGATTTTTTCTAGATTACGAATATATTTAGCTGCAGCAAGGATAGTTTCATCCGGATCGGTTCTGTCCTTAACTCCCAAGGTGTCTGCAGTTGATTGGGTTAGTTGCATTAATCCTCTTACATTGGTTGGTGAAACTGCATCAATGTTCCAATTTGATTCCTGATAAGCTAAGGCCGCTAGCAAGCTCCAACTAATGTTTTCCTTTTCACTGGCTTTAAGAAAAATAGGCTGAAGTTGATCAAGTTTTGTACGAATATCATCGTGAATACTAAAAACATCTAAGTGATTAATATATTTATAATTTTTTAACCAAAAGCGGCTTTTATTATCAATCAGTTCTTGCGTTTGTTCTTGACTGATAAAGGCATTGATTTCATCCAAAAAATCTTGCTTAACATCATGAGGAAACACCCAAACTAATGGGATTTTTTCTTTATAATTTTTTACTGTTCTTAATTTTGGAATGAATTTTTGGCTAATCCGTAATTTTATTAGTGTGGTTATCCCATATTGAATGTCATTTCTTGATACGCTTTCTAATAGTTGTTTTTTCTCAATGCTTTGAAAGTTAAGGTTTGAAAAGTTGAAATTTTGTATTGGAAAACCATTTTCATAATATACAGCCTGATCAACGGGAATTGCTTTAGTTTTTGGAGTTCTCGCTTCTTTGTATTCAAAAATAACAGCATTTGACGAATACCAAGGTTTACTTTCTTGATAAGGTAGCCATTTTTTTTGATCATTTAATGGTTCAGTTTGCTTAACTTCTTTATCAACGCCTTTCTCTGTCGTGTCTTTTTCGGTTAACGACTTTTTAATCAAGGGATGCTTTAAATAAGTCGAGAAAGGATTGCTTGTTTGATTGCTTTGCTTAGGGAAATGCCCAATTAATAAGTCAAACTGATTCGCATTTAATCCAACTAAAGCTTGTGTTGAGCTGATCTGATGTAATTTTATTTTTAAAGAGTGCTGCTCTGCAAAATTCAACAAAATATCATATTGAAAACCATAGGCTTTGTGGATGCTTTCAAACGCCGTATCAGGCGTTTTAAGGTAGCCAACATTTAGAACTTGATCAGATAGAATTTCTTCAAAACTTTTTGGTTGGGTGTTTGAATAATATTCATAGCAAAAAATAACGATGGCTAATAGAAGTAGCCTGCCAACATAACGATGTGAAAACCATGGCATTGGCTTGCCACGTTGGCTAGATTTTAGGATTTTACCAAGCAAGTTCATGCTTAATTTATAAAGCAAAAAGTACTTCTCTACAATCGTGATTAGTTAATGATTGTTAATTGCTATAGCAGGCATAGTTTGCATTGCATGAAGAGCTTAACTGGTTTATTCTCTCGCGCATTCGGAGAGGTGGCTGAGTGGTTGAAGGCGCACGCCTGGAAAGTGTGTATACGTTTATAGCGTATCGAGGGTTCGAATCCCTCTCTCTCCGCCATGTTTTTAAATCAATGCCTTAAAATCATTAAATAGCCTGTAATCATGAGATTAAGTATTTGTTTTTTTTATCCAATTGATAAGTTAGTTATAACAGTAGGATTGTGAATTAAACTAGCTTAATATGCTTGATATGATTAATTGGAAATGTAAACACACTTGGCAAACTGCGTCTAAAAATACGGCTTGGTGTTTGTTGGGTTGTGCTATCGGTGATTTAGGCACTATCGCGTTTTTTCAATTTACAGGGATTCCGTGGCCAACTTTGGCAATAATGATATTGGCAATGGTAAATGGCATTTTAACGTCCATTGCGCTTGAGACGTTTATATTGTCCAGACAAATGCAGTTTTCGATGGCGTTTAAGACTGCGATAGGCATGTCGTTAATTTCTATGATAGCGATGGAGCTCGCGATGAATTTAGTCGATTATTGGCTGACAGGTGGTGCAAGATTAACTTGGTGGGTGATACCGATTATGTTAATTGCAGGATTTATTACTCCATTGCCTTATAATTATTGGCGCCTTAAAGCTTTAGGCAAAGCATGTCATTAGAAAAAAGAAGGCTGTTTTTTAGTTATAAGAATATCGAGCATGTTAATTAAGTTACTTTTTTCAATTTTTTTAATCTTTGCAACGTTGATTTCTTCATCAGCATTTGCGCATACAGCGTTATTAAAATCATTCCCTGAGAATGGTGATGTTATTCACGAAACTATTGATGATTTATCGTTGAGTTTTGTTGGAAAGATCCGACTCACTAAAGTTTCTGTAAAAATTGATGATCAACATGTTGGAGATATTGATTTAAGCCAAAATAAAAAATTTGCTAAACAATTTTTATTATCTTTTTCGTTTAAGCAAATGGGAAAGTTTCAAATCATTTGGCGAGGACTTGGTGAAGATGGACATGTTTTGACTGGAATGATCGAATTTAGAAAAGTTAAAACTTAAAATGGAGCTTTATATTTTTTTGACAGTTCTTATAAAAGTTCTTCTGTATATCGGTTGTTTTTTTACCATCGGAACGATTTCTTATCGATATTGTTTTCAGTCACAACTAATAACAAATAAATTACATTTTGGTTCAAATAATACAAAGCTAGCCATTCGTTTGTTTGCTTCGATTGGTTTATTGGCTAGTGGTTTATTGTTTGCAATTAAACTACAAAACCTAAGTGGTTCTTTTACTGGCTTATTTGATATTGAGTTGATTTCATTACTTTGGCAAACATCAACTGGCGACGCATTTCTATATAGAATAATAGGCTTTGGAGCCATCTTATTTTGTTGTATTTTTTTGTGGGATAGCACCAGTAAGATCAGTTTAATTTTATTGCTGTTAGCTAGTTTATTTGTTTTAAAATCATTTAGTAGTGTTGGACACATCCATAGTCTTGATAGCTTGTTAGCACAGTTTCTTTTATTACTGCATTTATTAGGTTTAAGTCTTTGGATAGGAATACTTATTCCTCTATATCAACTCACTCGAAATGCTAAATCTCTTGAACAAACTATAGAATGTGCGGTTGTCTTTGGACATTGGGCAATTAGATTCGTTCCTGTTTTGTTGGGAGCAGGTGTATGGCTTGCATATCTACTATTGGGTTCTTGGTCAGCATTATTCAGCTCTCGATTTGGTCAATTATTATTGCTGAAAATCGGTTTTGTTAGTTTGCTGCTAATATTTGCGGCATTGAATAAGTTCTTTTATGTGAAAAAGATAAGAGAAGGGCAGCCTGAGTTTATCCGGCATTTTCATTTATCGATTAAACTTGAACTTATGTTGGTGGGTATTATTTTTTATGGTAGCGCCATGCTGACCAGTGCCGTCAGTTTGCCGCAGTAGGAAATATTTCAAAACAGACTTTTAAATTCTATTGTCCTAGTAAAAGAAAGTTACTTTAGGCGTGAAAATAATTCTCTCACTATAGTCAAAAAATTATTTATAATGTTCGACATTATTAAATGCTTGCAAAGTACAAATTTAAACTTAAATTTTTAAAAATAAGATGTCTGACTTTAAATCTAAAATCTCTAAATCATTGTCATACTGGCAAGCAGGTTCGGATCATGCCAAAGATTTTAGTCAGTTTTTTTATAGAAATAAAAAGGGGTATAGCCTAAGAAACTTTTTCCCGGGTGCTTTTGTTTATCATTGGCATAATCGTTGGAATCTTCCCGTCAAGCTTGGGAGTGTCATCTCAGATTTATATCAAGAAGTTTTATCTACTATTCATGAATAAGTTATGAGTGAAAAGAAACCGTTATTACTTTTTCTTATTGGAGTTGAAGGAGCTGGACATCATTTGACTAGAGATTTTTTGAAATATTTTTTTAAAAAAGAAAGAGTTACATCAATTGATAAAGCATTTCCTTTTTTATTTCATCGTTGGGATACTTTACAGGATTATATGAAAAAGCCGAGTACAAATTTAAATATACGCGAAGAATATGACTCAGCCATTTCTAGAACAATGAAAAATTATTCGCAGTCGAATTACATGTATTCAAGTGCTTCTTTTCCCTTTGGCTTGAAACGAGACACTTTGCGCAGGCCTGATATTATCGATATGGTCGAGCTTATGGAGTCTTATTTTGAATTGAGGCCTATGCTCATCTATCGTGATCCAATTTCGTGTGCCTATAGTGCGGTCCGAAGAAAGTTCAATGATAATGTATTACATCAAGCTAAAATCGTTGAAGATAATTTAATTTTTATAAAACAACAAATTGAAGCGTCTGGATTAGATTATAGGAGTGTCAGTTATGAAAGCTTTATCTCTAGTCCCGATATTTACTCTAAAATGTTTGAAGAATGGTGGGGTGTTGATAGTCTTTTGTTTGAGCAAGGAAAGCAAGAGATTCGTCGGTCTACATCTAAAAAAGAAATTCCATCAGAAACACTGAAATTATTAGAAGAGTTTTTTTCTCCTCTAAGAAGGCAGCAATGGGAAGGTTTTTTAAAAAACAAAGATGTGTTTTCTTCTTAAAAGAAATAGTCTTAGTTATAAGCACAAGTCAATAGCCATTTTTGAGTAATTTATGATTTCTATTAAAAATAAATTTTTATTCATTCACGTGCCAAAAACGTGAGGAAACAGCATTCAAAATGTGCTGCATAAGTACTCTGACGATAAACTAACATACAAAGGATCAGAAATAAAAAATCCTGATTCAACTGATTTGGAACGTTTTAGCGTTGCTTATAAGAACACCTCATTAACGAAACATAGTACTTTAAAAGAATATTATTCGGTGTTTGGTAAAGATTTAGAAAGCTTGTATAAATTTTCAACTATTCGTAATCCTTGGGATAGATGCATTTCTTATTATTTTTCCCCTCATAGAGGGCAGGTTGAATGGGATAAAAATAGCTTTATTAAATTTATCTCGAAGAATGTTTCCCCCATGCGTGATTTTCTAGGTCTTACCGAGGATGATGATTTTGTAGTAAATATTGATCACATTATGAAGTTTGAGAATTTATCAAAACAATTTCACGAAGTAACTGAGCTACTTAATATAGAGCAAGCGATACTTCCTCATAAAAATAAATCGAAAAAAAAGCATTATTCGCATTATTACGACAAAGAACTCATTGACTTTATACAAGAAAAGTTTCACGAGGATATAGCGATCGGGAATTATGAATTTAATAAGCTTTAAATGTAATCTTCTTATATTGTATAAGCTATGCAATATAAGAGTTATTAGGTAGAAGTAATTTCAAAGATAGAGCTTAATTTTCATTCTGTAATTGTAAAATGCAATTTTTAGTCTTTAAGCAATAAAAACAATAAAACCAAGCAAATTGTAGCCAAACAAGCAGAGCATAGTTGCCAAAATAATAACGGATTCTTTTGTATAAATGGTTGTCGTTCTATGCTGTTGAGAATTTCTAGCTCTGGCTCTTGAAGATTAGTGATAAATTCAGATAAAACGGGAAATCGTTTTTCGGGGTTTGGCTGTAATGCTTTTTTTAGTACCCGGTTTAACCATTCGGGGTAAGCACCTTTTTTGTTGGCATTTGGCAGATCAATGTATTGCCACTGATCCATGCGAGTAGGGAAGGTGCGATTGCTTTTAATTACATCAAAAGGTAATTTCCCGCACAGCATTTCATAGACAATAACAGCCAACGAAAAGCGATCGGCTGCTTTGTTGGCTTTACCACTGAGTAGATAGTCTGGGGCAATATAATCAATATCACCAACTGGGTTGTCTTCATGGAAGCGATCTCTGATCAAAGCACCATCAATTTCATCCCAGCTAGCCGCATGAGCAGCCCCAAGGTCTATTAGTTTTATATTATTATCTTGATCTAACATGATGTTATCAGGCTTTAGATCACGGTGTATGACACTATTGCGATGCAAAGATCTCAATGCTACAGCTATTTCACTGGTAATTTTTCGGACTTGTTCGAGCGGCGGTTCTGGATTGTCGACCATCCATTGGCGCAGAGTTGAGCCTTCAATATAGTCACAAATATGGTACAAAAAGCGTGTGTCATCGGGTTGTGGATGCACTTTAATGATGTAATCACTGTCTAGTTTTCGACCTAACCAATATTCGCGTTTGAACGCTTCTAAATATGCTGTGTCTTCAGCAAAGTTTTCAGAGGGAGCTTTGAGGACCACGCGTAAACCGTTTTCAGTCAAATCTTCGGCTAAATATACGTGCGAACGTGTGCTGCTATGCAGTACTTTTTTGATTTCAAAATGATCAATTTTATTGCCAGCCTTCAAAACTGGAGGAATAACTTTGTTAACTAGTTTTTCATGAGCTTCATTAATGTTTTCAATGGGTAATGCTTTGATTTCGATTAGCAGACAGGAAGTATTGTCATCGGAATGGTTTTTCAATGCATCAGCCACCATTTTATGGGCAGTGGTTTCAAGTGTGACCTTTGTCTTTTGCTCGCAATAGTTTTCAAGATGGGTTTGAATAGCTTCCCCATTCAAAAAGCCATGCAAGCCATCTGTGCTCATGATGAAAATATCACCTACTTGCACGGATTCTTTAATGAAATCGACATCAAGTTTGGCATCAATGCCTAAGCCACGTGTTAGAAACTCATCATTGCCACGTCGATGTATATGATCACGAGTGAGTATGTTTAATTGCCCCGCCCGATAATGATAAACACGGCTATCACCTACATGCAAAATATGTGCAGTTTGTGACTTAATGACTAGGGCATCAAAGGTTGTAGCAGCTGAATCTGTTCTTGTGTGCGTAGACGCACCATGACTGAAGAGCCAAGAGTTGATTGCTGCAATGACTCTACCTGCAGATTTTTGAATATTCCACGAATCAGGTGTGCTGTAATAATCATTAATGAAATGGGTGACAGCAGTTTGGCTGGCGATATGTGCTTGTGAGCTATTGCTAACCCCATCAGCCATGACTGCCACAGCGCCCTTATGTTCTCTTTCACCTGAGTTGCTTGGAATATGCGCAGCAAAAGCATCCTCGTTATGTGGTTTTTTTCCAGCAATGGAGTGGCCGCCAAATTCGATTTCTAGCATAGAGAACTTTTGTATGGTGTTAATAAAAAAAGGTTGAGATAACTTTGTTATCTCAACCTTAGAATACACTTCCTGGAATATTGAATCTAGGAAATTGTGTAAAGGGTGTGAGGTTTATGTCACATCAATCAACTGCACATTGCCGTCTTCGTCAACTTCAGCCATAGAACCTGATGGTTCTTCTAAGAATAGTAGAGTCACAAAACCTAACACTGCAGTTCCAGCAATAACTAAGAAAAAGGTTGATGCGTCAACTAGTGAGAAAATTGTTAAATAAGTGACAGCGCCAACATTGCCATATGCGCCAGTCATACCAGCAATTTGACCAGTCAGACGACGTTTAATTAGTGGCACAACAGCAAATACTGCACCTTCACCAGCCTGGACGAAGAAAGAACAAACCATTGCAGCAACAACGGCAAGCCATAGAGCCCAGCTTGAGTCTACTAACGACATTAGAAAGTAACCAACTGCGAGACCAGCAGTTAAAATTAATAAGGTTGATTTTCGACCAAATCGATCAGAAATCCAACCGCCGCCTGGACGCGACATTAAGTTCATGAAGGCATATGCTGAAGCAACCATGCCTGCTTGAACAGCACCCAGTTGGAATGTTTCAGCGAAAAATAAAGGCAACATTGAAACAACAGCAAGCTCTGAACCAAATGTTGCAAAATACAATACATTTAAAACAGCGACTTGTTTAAATTTATAGCGATGCACTTCAGGAATTTCTTCTTTGAAAACTGCTTTGTTAACACTAATAGCCTTGTAACAATCAAAGATAAATAAAAGCACAAGACCAATATAGAAGATTAAGGCAGTATTAGCGCTGAGCATGCTGACGCCTTTAGGAGAAAGCTTCCATGTTAGTAATGCTAAAGCTGCATACAAAGGAATCTTCATGAATAGTAAAAAGTACAAATCGCCCTTGCTTGTCACTTCCAGAGCGCCTACTTGTTTTGCTTTGAAATATGTTGAGCCTTTTGGAGTGTCTGAAGCTTGGAAGAAATATAGTAAGCCAAAAATAACAGCAAGCAAGCCAGTCAATGCAATCGCATAACGCCAACCATCTTCACCGCCAAACATTAAAGCAATTGTAGGTAATGTGAACGCAGCGGCAGCCGAACCAAAATTGCCCCAACCACCATAAATTCCTTCAGCAGTACCCATTTCATTTGCTGGGAACCATTCACTCACCATACGAATACCAACTACGAAGCCAGCACCTATACCTCCTAATAAGAAACGAGCCAGTGCAGCTTGTTGGAAAGAGTCTGCAAAAGCAAACATCAAGCAAGGAATAGAAAAAACAATCAATAACGCTGAATATACTTTTCTCGGACCGTAAAGGTCTGTCAGCATACCAATGATGATTCTTGCGGGGATTGTTAACGCTACATTGAGGATTAATAGGGTTTTAATCTCTGATTTTGTCAGCCCTAAAGAAGCAGCTATTGATTGGAGTAATGGCGCTAGATTGAACCAGACAAAGAAAGAAATAAAGAAAACCATCCAGCTCAAGTGGAGAATTTTCATTTTCCCAGTAAATGAAAATAGATTAAATTTTTGTGCTGACATTTTACAAGCCTCGTTGCTTATTTAAATTGAATTCATAGCACAGCAATGACTATGCCAACTTTTGTTGAAACGTGCCAGTAAAGGCTTTTGGTCTAATAATTAGGCTTGCAATCAGCAATCCTTTGCATAAGTTTGCGCACTAAAATGATTCAAATGCAATTCATTATCGGTGCATGTTGCACTTTTTTAGTGCTATCGCTTTAATTTCTAATGATGTCTTCTAATGTCAGGCCAGACAATTTAGTGATATGACGGAAAATATAAAACATGGCATAAAACATGACGATCATACAAGGCAATACAATGACAGGGTAACTCCATAAATTCATTGAGCCGAGTTGGTCATTAAATTCAGCCGTTCCTGTTGGGCTGGTGATTAAAAATTTTGCTAATAAATAATTTAGAGTTGCAGATAAAAAGAATGAACCTGCCAGCATTAAGGTGGCATTTTTTAATACGCGTTCGAATTGATTTTTATTGTTGTTTTCTGTGAGTGCAGTATCAACTTTATCAACATGTAACACAGTATCGTTATATAAAAACATTTTTACCAAAGGTGAACGGGTTTTGGTGCTAATTAACACAGCGATTCCAATAACCAAGGGGATTAATGCTTCTTTGATAGCAATATAAGCCGAATCTAGTTTCAACAGACCAATCCCGCCAGTTAATAAAATACTAATAAAACCTAATGCAGGAATGAATTTGATTTTTTTACTTTTGATGAATTCCCATATACCCCAAGCGAGTGGTAAGCTCAATGCCGCAACTAATGACCATGTCGCCCCTAATTGATCATCACCACTGAGTTTTTTTAGAATCATAGTGGGTAACAAAATACAAATACCCATTTCAAAAAATAAGTGACTGAGCGATTGTTTCTTTGGTTGAGAACTGTTTTCGTCAACGGGTTTTGTTTCAGGGTTTGTATTTGGATTATCTGACATAAATAAGTGACAGCTTTAGTTTGGCTAATTGAAAATAAGACGTTAAAAATTTTCGATAGGATAGCATGGCAATTGTTAAAGAATATGTAAATTTTTTTAGCTGAAAGCACTTTTTCAATCCAGCATAGTTTAGAATTCAAAATATGAATATTGAAGCTAAAAGAGCTGTTAGTCATTCAAGATATATAGCCATTGAAGGGCCAATTGGCGTCGGCAAGTCTAGTCTTGCCCGTAAGCTTGCTAATGCTTTTCATTCGGACATATTATTAGAGCAACCAGCTGATAATCCTTTTTTAGAAAAGTTTTATTCTGCGCCCAAGCTGCATGCATTGCCGACCCAGTTATTCTTTTTATTCCAACGCGTTAATCAATTACAATCGACCCAGCAGGGTGATTTGTTTGCTGGCGGCTTGATTGCAGATTTTATGTTGGATAAAGACCAATTATTCGCTCAGGTGACTTTGGATAACGAAGAGTATCGTTTATACCAGCAAGTTTATGCCAATTTAAATGTGGAGATACCTAAGCCCGATTTGGTAATTTATTTACAAGCACCAGTGCATATTTTACAAAAACGCATTGAAAGACGTGGCGTAGACTATGAATTGGATATAAAGACTCGTTATTTGCAAAAGCTCTCCGATGCTTATGCAGCTTATTTTCACCGCTATGACCTATCACCGCTTTTAATTGTGAATGCCGCAGATATGAACTTTATAGATATACCGAGCCATTTTGAAGCATTGGTTCAACATATCCGTCAAATAGATAGTGGAAAAAATTATTTTAATCCATTATTAGAGACACTCTAATTTCTCTTTTTTTAAAAGTTCATTGATTGAGGTTAACAAATGAATTTAACTACGGTTGCAACACTCAAAAAGCAAAAAGAAAATGGCGAAAAAATCGCTTGTTTGACTGCTTATGATTATAGCTTTGCTGCTTTATTGGACAGGAATGGGGTCGATATCATTCTGGTAGGCGACTCATTGGGTATGGTTATTCAGGGGCATGACACACCTGTGCCTGTTACGCTAGAAGATTGCATCTATCACACTCGTTGTGTCAGTCGTGGCACAGAAAAAGCGATGGTAATTGGTGATTTGCCTTTCGGCTCATATCAAGTGAGCAAAGAACAAGCATTACGAAATTCAGTGCGTTTAATGCAAGAAGGTGGAGCGCAGTTAATTAAATATGAAGGTGGTCAACATATGGTTGAAGTCACTGATTTTTTAACTACTCGTGGAATAGCAGTTTGTGGTCATATTGGTTTGACTCCTCAGTCTGTGAATCAATTTGGCGGTTTTAAAGTACAAGGTCGTGGTGATGTAGGTGATAGATTGTTGGACGAAGCGATTTCCCTAGAGCAAGCTGGAGTTAGCCTGTTAATTCTTGAGGCGATTCCGCAAGATCTGGCTAAAAAAGTGACTGCTGCTTTATCTATCCCAACGATTGGTATTGGTGCAGGAATAAATTGCGATGGTCAAATTCTTGTTTTGCAGGATATGTTGGGTATTTATCCGGTAGGAAGCCCCAAGTTTTCAAAGAATTTTATGCAAGAAGCTACTTCAATTGATGAGGCAGTGGCGAATTATGTTGCAAGTGTTAAAGCAGGCGAATTTCCTGAGCAAAAACATAGTTTTTCATAGTTATACTGAGTGTGTAATAGTTATGTTGTATTTTTTTGATAAACTTCGTAAGTTTATATTTTTAATTGTGATTTTTGCTGTCACAATCTAGTTTCAGAATTTTATAAAGTAAAATTATTTAATGAATATTATTAAGCGCGTTTCCCAATTAAGAGCTGCTGTTATCAATGCGAAACAGGCAAAAAAACGTGTCGCTTTTGTGCCCACTATGGGGAATTTACATGAAGGTCATCTTGATCTTGTTAGACAAGCCAAGCAAGAGGGTGATTTCGTCGTTGTTAGTATCTATGTAAATCCTTTGCAGTTTGGCGAAAATGAGGATTTAGGTAACTATCCCCGTACTGAACAACAAGATGCTTTGTTGTTAGCTGATTTGGATGTGGATATTCTATTTTTACCTGATGAAAAAGCCATGTATCCAGGCGGGGATATTGCAGAGCAAACTATAGTTGATATACCAACATTATCAACGCATTACTGTGGTCAGCAACGTCCAATTCATTTTCGTGGTGTCACAACCGTTGTCGCAAGATTATTTAACATTGTCCAACCCGAAGTTGCAGTGTTTGGCAAAAAAGACTATCAACAGCTTTTTCTTGTTCGAAAAATGGTGAATGATTTAGCTTTTGCCATTGAAATTATCGGAGTTGAAACTGCACGTGAGGAAAATGGCTTAGCCATGTCATCGCGTAATGGCTATCTGAATAAAACTCAACTTAAAAAAGCTGCAGGTTTACGTAAAACTATTCTCTGGCTTGCTGAGGAAATTAAAAAACCCAAAGCAAATTTACTAAAATTAACAAAACAAGCGCTAGAGAAACTTGAGAAGTCGGGATTCGAACCCCACTATGTACATATTGTTAGCCGCTTAACTTTGTTAAAACCTAAGAAGGGCGACACAGAATTGGTTATACTCGCAGCCGGCCAAATTGGTAAGTCTCGCTTGATTGATAATCTAGAAATTGATCTTTAACGAAAGAGCTTTATTTTAAAGAATTTTATCTTGATAAATTAACTAAATCAGAGGTAACAACACTATGCAACGAAACATGCTCCAAGCAAAACTCCACCGAGTTACAGCAACTCAAACTGAAGTTGGCTATGAAGGATCGGTAGCAATTGACCGTACATTGATGGAAGCCGCTGATATCAGAGAGTTTCAAGCAATAGATATTTACAATATCAATAATGGCGAACGATTTTCAAGCTATGCAGTAGCTGCTGAAAAAGATTCTGGTGCCATTGCAGTGCTTGGTGCAGCTGCAAGACGAGTAGCCATTGGTGATTTGCTAATTATTTGTACTTATAGCCAATACGATGAGATTGAAGCTGAAAAACATGATCCACATTTGATTTATGTGGATGAGAAAAACCAAATAACTCACACTCATAATGGTTGTACTGATAAATTAGAATGTGTGATTTAGAAAATACATAAATAACTTAAAAGGCTTGCTTTTATAGCAAGCTTTTTTTTTGCTTATAGGCTTATAATATTGAAAAAACGATAAGCCTTATATAATGCGATAAATACATGTCTATCATTTCAAAGTATCTTCTTTGTTTAAGATTAATCAGATAGAATCTCGTTTTCGAAATTTTTCAACACGCTATTCATTATAGGATTTATGTCAAGCTCAGTAGCACCAAAACTAAGCATTATCATGCCAGCGTATAACCACGAAAATTTCGTCGGTGAAGCGATTGAAGGGGTGTTAAATCAAACCTTTACAGATTATGAATTTATCATTATTGATGATGGTTCGCAGGATGCAACTGCTGAGGTCATAAAAAGCTATCAAGACGACAGAATTCATTACTTTTATCAAGATAACCAAGATGCCTTTAATGCTATTAATAATGGCATGGCTAAAGCCAAAGGTGAATTCTGGGCAATTTTGAATTCGGATGATGTCTATGAGCCGAATAGATTTGACGTGTTGTTTGATTTTCAAGTAAAGAATAATGCGGATTGTTTATTCACGGATGTTTATGCCATTGATGATGATAGTCATCCGCTTGATGATCCAGCGTTTGGCTGGAATCAATGGCATCAAAAGAATCGACAAAAATATACAGATTTAAATGATCTTTATGCAGGTTTCTTGCATGGAAACTTTATGGTGACTACTTCTAACTTGTTTATGAAAGCTTCGTTGGCAAAACAAGTTGGAGGTTTCGCACCACTACGTTATTTACATGATTACGATTATATTTTCCGTTTGATGCTAGCAAGTCCAGACGCTTGTTTTTATTTGGACGACCAGCAGTTATTAAAATATCGTATTCACGGCAGCAATACATTAAGCGAAGGCGCTATATTAGCGCGTCATCAAGATCAACAAGTGATTCGTCAATATATGTTGGCAGCGATTAATTGTCCTACGGACGCAGAGTTGACACAAAATCGTGTCAATACGGCTGTGGATAGACTAATAGCTCTTGAACATGAATTATTGGCTGTTCAAGCAGAGTTAAGTTCAAAGCCTGAAGCTTCAATTCCTGCTAAAGGATTGAAGGCTGTTGTGCAAAGAGCAAGTCGTAAATTACGGGGTTAAATAGAGTGTCTATTCAAACTTTCTCAGCTCTGAGTGATTTGATTGCCAAGGTTAGATCTCAAGCGGATTCGTTTGATGTGGTCAGCTTTGATATGTTTGATACTTTGTTGGTTCGACGAGTGGCAGACCCTGATATTGTTAAAAATGCCACTACGCGTTTCATTGATAATATAGCCAAGCAAAAAGGTTTATGGTCTAGTTTTCGTTTAGTCGATAATTTACGTAACACCATAGAAGATGAACACAGAGCCCGCAATGGCGAGGAACATCCTGATCACGAAGCGAACTACGATCAATTTATGCCTGAAGTGTTAAAAAAACACTTTGGCGAGCATTACAATGATGCCTTGTTTCAACAAATTGCTGAGCATGAGATGCAAATGGAATCTGAGATTCTAGTGGCAAGGCAAGACTTTTATGGCTTATTGGATTTTCTCAAAGAACAAGGTAAGCGCTTATTTTTGCTCTCAGATATGTATTTGCCAAATCATTATTTGCAACGTTTGTTGGCAGATAAGCAAATGGATGAGTATTTTGAAGCTGTTGTCTCATCTGCTGATAGTTTTAAAGCTAAAGCTTCAGGCAGTGCATTCTCATTGCTAGCTGATAAGTATCAACTTGATAAAAACCGTTGGTTACATATTGGTGATCATTCTTGGTCGGATGGCGAGAAGCCTGCCGAATTTGGATTAAAAGCCTACGTAATACAGGACAAACAAGAGCGAAAACGTAAAAAAATAGCTGAACGTTATGATTTTTTAGGTAAGAAACAACATATTTGGGCAGGACGATGTATACAACAAGTTATGTTGCCTATGGAAGCAGAAAATATTGAACGCTCTGAGCTGTATGCGGATGGATATCAATTTTTCGCTTATATTTTTGGCACCATGCTTTTCAAACTCAAACAAAGAGCGGATGAGCTAGGCATTAAAAAATTGTATTTCTGTGCTCGAGAAGGATGGATGCTCAAGCAATGTTGGGAATTAATGGCGCCAAAACTATGGCCTGAAGAAGCGGATCAATATGAATTACATTATTTGTATGTTAGTCGTTTGTCGTTAGGTAAAGCTAGCCTTGCGAATGGTGGTATGTCGGTTCTTGATATTGAAAATGCCTTGAGGCCTATAAATAATAGAGACTTTACCGATGTTGCGCGAGTTTATGGTTTGGATATTGAGCCGTTGAAGCCTTTTCTAGAAAAAGTGGGCTTAACTCCTGAATCAGATATTTCGGCTATTAGCCGTACGCAAGACAAATTTGTACGTTTGATGTTGTTATGTGATGACGAAGAGTTTAATACGGCTGTTAAAATACAAACACAAGCTTCTAATCAAGCCTTGTGTGCTTATCTGCGAGAAGAAGATTTTTTGAGTGATTCTCGGCAGTCAAAGCAAGCCCGCGTTGGTTTGATTGATATTGGCTGGGTTGGCACTATTCAAAGCAGCTTAAATCAAGCTATTTCGCATTGCGAAAATGAACGCCCCATTATTCATGGCTTTTTTCTGGCTTCCAATGCGATGGCGAATATTCACCCACAATCGCATCATTCGCAAATTGAAGGTTTGCTGTTTGATGATGCGAAATTTTCCAGCATTTCGAGCATTTTAACGTCGTGCAAAGATATCTTTGAGGAATTGACTAGGGCGTCTCATCCAACGTTGTTGGAATATCAAGCTGAGCAGAAAAAAGGTCAAGGCTATCATTTGCATTTTCGTTCAGAAGAACATGAAAGCTTTGCCAAAGAAATGCAACAATTTGACGCTTATAGCGATTTGCATGCAGGAATTTTTGATGGAATAGAGCGTTTTGCGGTCGCGCTGGCTGTGCAAAACTATAAACCTGAAGCGTTACTCGAATGGTGCAAAGTGCTGATTGTCGGCAAATTAGGTTTGCCTACAACGAAAGAAATTAAACGTTTAAAAAACCAATATCATCAAGATGATTTTGCTAGACAGGGCGTACAACGAAAAGTAAATAAAACGATTCAAAAACAGTTAAACCGAGACCAGACCATCTGGTCGGTGCCTTTGAACATTAAATACAACCATTTGCTGGGTAAACTCTTATTATTAAACCGCTTTATTAAGATAATGAGAAAGCGTTAGTAAGAAACTTGAATTGATATGAAGCTAAATAACTCAAATTTTGATCAAACCAGCTTTTCGCATAAACGTGCGATCATGACTTTATTATGGCTTAGGTCAAAACAATATGTACCTGACACATTGAAAGTGAGTTTTCGGGATACTTTATTTGTTTATTTGGGTCATTATCATTCGCAAGCTATTCCTAAAGCGAAATCCCTTGCACAACGTATAGCAATAAAGTTACAAGGGAAAAACAAGGATTAAGCATGAATCGAACTATAGTCACTGGGCTAGCTTTTTTTCTGGCTTTTTTCGCTTATTTTTCGTTCACTGCTTATCATTTACCTGAAACTGCAGGGCCTGATTTTAGGTTTAGCCGTGCAGCTGCTGATTTTTATCATGCAGAAAACCGCATGGCCATTTACCCAGAAGATGCGGAAAAGATGACATTCTCACGTTATGGGAATTCACGTTTGCTCAGGCCGCCATTAGCGTATTTTTTGGCAGCACAAATGGCAAAATTACCAATTTTGAAAAATATAGACAGGTTTTATGCTTATCGAATAGCTATTGCGATGCTAGCTGGTTTGACAGTGATGTTTATATTTTTGGCATTGAAGGTGTATTTTAATAGCTATTGGTTCGCAGGATTTGGCGCCTTAAGTTTAGCCTTGATGCCACAGTTTGGTTTTTATGCATCGTATTTCAGTGACGATATGATTGCATTTCTAAGCTCATCCATTTTGGCTTATTCAATGGTGCTGATTTTTAAATACGGTATAACTTTGCGGCGACAATTATTTTTCACATTTGCAGCTGGACTTTGTATCGTGAGTAAGCAAACTGCGTGGGTCTTTTTAATGCCTGCGATCGTGTTTTATTTTGTCTTTATGCTTGACTATTCGCTTGAATATTTCAAAAGCCGAAGTTTCTTTCAACCATTTGTTTTAATGGGGTTAGTGTTCATTGTTAGCGGGGGCTGGTGGCTGATATTTAATGTCTATCACTACGGTTTAAGTAATTTTAGATTGTCAAATATCGCACTTGAATTGATGAATAATCATGCGACTATTTCGATAGAAAATTTAGGTTATGGTGCGTATGGCTATGGGATTAAGCAATTGCTGTTGGTTAATTTCCACAACTTCATTGGCGGCTCATATATAGCATTCGTAGGCAATTTGGATTGGCTGCGTTTGCAGGTAGGGTCTTTGCAATACGGTTTTTATCTGTGGGTAGTAGTTGGAATTGTATTAAATAGCTTTATTTTACTGTATCAAATGATTGAATTTGTTGTTGCGCGTATAAAACGTGAAACATTTGAGCAATTTCCTCGTGTTTTCATATTTGAATTGATTCTGTATTGTGCCATTGCTTTGCAAGTTTATTTTTATGTAGATCACAATATTTCAAGAGATATTCAAATTCAGGGAAAATACCTAATGACAACGTTTATCCCAATGTTGATTTTGGGTTTATCATTTTATGGCAAAGTAATAGATTATTTAGTTGAACGTTTTCAGCAGTTTAAGTTACCTCAAGCTACAAAAATCTCCATCGTTTGTGTTTTGATGGTGGCACCGATTCTAGTTCATTTGAATGCACTGGTTGATCATGTGATACCTTTTTATTGGCCGCAAGTAAATATTCCAACACCGCTTAGCTGGTTATAAATTTTTTCTATGGATGTTGTGCCTTCGCCTTGCCAGAGGTTTTGTGAACTCAAAAATGATGTCTGCCAAGGCTGCGGTCGAACTTCGGAAGAAATAAGCCGTTGGCGTGAAATGGATGACGAAGAGAAAAGGTTGGTTTGGCAACGATTAGGCACAGAACCTGATACGTTGCCAAAAGATAAATAACTCTTACTAAGTTACTCTTTTAGCTAAAAATTCTTCGTAAGTACCAACAAAGTCATTAACTTTTTGATCACTGATTTCAAAAATCCTCGTTGCTAAACTACTGACAAATTGTCTGTCATGGCTGACAAAAATAAGTGTTCCTTCATAATTTTCCAGAGCAAGATTCAATGATTCTATAGACTCCATGTCCAAATGATTGGTTGGTTCGTCCATAATAATGATATTCGGTTGTTGTAGCATTATTTTGCCAAATAGCATGCGACCTTTTTCACCACCTGACAATACGGTGACTGATTTTTTAATAGCATCTTTCGAAAAAAGCATTTGTCCTAACACTGCGCGGATATTTTGCTCGTCTTGTTTATCGCTTTTCCATTGCGTCATCCAATCAAATAGACTCAAATCCTGTTCAAATTGGTCTTCATGGTCTTGCGCATAATAACCAATTTGATGGTTTTCCGACCATTTTAGTTTTCCAGAATCAGCTGAAATTTCATCCATTAAAATACGCGTTAACGTTGTTTTACCTACACCGTTTTGACCAATAATAGCGATCCGTTCACCAACTTCGATATTAGCGGTGAAATTAGTGAATAAAGTTTCATCAAAGCTTTTATCAAGTTCTTTGATCTCTAAAGCAAGTCGAAACAATTTCTGATCTTGATTGAAACGAATAAATGGATTTACGCGACTTGATGGTTTGATTTCATCAAGTTTAATTTTTTCCATTTGCTTCGCTCGTGAAGTTGCTTGTTTAGCTTTTGAAGCATTGGCAGAAAAGCGGCTAACAAATTCTTGTAATTCAGCAATTTGCGCTTTCTTTTTTGCGTTTTCATTTTGCATGCGTTCCCTAGCTTGCGTGGCAGCTGTCATATATTCATCATAGTTGCCTGGGAATAAAGCAATTTCACCATAATCCAAGTCAGCCATATGTGTACAAACTGTGTTTAGGAAGTGCCTGTCATGTGAGATGATCACCATAGTGCTTTTACGTTCGACCAACGTTTTTTCCAACCAGCGAATAGTGTCGATATCCAAGTTGTTAGTCGGTTCATCGAGTAATAATATATCAGGATCTGCAAATAGAGCTTGGGCAAGTAAAACTCGAAGCTTCCAGCCTGGAGCAATTTCACTCATTAAACCATGATGTTGCTCGATAGGGATCCCAACCGCCATTAATAACTCACCAGCACGGCTGTCAGCTGTATACCCATCCATTTCAGCAAATTGCATTTCCAGATCACCAACCAAATTGCCTTCTTCTTCAGTCATTTCTTCTAATGAGTAAATTCGATCACGTTCAACTTTGACTTCATACAATTCTTTGTAACCCATCAATACAGTGTCTAAAACACTGTATTCTTCATAACCAAATTGATTTTGATCAAGCTTGGCAATTCGATCATTCGGTGCAACGTTGATATTGCCTGAGGTTGGTTCCAATGAGCCATCCAGAATTTTCATAAAAGTTGATTTGCCGCTGCCATTTGCGCCTATTAAGCCATAACGATTGCCATTGCCAAATGTGATAGAAATATTTTCAAACAGCGGCTTTTCGCTGAATTGCATAGTGATATTTGCAGTTGTGATCATGCGGAGTACTTCTCAAAAAAGGTGTCAATTAATTCGCGTATTCTAGCGGAAACTGTTTATAAATTGATATTGTTTTCTAATAACTAGAGCCTTGAGTATTGGTTTGTTTTTCATCGGCATCACTAGTGTTGTAAATAGGCCGTCAAAAGCTTGCTTTGACGATTTTGTTGGTTAAAGAAGAAAAATATGTAATAGTAAATAAGGTATAATTCTGGATGGTAACTATCGTAAGAAATCAACGATAATTTTGTAGATATACGATAGAAAATAATAAACTACTAACCAATTGATTTAAATAAAGAAAATTCATATTAGTTAACGCGTTAGTAATTTATGCTCCGAAGGAATACTCATAATGAATAAAACAATAGTTTATTCAGACAACATTGAACTCGACGAAGCCTATATCAATATAGCTAAGGATGAGCGTATTTTTAAGGGATCATTGAAGGATAGTGCACCTATCATAATTCGTAAATGTGCGGAGGTTCTCAATTCAAATCGAGTGAGTATCTGGCTGTTATCTAAAGATAGAACTGAATTAGTTTGTTTTTCTCATTATTCTTATGCTGAAGATAAGTTTGAGGAAATTTCAGTTACTTTGACTCAACATGATCTTCCTGAATATTTTAATGCTTTAAATAATTCTAGAGTTATTGATGCTCAATATCCTGAGGTTGATTTACGCACAAAAGAGCTAACAGATTCTTATTTAATTCCCTTAAAAATAAAATCTTTGCTTAATGCCACAATACGGAATAATGGTAATCTACAAGGAGTTTTTTGTTGTGAAATTCAAGGGGAGCCTCGAAGTTGGACTAGTGATGAAAAAATATTTATTACTTCAATCGCGGATTTGGTATCACAGCGTTTACTTCTTGGAAAACTTAAAAAAAGTCAAGCTTATCTTCTTTCTCTTTATGAAGTGAGTCCACTTGGAATAATGTTTTTGGATGGAAGAGATAATGTCTTTATAGATGGTAACCCTGCGATGTTTAAAATGTTTGGAGTAAAAAAAGAAGAAATTTTAGGGAAATCACCTCTTGATTTTTCTCCTGAATGCCAACCTTGTGGCGAACTTTCTTCTTCTATAGTTTTTAAACACGTTGCAGCTTGTATAAAAGGGGATACTCCGACCTTTGAATGGGTTCATAAACGCCTTGATGGAAGTGAATTTGATGCTGAGATATCACTGGGTGCTTTAGAAACTTCGAGTTCTTCAAATTTATTGTTTGCAGTTGTTAGTGATATCTCGCGCAGGAAAGAAGCTGAACGAGATTTAGAATATCGTGCTAGTCGTGATTCATTAACAGGGTTATTAAATAGAGAAAGTTTATATGAGTATTTAGACCAATTAATTAGTTATGATCAGCGAGTTAGATATGATCAGCGAGAGGAAAGGAATTCAAAAATCGCTATATTGCTATTAGATCTAAATCATTTTAAAGATATTAATGACACGTTTGGCCATATTGCTGGTGATGAAGCGCTTAAATCAATTGCGAAAATGCTAAAACAATATATTGATAGCATTAATGGCAGCTTATTCAGGTTAGGGGGTGATGAATTTATCGTTGTCGCAGAAAAAGAAAAATGCTCAAAACCGTTAAGTAAACTTCCTGAATTGATTAAAAATATTTTAAACGAAACAATTTATGTTAATGGTTTGGATGTGAAAATAGGCGCTAGCATTGGCGCTTCATTATATCCAAATAATGGTGTAGACAGTCACGAACTTTTGCGTTGTGCAGATGTTGCAATGTACTTCGCAAAAACTAATGTATCACAAGTATATTGGTATGAAGTCAAAGATGATATTAATAGCCAGCAACGTTTAGTGTTGAAAACAGAATTTGATAAAGCAATCGAAAATGAACAGCTCAGATTACATTTTCAACCAAAGATAGATATTCAAACACAAGAAATCGTTGGTTTTGAAGCGCTATTAAGGTGGCAGCATCCTGAACTTGGGTTCATGCTTCCTGAACATTTTTTACCTTCAATTGAAATGACGGAAATGATCCATCATTTGACGGATTGGGTATTGAAAAATGCTATAGATAGTTTAATTCATTTAGGTGAAAATGGTTATTCATTGCCTATTGCGATCAATGTTTCTGCTAGAAATATACTGAATATGAACTTTATTGATGGAGTTCAAGAAAGGCTACTCAAAAGTAAAATTGAACCTTCTTTGCTGGAAATAGAAATAACTGAAACTGCGTTAATCACAAACCTACAACAAGCATCTCAGAGTTTAAGCAAATTGGATGCTTTTGGAATTTCTATTGCACTCGATGACTTTGGCACAGGATATTCATCATTGTGTAATATCACGAATTTATCTTTAAAAACCATAAAAATTGATCCTAGTTTTATTCAAGGGATGAACAAATCAAAATCAGATTTTGTTGTCGTGAGTTCGATAATAAACCTCGCTAGAAGTTTGTCCTTAAACGTTGTTGCTGAAGGTGTTGAAGATCAGCAAACCTTTGATGCCCTTAAAAAATTGCATTGCAACCAAATGCAAGGCTTTTTTATTGCAGAAGCAATGGAAATGACAGGATTAAAAAGTTGGCTTAAAAAGAATGAGTTGATTAAGACAATACATTCTTAATTAATAGGGGAAATCCAGCTTGATGGCTGTTGAGTCGCTGTATGGTACCGAGGGTCGGAATCGAACCGACACTCCCGAAGGAACCGGATTTTGAATCCGGCGCGTCTACCAGTTCCGCCACCCCGGCACACAGCGTGGGCGAGATTATATAGCCATCTTAATTATTTTCAAGACGTTTAATAGTTTAAAATTGTATTATTACGTTTGATTGAATCTGTCCACTATATTTAATTTTAAGAGGTTTTAATGACTATGTTATACAACATGATTAAGAAGTCGAAATTGATTATATTTATAACAATATTGGGCTGTTTTTCTATACTGCAGGCTCAAGAACCTGTGAGCGTCGGGCGTTTTCATAATGGGGTGATTGGCAAGCATGATACAGTCAATTATCATCAGTTAAACCGTGCAGAAAAGGGTAAGGCTGGCTTTGTTTATCAATGGAAGGGAGCTGATTGGTTTTTCACTAACGAACAACATCGTGATTTATTTGCGGCTAATCCTGAAAAATATGCTCCTGCGTATAACGGCTTTTGCTCAAACGCTTTGTCTATAGGTAAGGGGTTGGTTCGAACAAATGGTAAGGTATGGCATATTTGGAATGGCAAATTACACACCTTTTTTGCTAAAGATGGGCGAGAACGTTGGTTGGAAAATGATTATTCTGAAATGGTTGCAGCTGCCGATAAAGCTTGGCTAGAAGAGTTAAGTAAACAGATAAAATAGTTTGGCTCTATTAATTCATTTGTAGCACTTTAAACGCGCAAAAGTTACAATCCTGATTTATTTTTCAGGACTCTAGTGAGGGCTGTTTTGCAACTTTCTGATTATCATTTTGAGCTGCCAAATGAGCTTATTGCGCAATACCCTATTAAGGAACGAACTCAAAGTCGACTATTGTACTTAGGTGCCAATGGTGATGTTCGAGATAAGCAATTTATCGATTGTATTGAACATTTGTCTGATGGCGATGTGCTGGTGCTCAATAACACACAAGTTATTCCAGCACGTTTATTTGGACAAAAAGAAACTGGCGGTAAAGTAGAAATTTTACTGGAAAGGGTTTTATCTGATGGACGTTTACTTACACAAATGCGAGCGAGTAAAGCTGCAAAAGTGGGCGGCAAAGTTATTGTTCATGGTGCAGAAAATGCTGTTTTAGAAGTCATTGCTCGTCAAGATAATTTTTTCGAATTAGTTGTTCACGGCGTTGAAGATATTTATACGTGGTTAGATGAAGTTGGCAGCTTGCCTTTGCCGCCATATATTACCCGTTCAAATGAACATGAAGATATCAAGCGTTATCAAACAGTATTTGCTGAGGAAAAGGGTGCTGTTGCTGCCCCGACCGCAGGTTTACACTTTGATGAGGCATTATTGGAAGCAATCAGACAAAAAGGTGTGAAAATATGTGAGATTACTTTGCATGTTGGCGCGGGAACGTATCAGCCGGTTAGGGTTGATAACATCAAAGAACATCAAATGCATTTTGAACGTTTGCACGTTGGGCAGTTGGTTTGCGATGCAATTAATCATGCTAAAGCAAATGATAATAAAATAATTGCAGTAGGAACAACGGTTGTTAGATCATTGGAAACAGCTGCATTGCATTCAACTGACGCAAAAAAAGTGATCACCCCATTTTCTGGTGAGACAGATATTTTTATCTATCCAGGATTTGAATTTAAAGTGATTGATAATTTAATTACTAATTTCCATTTGTCCGAATCAACTTTGTTGATGTTAGTGTCTGCTTTTTCTAGTCGTGAAAAGATACTTAACGCCTATTCTCATGCGATTCAAAATAAATATCGTTTTTTTAGCTATGGTGACGCAATGCTTATAGATAAAACATGTTCTAATACGTAATGCTCTTAAATCTAATAAAATTAATAATAATATTTTTAATAAAATAGAAATAAATAATCATGACAACAACGACTCTAATTATTTTAATCGTCACTGTTGGCATTCTTGTCGCCAGCCTTGTTATCACGCCAAGAACTCAAACAGTGGAAGGGTTTTATAAAGGGTTTTCTAAAGCTGGTGCTGCTCCAAAACTTTGGACATTAGTGCTTTCTCAAGTCACTACATGGATTTTTGCCAGGTCTTTAATGACTGCAGCTATATTAGGCTTCTATTATGGCATAGCTGGCGCATTTGCCTATGCTGCTTATTATTTGTCATTCATTACTGGCGGTGCAATTATTCAACATTTGCGCTTTAAACATGGTTATGACAATGTGCAAAGTTTTTTGACTGCGCAATACGGTTCTGCCGGATCGTGGATGTATAACTTTGTTATCATTTTGCGATTATTGAGTGAAGTCTTTGCTAATTTAATTGTAGTTGGAGAAATATTTGGCCTTAAAGGGTCGCAAGAATATTTCTTAGCCATGTTAGCTATTGGCATAGTCACTGTGACATATTCATCTATGGGCGGATTGAGAGCTTCGCTGCGAACCGACGTGTTGCAATCTGTCATTGTTTTGGCTTTGGTTGTTTTCTTGTTCTTTGCCATGTTGAGCCATGATTTATTTAATTTTTCTGCAATTGTAAATTCAACGACTGATATTGCCTCTCCAGGTTGGGTGCTATTGCTAGTTGCTGCATTACAATTATGGAGCTATCCACTACATGATCCAGTAATGATGGATCGAGGTTTTTTAGCAGATAAAGAAACGACTCGAAAATCGTTTTTGCATGCTGCTTGGATTTCAATTGTCTGTATTTTGATGTTTGCATTGTTGGGTGTGTTTGCTGGTTTAAATAAAGCGGATGGACAAGGCATGATTGAAGTCTTGACCAATTTGTTTGGTGAGCCGATTATGATTGTTTTTAGTATAGCTTTGGTTGTTTCAGCCTTGTCGACACTTGATTCAACATTCTCAAGTGCGTCTAAATTGGTGGTTAAAGATATGGAGCTGTTGCCTGAAACAGTTAATTCTGGCCGTATTGTCATGGTTGCTTTCTTGATCTTAGGCGGTGCTTTTTTAGTGTGGAATAATAAAGATTTATATGCTGCCGTTGCGGTTAGTGGTACATTGTCAATGTTCCTATTGCCTGTGATTGTGTTTTCTATTTGGGGTAATCGACAAATTGTTTTGTGGCCTTTGGTTATCACTTTTGGGGTGACCGTATTTGGAGCAGTGACCTATGTCACTGAAACATCTGCGTATAAAAACCTGCATTGGATGACAGATGTATTTGGTTATGAACATAAATATTCTAAATTATTGATTATTTGTATAGCAATTGCAGTAGTTGGTTTTGTGACTTTTGCACTAGGTTCAAAAGGACGTATACAGAATCAAATAACTGAATAATAACTGTGATTTTTCTTTCCAGTCATGAGTAAAGTCATTCAAAATTTAGGTGACTTAACGGAATTACGTTCATTGCTTATTTTTGGTGGATGTTATTCAAATCTAGAAGCTACTCAAGCCCTTAAATCTTGGGCCGAACAGCATGGTTTTTCTTCTAAGCAGATCATTTGTACAGGTGATATTGTTGCTTATGCGGCTAATCCTATTGAAACCGTTGAATTAGTTCGTTCTTGGGGTGTTCATTGCATTCAAGGTAATGTTGAAGAATCTTTAGCAGAAAATATTGATCATTGTGGCTGTGGTTTCGATACTGGCAGTACTTGTGATATCTTGTCCAAAGGCTGGTTTCCTTATGCAGATAAGCGCGTCAATGTTACACAAAGGCAATGGTTTGCTAGCTTGCCACAACACATTCAGTTTGCTTTTTCGGGCAAAAAATGCCGAGTAGTACATGGTGCGGTTTCTGAAATTAGTCGTTTTATGTTTGCATCTCAAGAAGATCAGGATTTCTTAGAAGAAATAGCAGAATTTGATATTGTTATCGCTGGTCATTCGGGGTTGCCATTTACAAGAAAGGTTGCTGATAAAGTTTGGCATAATTCAGGCGCACTTGGGATGCCTGCTAATGATGGTACTGGGCGGGTTTGGTTTTCTGTTTTAACAATTAATGAATCTGAACAGATTACAATTAAGCATAAAGCATTAACTTATGATGTTAATGGGGCGCAAACAAAAATGATTCAAGCTGGTTTGACGCAAGGCTATCATCAAACGCTTAGCAACGGTTTATGGCCAAGTATGGATGTGTTGCCACTAAGCGAAAAAAGTGCCGTTGGTGAGCAATTGAAATTAGGAATGTATACTGTTTAAAAGTGTTCAAATAAGGTCCAATCAAAATAGATTGAAAAGCTTAAATAAGCGCTGAAAACCACTAATCCTGCGCCCCAAACCCAAAGATACATTTGCTTGCCTTTACGACCTAGATAGAACAGAGCTATGCCAATAAAAAATCCCAGTATACCTGTGAGGATCAGCATATCATCGCTAGCATGACTGGCCAGCTGTTCTTTAGGGATTTCTATATCTTCTCGGTAGCGCATAATTTTTTAGCGATTATATTCTTAAAACGCCACTAATTAGTAAATAAACTCCATCAATGCCTGTTGGTTGTGAAAGAATGCTCTTATAATCGCGCTGTTTATGGTTTTAAGTCTAATTATTCATGAAATTTAAAGTCCTCGCCACAGATGATAAAGCTCGTCGAGCAGAATTAACGTTCGATCGTGGCACGATTCAAACGCCTGTTTTTATGCCTGTCGGCACAGCTGCGACAGTAAAATCTGTGACTCCTGAAGAACTTGAGGATGTAGGCGCGCAGATTATTCTGGGTAATACTTTTCATTTATTGCTTAGACCTGGCACTGAAGTTATTGAAGCGCATGGCGGTTTACATAATTTCATGAATTGGCAAAAACCCATTTTGACTGATTCAGGTGGTTTTCAAGTATGGTCTTTGGCTGAAATTCGTAAATTATCTGAAAAGGGTGCTACTTTTAAATCACCCATAGATGGACGCGAAATATTTTTAGGGCCGGAAGATGCGATTGCTGTTCAACATTCATTAGGTTCAGATATTGTAATGATTTTTGATGAATGTACTCCATATCCAGCAACTGAAACTCAAGCACGTGAATCAATGGAGTTGTCATTGCGTTGGGCAAAACGTAGTCAAACTGCACATGGTGATAATCCTTCGGCGTTGTTTGGTATTGTTCAAGGTGGAATGTATCCTCATTTGCGCGAAGAATCCCTGCAAGCTTTGGTTGAGATGGATTTTGATGGTTATGCATTAGGTGGTTTGTCAGTTGGGGAGCCAAAAGAGGATATGGCGAATATTTTATCTAAAATCGCCTATCAAATGCCTGAAGACAAACCAAGATATGTTATGGGTGTGGGTAAACCTGAAGATTTAGTTATGGCAGTCGAACAGGGTGTGGACATGTTTGATTGTGTTTTGCCGACTCGAAACGCTCGAAATGGTTGGTTTTACACAGAAACGGGTGTGGTCAAAATTCGTAATGCAAAATATCAAAAAGACACTGGACCAATTGAAGAAGGCTGTGATTGCTATACCTGCCAAAATTATTCAAGGGCTTATATAAAACATCTACTAAAAAGTAATGAATTATTAGGCAGCCGTCTAGCTACGATCCATAATTTGCATTATTTCCATCGTTTAATGGCGAATATTCGAAAAGCTATTGAAGAGCAGACGTTTCAGGAATTTAAGCAAGATTTTTATACTAAACAGGGTCTTCCGGTTCCAGAGCTTATGGCATAATAATGGCGGCCAAATTCTTATAGCAAGGGGTTTTGTTTGGCAGAGAGAAATAAAGGTTGAACTTTACTCTTGAAGCGTATGTGAAAGACCCCAATTTAGCAGTTTACAATATTTAAATAAGTAGAAATAAGCAAAAACGACAATCGAGGATCAATATGAACTTTTTTATTAATGACGCAATGGCGCAAGCAGCGGGAACGGGGCCACAAGGTGGTTTAATTACTTTTTTGCCGATGATCGCATTATTCGTGATTTTCTATTTCCTTTTAATTCGCCCTCAACAAAAACGCCAAAAAGAACATAAAGCTATGCTAGCTTCAGTTGCTAAAGGTGATGAAGTTGTCACCATGGGTGGTTTGCTGGGCAAGGTTGTCGATCTAAATGATAACTTCATGACTTTGGAAGTTGCTAAAGGCACGCAAGTAAAAGTTCAGCGCAATTTAATTCAATCGTTAATGCCTAAAGGCACAATTAAAGACGCTTAATCTCAAAAATTTAATCTCAGTCTAGTAATAATCAACTGAAATTTAAGACGACTCTGATAATGAATAAAAACCCATTTTGGAAATATTTAGTGCTGATCTTGGTATTAGTGCCAGCTTTTATTTTTGCATTACCCAATCTTTATGATAACGATCCGGGATTACAAATCAAAGGGCTGCGTGGCTCTGAAGTGGATACGAGCTTGTTATCACGAATAGAAACTGCGCTTGGTTCTGCGGATATTAACCCTAAGTCAGTGGTAATGGAACGTGATGCTCTGAAGATTCGTTTTGATAATACACAAGATCAATTAGCTGCGCAGAAGAAAGTAGATACTTTGCTGGGGACTAATTATGCTTCAGCATTATCGTCTATTTCTTCATCACCAGATTGGCTTGGGAATGTGGGTGCCTTGCCGATGTTTTTGGGTTTAGATTTGCGTGGTGGAGTGCACTTTCTAATTCAAGTGGATTCAGATTTTGCTGTTAAACGTTCCAGAAAAAGCACGATGGACACTATTCGTCGTGTGCTGCGGGAAAATAAAATTGGCTTAAATGGTAGCCCTGAAGTTGTTCAGGAGTCTCAATTCGAATTGTCATTGCGTGATAGTCAACAATTGAGTCAAGCGCGCCGCCGAATTGCGATTGAATTCCCTAATCTTTTATTATTAGATTTTGAACGAGAAGGACAAACAATTATTCAGGCAAGTATTGCCGATTATGAAATCGCTGAAATTAAACGCAGTGCAATTCGCAAAAATATACAAGCACTCAGAAGTCGTGTTGATGAGCTAGGTGTTGCTGAGCCAGTAATTCAGCAACAGGGTTTGGACCGCATTGTCGTGCAATTGCCAGGTGTTCAAGATCCGGCCGAAGCAAAGAAAATTCTTGGTAGCACGGCCACTCTAGAAGTGTATTTGGTTGATGAGCGCAATGCTAATTTATCAAGTTCTTCAAGAACCCCGGCAGGCTCAGCGAGATATTATTTTCGCAGTGGTGAGCCGATTCTACTTAAACGTCGTTTGATTTATTCAGGCGCTTGCGTCATTGATGCTTCACCAGGTTTTGATCAACAAAATGGTGGTGCAATTGTGAACCTTGTGCTTGATGCTAAATGTGGCAGTGTTAATTACAATGTGACTAGCGAAAACGTTAATAATCGCATGGCAGTTGTTTATGCTGAAACTAAAACGGAAATTATCACTGACGCGTCGGGCAAACAAACTCCTAAAGTGACAGTCATTAAGGAAGTTTTGACCGCTCCTGTTATTAATGAACCACTTCGTGAACGTTTTCAAATTAGCGGCATGGCCAATCCGCAAGAAGCAAATTCATTGGCATTGAGCCTAAGGGCAGGCTCATTAGATACACCAATTTACATCATTGAAGAACGTACTATTGGTCCAAGCCTTGGTAAAGAGAATATTGAAAAAGGCTTTAAATCAGTTGCCTTTGGTTTTTTAGCTGTACTTGCTTTCATGATTATTTATTATCGTTTTTTTGGCGGCGTTGCCAGTACTGCCTTAGTGCTTAATTTAGTCATTATTGTGTCTGTGCTTTCTATTTTTCAAGCAACATTAACTTTGCCTGGAGTTGCAGGTATGGTGCTTACGGTCGGGATGGCGGTAGATGCCAATGTGCTTATTTTTGAGCGGATTCGAGAAGAAATTATTGCTGGCGCCAAACCACAACAAGCAATTTTTTCAGGTTATGATAAGGCGTATTCAACTATTGTTGATGCCAATATTACTACCTTGATTGCCGCATTAGTTCTTTATGTTTTCGGCAATGGTCCAGTACAAGGTTTTGCTTTAACACTAGGGATTGGCATTATTACTTCTATGTTTACTGCAATTTTTGTCAGCCGTATTTTTGTAAATGCAGTTTATGGTGGACGTAAACTAGAAAAATTAGCTATTTAAGATTAGATCAGGATTTGTGCGATGAAAATTATTAATGAAAATAGCAATATTAACTTTCTAGGCCAACGCAAGTTTGCGGCGTTTATTTCTTGTATTTTGATTGTTGCAGGCGTCTTTTCGTTAGTTACTAAAGGTTTGAATTTAAGTATTGATTTCACTGGAGGCAGTGTTATTGAAGTGAAATATGATCAATCAGCTGATCTGGAGCAGATTCGTCAAACATTGGCTGATAATGGCCATGCAAAAGCTGTGGTACAGAACTTTGGTTCAGTAAATGATGTCATGATTCGTGTGCCAGTCAATGCCGAAGCTGTTACAGAAACAGCAGAGAAAGATAGTGCAGATGAGTCGGATGAACAAGTCGCTAACAATGCACAAGTGACGGCCAAAATCTTTTCTTACTTAGAAGATGTTATTGCTGATGGTGATAAGGTTACTCTAAGCCGGGTTGAATTTGTTGGACCACAATTTGGTAAAGAATTGGTTGAAAAAGGAATTTTGGCACTGATATATGCGCTTGGTTTTGTCATGATTTATGTAGCTTTGCGGTTTGAGTGGAAGTTTGGCGTTGGTTCAGTCATTGCCTTGGTGCATGATGTTTTGATTACTGTTGGGGTATTTGCAGTCATTCAAATGGAGTTTTCTCTGGCCGTTTTAGCCGCAGTGTTGGCGGTGATTGGTTATTCATTGAATGATACGATCGTAGTGTTTGACCGAATTCGTGAAAACTTTCGAAAAGTACGTGAAACTGACACTGTTGAGATTATGAACTTATCTGTAAACCAAACGTTGCCAAGAACGATTTTGACTTCAGTAACGACGTTACTAGTATTAATCGCTTTGTTTGTTTTTGGTGGTGATTCACTTAAAGGGTTTTCGGTGGCATTGATTATTGGTGTATTAGTGGGTACATATTCATCAATTTTTGTTGCTAGTCCAGTCGTGCTCGCCTTAGGCGTTTCCAAGCAAGATTTGATTCGAGAAAAAGTTGAAAAAGAAGGTGTGGATCAAGTTGATCTTGATTTAATTCCATAAGCTTTTTCATTTAGCTTAAAATTATTTTAATTGCCCTGATGATACGTTTTATCATCAGGGCTTAACTATTTTAAAAGTTGTATTTAAAAGAGGGTTTTCCATGTTTCCTAAAACAACTATTCAGGAATTTGATCCAGAGTTATGGTCGGCATTGTGTCAAGAAGATGAGCGCCAAGAACATCACATCGAATTAATTGCATCTGAGAATTATGCTTCACCGATGGTGATGGTAGCTCAGGGCTCACAAATGACTAATAAATACGCTGAAGGCTATGCTGGCAAACGTTATTATGGCGGTTGTGAATATGTTGATATTGCTGAAGAGTTAGCGATTGAGCGCTTAAAAGAGTTGTTTGATGCGGATTATGCCAACGTACAACCACATTCTGGTTCACAAGCGAATGGGGCTGTTTTTCAAGCCTTGATTAATCCGGGTGATACGGTCTTAGGCATGAGCCTTGCACATGGTGGTCACTTGACGCATGGAGCTAGTGTGAATTTCTCTGGTCGTATTTATAACGCTGTTCAATATGGGCTAAATGAAGCAACAGGTGAAATTGATTATGATCAAGTTGAAGCGTTAGCACGTGAGCATAAACCTAAAATGATTATTGCTGGCTTTTCAGCTTATTCACGCGTTGTTGATTGGCAACGCTTTCGTGATATCTCTGACGAAGTTGGTGCATACATGATGTGTGATATTGCACACGTTGCCGGTTTGATTGCTGCAGGTGTGTATCCTAGCCCAGTTCAAATTGCGGATGTGTGCACTTCGACAACACACAAAACTTTGCGTGGCCCACGCGGTGGTTTGATTTTAGCTAAATCAAACCCTGAATTAGAAAAAGCGTTTAATTCACGAGTTTTTCCAGGCACTCAAGGTGGCCCATTAATGCATGTGATTGCAGCAAAGGCAGTAGCTTTTAAAGAAGCGTTGCAACCTGAATTCAAAACTTATCAAACTCAGGTTATTGATAATGCACGAGCAATGGCTGAAGTACTAATTGATCGTGGTTATGACATTGTTTCAGGTGGCACAGATAATCATTTGTGTTTGATAAGTCTAATTGAAAAAGGCTTAACGGGTAAAGATGCAGAAGCAGCGCTTGGCGCAGCAAACATCACAACGAATAAAAACTCTGTTCCAAATGATCCGCAATCTCCATTTGTGACTAGCGGAATTCGAATTGGTACACCAGCAATCACAACTCGTGGTTTTGGAGTAGAAGAGTCGAAAGCCTTAGCAGGTTGGATGGCTGATGTGATGGATAATATGAATGACGAAAAAGTGATTTCAGACACGAAACAGAAAGTGATTGATTTGTGTGATAAATTTCCAGTTTATGGTTAATTTAAAAATTTCGGTTCACTTTATATTCTAAACGTAAAATATTGAATGCATTGTCCGTTTTGTAGACATACTGAAACCCGAGTGATTGATTCACGTATAAGTGATGATGGCGTTACAATTCGTCGTCGTCGTTCATGTGAGCATTGCAATGAACGATTTACTACCATAGAAGAAGCCTCTCTAAAATTGCCAGTGATTGTCAAAAGTAATGGTAATCGAGAGGCTTATAATGAAGAAAAGCTGGCGCGAGGTTTAGAAAGAGCTGTCGAAAAAAGACCAGTAGATACCAAAGATATTGATGGTGTTTTGCACAGGGTTAAACGTTTTCTTTTAACTTCTGGTGAAAGAGAAGTACCTGCCAAGGAACTCGGTAAAGTAGTTATGGAAGAATTGCGTAAGTTAGATCAAGTGGCTTATGTGCGCTTTGCTTCAGTATATCGCTCGTTTCAAGATGTGGATGCGTTTTATGATGAAATTAAACGTCTGCAAGTTGAAACGGTGCGTGGTTCAGATCCAAAGAAATAATAGCTGAGTTTATATAAGTTGATAAAACAGTTATGAACTTAACTCAGCAACAAGATAAAGAATTTTTGATGGTTGCCATCGAATTGGCTGCAAAGGGAAAATATAGCTGTCACCCAAACCCTAGAGTTGGTTGTATTTTAGTGGCTGATAGTAAAATTATTGCTTCAGGTTGGCATCATCAGGCGGGGCAGGCCCATGCTGAGGTCAACGCCATCGCTGATGCAAAAAAGCGTGGTGTAGATATTGTTGGCGCAACAGCTTATGTGAGTCTTGAACCATGTGGTCATACTGGCAAAACACCTCCTTGTGTAGATGCCTTGCGAGCGGCAGGAATTGCTCGTGTAGTTTGTGCTGGATTTGATCCAAACCCTAAAGTTGCTGGCAAGGGCATCAAAACTCTACAACAATCTGGAATAGACGCGATTGTTCTGGAGAATCAAGTGACAGCAGATGCTGCGGAATGGCTTAATCGAGGTTTTTTCAAGCGTATGCGCGAAAAAAAACCTTGGGTAATGCTAAAAATTGCATCAACTATGGATGGACGAACAGCTGATAGTCTGGGTGAAAGCCAATGGATTACGGGCGAGAAGGCTCGAGAAGATGTGCACAGACTTCGCGCTGAAAGTGGAGCGGTTCTTACAGGGAGTGGCACACAACAAGCCGACAACCCTAGTCTTAACGTGCGTATACCTGAAATTATAAATAACAAGGATTTTAAACAACCATTGCGAGTCTTGTTGGATTCGAATTGTCAGCTGTCAATTACTGACAATATTGTTGGTAATGATCAAAATTTATTAGTCTATACAACGAAAAGTGACACCATTGCTCTTAATGATAAAGCGCAAGTTGAGCAAGTGGAGCAGATTCAATTAGATGTTGTGTTAGATCATCTGGCGCAACACGAAATTAACATGTTAATGGTCGAGGCGGGCGCAAAATTAAGTGGAGCTTTTCTAGAAGCTGATTTAGTCGATGAAATTGTGCACTATATCGCTCCAAGTGTGATTGGTTCTGCAGGCAGAGGAATGTTTGATTTTTCTCAACCTTTGGCCTTAGCTGATAAAAAACACTTTAAAATTCATTCAGTGCAATCTGTTGGTGATGATATTAAAATCGTCTATGTCCGAAACTCAAAATAATAACCACTGTAACGAATATGTTTACTGGAATCATACAAACTTTAGGTAATATTACTGCTACTGAGAAACGTGGCGGAGATATTCGCTTACAAATCAGTACAGATGGTTTTAATGACGAAGTTGTAGAACTCGGTGATAGTATCGCTTGTAATGGTGTCTGTTTGACGGTCGTTGATATGAAACAGGTTGGCCATATAAGAGAATTCACTTTTGATGTGTCAAATGAATCTATAGCTAAATCTTTGATAGGACATTGGCAGCAAGGCACTAAAGTGAACATGGAACTAGCTATGTTGCCAACCACACGGTTTGGTGGACATATTGTCTCAGGTCATGTCGATGGTTTAGGCGAAGTTTTGCGCATGGATGAAGATGGACGGTCTTGGCGAATCTGGTTTCGTTCTCAGCCAGAACTCGCTAAGTATATTGCCAGTAAAGGCTCAATTACCATTGACGGTATAAGCTTAACTGTAAATGGTGTAGATGGCGCTGAATTCCATGTCAACATTGTTCCTCATACAATGCATGTAACCACCTTGGGCCAGCGTAAAGTAGGGGATCAAGTGCACCTAGAAATCGATGTTGTTGCTAGATATCTCGAACGCCTTTTGAGTCATGGACAAGTTATAGACTCAAATATAACTATCGAAAAACTAGCTGAGAATGGTTTTCTAAGCTGAACATCAATGAATGAAGTCACTTTTTATAAATCCAGCAAAAGCTATTTAATTACATTTTGATCCTATCAATTCAACACTTGTTAAATTAATAGTTTTCACTAAATAAGGATGGAATGTTGATTTCTCATCTATTTCTTTAGCTTTTTACTTAATTCCTTTGCAAGATTTCTGATTCCTTCTTCCAAAGAATTACATCATTCTCAGCAACTTGTCGTGGCGAATGGTGGCATAAGGACTCATCCATCAACAGGACGCAAGAAACTCAATATTAATTCAATGCAGTCGTCATTGGTTCATATTGACTCTTTAAGCGGTAAAATGATGAATCGAGCACAGCTTCCACAAGAGTTGCGTTTTAACAGCATTCGGCACTTAACCATAGATAGCCATGGAGATGTTTATATTTCTTTGCAGAACCAAAACCTAAATGAAAAATATTGTTTGTTAGCTATTTTTCGTTCGAAAGCTAAAACAATCACTCCCTGTGTGATTCCAGATAAAATTGTAAGGCACTTGAATCATTATCTTGGTGATATTGCCTTAGATTGTTCTGAGAAATTTTTTATGACGACATCGCCTCGAGGTGACCGTGCATTGATTTTTAGTCGTGAAGGTGATTTTTTAGATTCTGTGAAAATACCAGATGTTTGCGGTGTCGCTAAGACTAACAAAGTTGGTGGTTTTAGAGTGACTTCTGGTGATGGTCAAATGGTTGAATTGCTTTTTAATGAGCAGTCTAGGCGCCTTTGGCAACGCGATATTGTAAAGCTTCCAATCAATAGGGAATTGTCGTGGGATAATCATTTAATATTCGTTGATTCTTCTTGATCAATCATACTGATTAGTCCAGCCCGTGCTCCCTGCCGTAGAAGCTTTTATTTGTGAATGCGTAATATTGGTGCACTTATACCTCCTTGTGCACAAAAATAGTGCGAATTTTTATCAAAATACGTCATTTAACATATATTTACAATGGCATATATATTGCTTCATTACTTGAATTGCTTGATCCGGGCAAATCTAATTAAAACTAAAATTTGGAGGATATTTATGATTACAAGAATGAAAAAATTGGCGGTTGCGTCAATGATGGCTGCATCTGTTGCAGTTGCGCAAGCAGAAGAGACTATTAAGGTAGGTGTTTTGCACTCATTATCAGGCACAATGGCGATTAGTGAAACTACTCTAAAAGACACAGTGCTTCTTATGGTTGAGGAACAAAACAAAGCAGGCGGTTTGTTAGGTAAAAAACTAGAAGCTGTTGTTGTTGATCCTGCCTCTAATTGGCCGTTATTTGCTGAGAAAGCGCGTGAACTATTAGTTAAAGAAAAAGTTGATGTGATTTTCGGTGCTTGGACTTCAGTTTCACGCAAATCAGTTCTACCAGTTGTTGAAGAATTAAACGGTTTGATGTTCTATCCTGTGCAATATGAAGGTGAAGAATCATCAAAGAATATTTTCTATACAGGTGCTTCTCCAAACCAACAAGCGATTCCAGCAGTTGATTACTTAATGGATGAGCTTGAAGTTAAGCGTTGGGTTTTAGCAGGTACTGACTATGTATATCCTCGAACAACTAATAAGATTCTTGAAGCATATTTGAAAACTAAAGGTGTTGCTGAAGAAGATATCTTAATCAACTACACACCTTTTGGTCATTCTGATTGGCAGGGTATTGTTTCTGATGTTAAGAAATTTGGCTCAGCGGGTAAGAAAACTGCGGTAGTCTCTACAATTAATGGTGATGCAAATGTTCCTTTCTATAAAGAGCTTGCTAACCAAGGTGTATCTGCTGAAGACATTCCAGTCGTTGCTTTTTCTGTTGGTGAAGAAGAACTATCAGGTTTCGATACTAAGCCATTATTGGGTCACCTTGCTGCATGGAATTATTTCCAAAGTGCTGAATCAAAAGCGAATGATGCATTCATTGCTAAGTGGAAAGAGTTCATCAAAAATGACGATCGTGTGACAAATGATCCAATGGAAGCGACTTATATCGGTTTTAATGCATGGGTTAAAGCAGTAGAAAAAGCAGGTTCAACTGAAGTTGATAAAGTTCGTCCAGCGATGTACGGCATCAAAGTACCTAACTTAACTGGTGGTATTGCGGAAGTATTGCCTAATCATCACTTCACTAAGCCAGTATTAATTGGTGAAATCCAAGAAGATGGTCAGTTTGAAATTGTATCGCAAACTACTGAAGTTCCAGGAGATGCATGGACAGACCATTTGCCAGAAAGTGCAAAAATTGTTGCTGATTGGAAAGACGCAGCGGTTAACTGTGGTAACTACAACACAGAAACTAAAAAATGTTCAGGTCAAAACTTCTAAGTTTTTTCATTGAATAATCTCCAATAGGTTGTTCTGAGTCTGAGTTTTTCTCAGGCTCAGACAGTCTATATAAAAATAAAAGTTGCATATATTTCATAGCAAGCCTGCTTGTTGAAAAGCTAGGATTGTGTGCATTTAAAAAGTATATTAGGCTTGCAATTCCATACATAGTTTTTCCAATTTCTCCAATGGCTAAATTTCCATCTTATATTTTATTAGTGCTTTGTTTTTTAGCCTGTTCATTTGCTAATGTTAGTTTTGCTCAAGAGCAACAAACAAAGGATCAACTGAATTCTACTGCAGTCATTGAAGAAGTTTCTAAAGAAGCGAACAAACCTCCGTCAGCAAAAGAAGTAGCCGGCCAATTCATTTCTTTGAAACTATCCAAGTATCCAAAAGTTATTGACCAATTGCTTGAGTATGATGAACCAGAAGTTAACAGCATATTAAATAAACTACTTGCAGGTGAATTGTATTACGTAAAGGAAACTGAACAGCTTGTTCATGCAGTAAAACAAGATGATGGAAATTTTAATACGCAGTCAATTTTTGCGCCAATAGAAAAGCAAAAAAATATTGAAAAATACGACATCAAAAAAATTAAAACAACTAATAAAGTTCGTAAGAAATTGAGAACAGCTATTGCGTTTGCGGGTGTGTCCCATCCGCAAGTAAAAAATCGTATTGCCGCAGTAAATACCTTGATGGCAAGTATGAGTCCAGAAATTCTAGAAATTTTGAAACAAGCGAAACTTAATGAGAAAAATACCAAAGTAAAAAACAAACTCACTGAAGCCGTTGCCTTTGGTGAACTATCAAATAGTGATGAATTAATTAGGTTTGAAGCAGTTGAAACACTTGGCAGTAGTCTTGAACCAGCAGTTCGGGCAAAACTAGAAGAGCTCTCAAAGAGTGATGAAAGC
>CAZWHW010000017.1:0-31486 GCA_964633815.1 uncultured Gammaproteobacteria bacterium
TTTAGAAGCAAACTTATTTTCTTTAGACCAAGGAAGCAGTCTTCGTATATCAACTAATCCATGGTATTTTTCACACTTCACAACAAAAAAGACAAATAAAAGAGTCGCAACAGGAAGAATCATTAACATGTTGACTTGATACCCAACCAGCATTAATGAGCCAACCCCAACAATTGCTACAAACGGAATAATTAAAGCAACTAATAAATAATAACTTTGAGTTTGCAGTTTTGTATTTTTTGGCCAAATCAAGTTTTTCAGCAAAACAGCAACACTAGATAAAATGATACCTAGAACAAAAACTTGATAAACCCAATAATACTGTTCTTTAACAGCAGTGATTGAATATTGAATATCAAAATAACCGGAAATAATTAAGTCAGAAAACAATAAAGCTATGCTAAGCATGCCTGCAGCAAAAGCAGAAAAATATTTAACTTTATTACCTAGCTTTATCACATCTGCAATATAAATTAATGTGTATGTTAACCACCATGCGATTAGAATGTAATAGAGCCTGAAAAGCAGCTCAACATCAGCTCCATTCAGATAGGAAAGAGATCCAACCACCTCACAAATACTTTGCAAAGCACATATATACAACAAGGTGGTAAAATTATTCCTTTTTAACGACTTGCGTTCACAATACAAGATTGCAATCTTTATTATAAAGCTGAGCAAAGCAGGCAATACAGCTAAAGACAGTAAACTCATAAAATTTCCTATTTATCCTACTTTTTCAACTCAAACAGTTTAACCAATTTGGGCAAACACTAAACCAGAACCCGTGAACATTCCGCAAACCTTTTTGCCTGTCTCAATACTTTGAAGCTCTAATAACTTTTCAAAGTTAACAAGGAATATTGCAGAAGCAATTTTACCAAGATAATCATAAATTTTCACTGCATTGTTAAGCTCAAGTTATATGTTGTAAGAAAATAATAGACTTAGTGATTTATTATGTTTTTTTAAATTAAAAATTTATTAAACTTAATGATTACAATTTTTTTCATAAATAACTTTAAATACAGCCTTGAAGAGTCTGATTAAATAGACAAATTGGCTATCCGCCTCAACACTTGCCTAAAATCACTTCGGTTAGTGATGCTTTCAGATAAAACAAATACAAATTGATTAAATCCAAGTATCAAAGCTAATCGCTGAAAAATTACCTTTCGTCTATCTTCAGACGAAGCAATAAAATATAGACATATAGTTTTATTAATTAATAATTTATTCACTAGCTGTACTGGCTCAGTTTTTCCGCTAACTAATAGGAGTTCTATATGATCATCCGCATGAATAATAAGCGATTGAATAGACTGAAGAGAGCTGAAAAAATAATATCTTTGCAACGCTTTATGGAACATCCACAACAAAGGGATAATCAACAATATAATACTGAAATGTATCCAACTACTATAAATCAGCAATAAAACTCCAATTAAACAATTACTAGACAGATAAATTAAAACTATTAATTCAGGCTTAGCTGATAGTGTTAGAACAGGCTTGCAATCGTTCAATAATCCATTTGAGACCTTCATCCTTGGGCTCGCTCCGTTTAAATAACCAATCCATGATAACGGGATCTTGTTCATCCAGCAAGCAATGAAAATACCCTTGTTGATCTTCGCTTAAATTTGGATAGTCTGTTTCCAAAAAATGGTTAAACAACACATCAAACTCTTTAACTCCACGCCGACAACGCCATTTTAATTTAGCTGCATCCATCGTTTAATCTCTTTAATATAATTCTATATTCAATAAAAAAGGACCAGTCTATCTGATCCTTTTTTTACACGTCAGCGAGGAGTGAGCGAATTCGCTTTAGACAAGACCGATAAAGTGAATGCAGCCACTCAGATCTATATGCTTTAGCCGTTGTTTTTCTCCGCAATCATCGATTTAATCTCTGCAATGGCCTTACCCGGATTCAAACCTTTCGGGCAAGTATTTGTACAGTTCATAATCGTATGGCAACGATACAATTTAAATGGGTCTTCTAATTGTTCTAATCGCTCACCAGTTGCCTCATCGCGACTATCTGCCAACCAACGATATGATTGCAATAAGATAGCTGGACCTAGATATTTATCACTATTCCACCAATAGCTTGGACACGAAGTCGAACAACATGCACACAAAATACATTCATATAGACCATCTAGTTTCTCGCGTTCTTCTTTTGACTGCAAACGCTCTTCATCTGGAGATACAGGAGATTTTGACTTAAGCCAAGGCTCAATAGAAGCATATTGCGCATAGAAATGAGTCAAATCAGGAACCAAATCTTTAACCACAGGCATATGCGGCAAAGGATAAACTTTGACATCACCTTTGCACTCATCAATAGATTTAGTACATGCTAATGTATTGGTGCCATCAATATTCATTGCACACGAACCACAAATACCTTCACGACATGAACGACGGAATGTTAACGTCGAGTCAACTTCGTTTTTAATCTTAATTAAAGCGTCCAATACCATCGGACCACAGGTATCCATGTCTACTTCATAAGTATCAACACTTGGATTTTTATCATCATCAGGTGACCAACGATAAACTTTAAAAGTTTTGACGTTAGCAGAACCGCTAGGCGCAGCATAATGCTCACCGGTTTTAACTTTGGAGTTTTTTGGTAGAGTAAATTCAGCCATTGTTATTCTCTCTCAGTCTTAAATTAGCTAAGCAAACGCCTAGTAAACACGTGGTTTAGGTTTAATATATTCAACTTCTTCGGACAAAGTGTAATCATGCACAGGGCGATAAGAAATATTAACTTTGCCATTTGTGTGCGTTGCCATAGTGTGTTTCATCCACTTTTCGTCATCTCGATCTGGATGATCTTCTTGGGCATGCGCACCGCGACTTTCTTTTCGATTTTCAGCTGACGCCATAGTCACTTCGGCTTGTGATAGCAAGTTTTCAAGTTCCAGGGTCTCGATTAAGTCCGTGTTCCATATCAAACCACGATCTTTCAAATCAACATCTGCAAACGTTTTAGCCGTAGCCGTAATTTTATCTAAGCCTTCTTTCAATGATTCATCTGTTCTGAAAACTGCACAATTGTTTTGCATTATTTTTTGCATCTCCAATCGAATCTCAGCAGTTGAACGTGTGCCAATCGCATATCGCACTGAATTTACACGCTCTAAGGTTTCATGACCTGCATTTTTTGGCAAGCTTGGTACTGGCGTTTCAGAATTAACTGTTTCTTTCGCGCGCAATGCCGCTGCTCGACCAAATACCACCAAATCAAGCAATGAATTTGAACCCAAACGATTCGCGCCATGCACAGAAACACAAGCTGCTTCACCAATCGCCATTAAACCTGGAACGACTGAATCATTATCATCACCTTTCTTAACAACCACTTCACCATGATAGTTGGTTGGAATTCCACCCATGTTGTAGTGAACTGTCGGAATAACTGGAATTGGTTCTTTAGTCACATCAACGCCAGCGAAAATTTTTGCTGATTCTGAAATGCCTGGAAGACGCTCATCTAACAAATCTGCTCCCAAATGCTCAAGATGCAAATGAATATGATCGCCTTCATCACCAACACCGCGACCATCGCGAATTTCCATCGTCATTGAACGTGAAACAACATCACGTGACGCTAAATCTTTAGCATTTGGCGCATAACGTTCCATAAAGCGCTCGCCGTCGGAGTTAGTCAAATAACCACCTTCACCACGAGCACCCTCTGTAATCAAACAACCTGCACCATAAATGCCTGTGGGATGAAATTGAACAAACTCCATATCTTGTAAAGGTAAGCCAGCTCTTAAGACCATCGCATTACCATCGCCTGTACATGTATGTGCAGAAGTAGCTGAAAAATAAGCACGCCCATAGCCACCTGTAGCTAGAACAACTTTCTTAGCCGCATAACGGTGGATAGTACCAGTTGCCATATCCATTGCTATCACACCACGACACTCACCATCTTCCATGATCAAGTCCAAAGCAAAGAACTCAATATAGAACTTCGCGTCATGTTTCAATGATTGTTGATATAGCGTGTGAAGAATCGCGTGACCGGTACGGTCAGCCGCTGCACAAGTGCGCTGGGCTTGACCTTCACCAAAATTAGTTGTCATACCGCCAAATGCACGCTGATAAATTTTACCTTCATTAGTTCGTGAGAATGGCACACCATAATGCTCTAATTCATAAACTGCGGCTGGTGCATTACGACACATGTATTCAATAGCATCTTGATCACCCAACCAATCAGAACCTTTCACTGTGTCATACATATGATAAGTCCAATGATCTTCACCCATATTTGCTAATGCGGCGCTCATGCCACCTTGGGCAGCCACTGTATGTGAGCGAGTTGGAAACACTTTGGTGATACATGCTGTTGACAAACCTGCTGAAGCCATACCAAACGTTGCACGTAAACCAGCACCACCTGCACCAACAACGACAACATCATAGCTATGATCGACGATTTTATAATCTGCGATATTAAATTCTGACACTTTAAACTCCTATTCTCGACGTTAATCTATCTGGCTATACGCCGATACGGAAAATTGAAACAACAGCCAATACTGCCATCAATGCGGATAAAAATTTCACACCATAAAGCATGATAAGGTTGATGCTTTTTTTGTGAATATAATCTTCAATCACAACTTGTAAGCCAGTTTGAGCGTGAAAAATCAAAACAAGAACAAAAATCAACATCAAACTAGTTTGAATAGGTGAATCAAAAAACACTACTACTGTCTCATAATCACCTTGAATCAAACTTACAATTGAAAAAACAAACCATAAAGATAATGGAATTAATGCTACCGCAGAAACGCGCTGCAACCACCAATGACTAAAACCATGCTTAGCTGAACCTAAACCGATCGCTTTGCCTAAAGGACTTTTGAATGACATCTGAATACCTCCTTAAGCAATAAGCCATGTAACAATAGTTAAAATACCCGCAGTCACTAAAACAGCGATGCCAGAAGCTCTCAAATTACTCAATTCAAAACCTTTCCCCATATCCCAAAATAAATGGCGGATACCATTACATAAGTGATAGTAGAAAGCAGCAGTCCATAAGAACAAAGCAAACTTAATTAACCCATTAGAGAAAAAACTCGATGCTGTTTCATATGCCGCTGGTCCACTCGAAAGTGCGTACAGCCAGTAAATGATCAATGGAATTCCTAGGCTAAGAAAAACACCTGAACCACGATGAAAAATAGATAAAATTGAGGTGATTTGCGGCTTATATATCGTCAAATGCGGCGACAAAGGCCTTGGTTTAAGAGTTTTAGACATAAATGATCTCTTGTTTTTCTGGTTTGGTTGAAATGATTTATACGCAACAATTTTTTTCGCAATTATTATAAGTTGGTTGCGTGAAATTATTATGAAACTAGCTGCATAATAAACATAAAAATCAATTTGCAACGAAATGATACACTACTCACCTATTATATTAAATTAATTAATCTAAAAAATACCTTCTCCTAAACTCTCAATTTAAGGGGCTCAAAAATCACAACAACGCCCTTTTCTTTCCCAGTCACCATATCGAGTCGGCTCAAGACCTGATGGCCCACCCTGCTCATTATCATCCAAGCTTTTAGCATCAGGCTTGTCTTGCTGTTCGGCATTATTGACCTTAGCATTAAACTGAGCAATCATCTTCTTTTCATAGTCAGCATCCTTGGTTGATTTTTCAATTACAGATCGATCTAAATCGCGGTCATCAAATGATTTATTAGCCGCTATATTCTTCTTATTTTGCTCTGAAACCACTTATCTTTACCTCTTTTTAAATTCACCTAATAACTATTCTGTTTTATAAACCAATATTGACTATAATAACATCACCAAGTATTACTTTATTAAACCATGTCAAACTATTCTCTTCCTTTGTCTGTCATTAAAATATCAGGTGAAGATGCGGCAACCTTCCTGCAAGGTCAACTGACTCAGGATATAACCTCGTTGGACGAACAATGGAGGTATGCTGCTCAGTGTAATCCTCAAGGCCGTGTTGTTGCTTTTTTTATCAGCTTTAAACATCAAGGCAACTTATATCTAATCACTGACCAGAATAGTTGCGACAAAACTATTTCGCAACTACAAAAATATGTAATGCGGAGCAAAGTAACTATCACTAAGTTAGAAGAAGCCGTTTATTTTATCGAGAAAGAAAATAATGACACTGAATTAAAAGTTCAAAGCCACGGAACGAATATCTCTTTATCAACTCAAACTGGTGATTTATTTATCAGTTCAGAAGAAGCTGCAAATGATCATAACTTCAGTTCTGTGAACGCTTGGCAACAAGCTAACATTAAAAATGGCATACCTTTTCTTAGAGGCAAAACATTGGAAAAATTCACACCCGAAGCCATCAATTTAGACCTATTAGGCGCAGTGAGTTTTTCCAAAGGTTGCTATACAGGCCAAGAAATAGTAGCTCGTATGCACTATCTTGGTAAAGCCAAAAAACGCTTATTCATTACCAACATCATCGGCAATATTGATGATATTGGTGTTGGTGACAACATCACCGACCAAGAAGGCAAAACAATTGGTCATTTGGTGGACTTTGAAAAAGATGGAAATGCTTTAATTAGCATTAAAGTCACCGCAGAACCAGCTTTCAATAAAAACAAAAAAACGATTCAATCCATCAATAATGAGCTGTTGTTGTAATTAGATAAACTAATCAAGAATTTGCTGCTTTAACAACAATTAAAACCCCACCCAAGGTTAACGTTGCAGCCAGTATAAAATTTAAACTCAACGTTTCTCCTAAAAAAACAAAACCGCCAGCAGCGGCTATTATAGGAACTAATAATTGTGATGAAGCGGCTTGTGACGGTTTAAGCTTTGGTAAAATCCCATACCACATAGCATAACCAATACCCGATGCAACCACCCCTGATAATAGCGCAAGAAAAACTCCATAAAAACTAAGAAAAACACTTTGTAGCGCAATGACGATTACTCCTGTAATTAATACCATTGGCACGGACAAGACAAAACAAGTTGCCGTGTCAAACATGGCATCTTGACTACCGGCTCCATTGACAGTAAACAAGCCCCAAGCAACTCCGGCGATAATCATCAAGAAAATGGCAAAGGGATAGCTTGACAAAAAGCCTATTTGAGAAGAGCTTTGCGTCTGAAGAATTTGCGGCACAGTTAATACCAACAAACCTATAACTGCTAACAAGCATCCGCACCACTCCAACCATTTAAGTTTTCTGCCTCGATATACCGCAATAGCCAAAATACATACCTGCACAACCCCAAACAAAACCAAAGCCCCCATTGCTGCATCCAATGAGATATAGGCGTAAGAAAATGCGATAGCATAGATAAACAAGAACACCGCCCCACGCCAATGCAATGTAGTGGGTTTTGAAATTTTCTTGCCTGATAAGAATAGCAATAATACTAAAATAACCGCACCGGACACCAATCGGATTATCGTGAAACTTGCAGGATCAATAGCTGCTTGACTGCCAAGTGTTGCCGTTTTTAGAGCAAGCCTATTAAGAACTGAATTAGCAGCAAAAGCCGTAAGAATCATAGCTAAAAAAACATAGTCTATGCTTTTCAGTTTTGTCATTGGCTTTTTCCTGCATCTTTTGATTCAGGGTTAACGAGTTTTGATTCAGGATCAACGCGCCATTGTTCAACTGGCTTAGTCTCTTGAATAAACACTTCTCCTTCTTTAATCATTCCCAATTGACTGCGTGCTCTCTCTTCAAGCGCATCTTTACCTGTTTTAAGTTCCTGAAGCTCAGCATTCAATGCCTCATTACGCCGAATTAAACGATTATTTTCTTGTTGTTGTTCATTAAGTTCAACACGTAGACTTTGCAGCCATAATACACCATAGTCGCCAAACCATAACTTGTATTGACTAATCGCCAACAAAACAAGCAATAAACTGATTATGAAACGGTATTTAGTCACTATGCGATTATGATATTAAAATAAAAACTAAATCTCAAAATTTCCTTTCATATGAAAGTCTAAGAATCCGATTTTTGTCGTTGCAAAACTGCGACAAAAAAGCCATCCATACCAGTTTTTTCAGGAGATGTTCTCAATTGAAAACCCTGATGAATATCTAAGTCATTAAAATTTGCCTGATCGGCTAAAGCTGCAGGCTCAAAATCTTCAAACTCGTCTAAAAATTTCTGAATTTGTTCTTCATTTTCAGACCTCAACAAGGAGCAAGTTGCATAAATCAATTTACCTCCGGGTTTAACGAGCCGAGCAGCACTGGTCAAAATACTTGATTGCAATACAGTTAATGCTTCAAGATTTTGTGGCTCTAAATTCCAACGTGCATCTGGGCTGCGCCGCCATGTGCCAGTTCCAGAGCATGGTGCATCAACTAAAACCACATCCATTTTCCCTGCTTGACGTTTAACCCACTTGTCACGCTCACTGCTGAGCACATGAACTTGAACGTTATGAACACTTGCGCGTTTTTTACGACGGCTTAAGTTTTCTAATCGTTTGGTATGGACATCGCATGCATGAATGACGCCTTTATTATCCATTTGAGCAGCCATAGCCAAACTTTTACCACCAGCCCCAGCACAGAAATCAACTACTTTTTGCCCCGCCTTAACATTAGTTGCAAGTGCAATTAATTGCGAACCTTGATCCTGCACTTCAAACAAACCTTGTTTAAAAGCATCCAACTGATTAAAAGCTACTTTTTGCGCAATTGTTAATCCCCAAGGAGAATGCTTCGTCACTGTGCTTGTTATGTCGCTTTTTTGCAAAATACTTTGTAAATCCTCGCGATTAGTTTTCAGAATATTAACACGAATACACAGATCAGCACGATCTTGTAAAGCCTTCATTTCGGCTTCAAAGTCATCCCCAAGGCTGTCTAGTAATTGCGGCACTAACCAATCGGGGATATTCAATCGAACAGCATCAGGAGCTGCATCAATTGCATTAGTTTGAATTAGACGAGAAATAAGTACCTGCGCATTAGCTTCATCCTCATTGAGCACCTCAGGTGCATGCTCTTCGCCAGTAAACATCTCATCAATGTCTTGTTTATTCATCAATTGTGACACTATTACCCAAGAGCGCGGCATATTCGGCATTCCGGCTTCATATGCAAACCATATCAAACGCCCTTTTTGTCGCAAAACATCATAAATTGTCTCCGAAATAAAAGCTTTATCTTTAGAACCAATATATCGGCGCGCACGATAATAGGCCGACAATAGTCGATCTGCTGGTCGACGCTCATTTTCAATCTGATCTAACAACTCAATGGCCGCTTGTATTCGTGCTGCTGGTCTCATGGCGCGAACTATAACAGAGCTAAACTAAATTGCTAAAAATGATTGTTAAATTTCAGCTATTAATACACACAAACAATAATTCACTAAGATTTAAATTGTTTGTTAATTATTTCGGTCTATACTGTTTTTCAAAACAATCTTATTCGCAACAATCAAAATAGGAGTTTCGTATCATGAGTTTAACTGGAAAATTAGCAAAAATTGCCATTGGTATCGCTGTCGCAAAAGGTGTTAAAAAAATGATGGGTGGTGGAAAACAGCAAACTAGTGGTGGACTTGGTGGCCTATTAGGTGGATTAACAGGGTCAGGAAATCGTGGTCAAACTGGTGGCTTAGGCAGCATTCTAGGTCAACTAGGGCAAGCCTCAGGCAGTCAAGGCGGTCTAGGCGGTTTACTTGGACAATTAGGTAAAGCCCAAGGCGGTCAATCTGGTGGTCTAGGCGGTCTACTTGGCGGACTTGCTAGCAGCGCTGGAAGCGGCAGTTCTCAATCTGGACTAGGTAGTGTTTTAGGAGGCCTGCTGAGTGGTGGTAGCCAACAATCGCAACCAGGTGGCGGCTTAGGAGGCATGTTAGGATCTTTGTCTCAAGGTACAAATTCAGGCGGCGGATTAGGCAACCTCCTAAATCAAGCAATGGACAATCTTGGTGAACCAGATACGCAGCCATCAGACGAAGATGAAGCTGCAGCTGGTGTGCTGTTAAGTGCCATGTTACAAGCTGCGAAAGCAGATGGCCAAATTGATGCTGAAGAACAAAAAGCCATTATGGAACATTTAAGCGACGCTACACCTAAAGAGATGCAGTTCATACAACAACAAATGAATGCGCCAGTTAACCCTCAAGGACTCGCGAATCAAATCCCTAATGGTATGCAACAACAAGCTTACGCAATGTCTTTACTTGCTATTGATTTAGACAATCAAAATGAAGCACAATACCTCGATCAATTTGCAAAAGCATTAAGCCTGGACGCGCAAACAGTCAATGCAATTCATTCACAAATGGAAGAACCTGCATTATATGGCTAATCTTAGGCAATAAAAGATATTGAAAACTAAAAATGGGCGCAAAAGGCGCCCATTTTTTATCTAATAAATCCAGATGCACAAAATAGTTTGATCACAGCTTCCGCTTGAAGTTAAACAAAGTGTCATGCTCTCTAAGTAAATACAATGCAATTAACGCTGCAAGCATTGGCCACGCAGCAAAAAAGAGTAAATTTGAAAACGGGTCAAAATATTTAACAAATGGCGTAACTGTAGAAACCAAATGCATCAATAATAACAAACCGTAACTGTACCGTTTCATTAGTCCAAGCAAAAAAGCAATAACTACCAACAGTTGAATGGCTCCTATAATATAAGCCATATTTAGAGACAAACCATCGATGAAATAAAATTTTGAAAACACTTTCACAGCATGCTCAGGTTTAAAAAATTTATCCATTGTCCATACAAAAAAGACAATAAAGATTCCCAATCTTAAAAGCAAAAGGGATAGCTTCAAATGTTTGATTTCTTTTGTGTTTTCAGACATGAATAACCCCAATTATTATTGTAATCATATAAACTATCCATAAACCTTATCAATAGCTTTCATTCAAACTCAACCGTTTTCTCAACTCCAAACATTAGCATAACCCATGTTAATTTACCTTTATCAACGCTAGTCGGCTTTTATGAAGAAGAAGTAAATGTGATTTTTGGAAATTTCTTAGTCTTAAACCATTTATTTCTTATCAAGTCTTGATTGGATTTTTCATTCTCCGTATTACGTATTAATGGAAGCTACATTAATGACAGCTGTAACACTCATTTTTGACATATCTTCAGTATCGAGCAGCAAATTCATATCAAACCCTGTGAAATATGCAACATAAAGAGACAAGCCTAAATGACTGATTTTTCATACAATACTGTCATGAAATTTATCTATCATATATTCCCCATTCGGCACTTCCGACAAGTTCGGCTAGCATAAAGAAACTTAAATCCTACAAACAAAGATAAAAGCATTAAAATTTTAAACATTTTCATTGTAAGTGAGCGCATAACATATTGATTTTTCAGCTTTCCACCTGAGGTATAAAATTTATACTGACTATATTCTAAAAGCATTTACTTCAATTATTTGTCATTTACAAAAACAAAAAAAAGGCCTAATCTAATAAAAGATTAGGCCTATAAAATTATATCGAGTCTTATATAATTTTTATTGCTCTACAAAGCTATTCTTTATCTAGATTCAATTAAATTTTCAACCACACTCGGATCAGCTAGCGTACTAGTATCACCAAGATCAGCATAATCATCCGCTGCAATCTTTCTAAGAATTCGACGCATAATTTTTCCTGAACGCGTTTTTGGCAACCCTGGCGCCCAATGAATCACATCTGGTGTTGCAACAGGACCAATTTCTTTACGAACATGCTTAACCAGCTCTGTCTTAAGTTCATCAGTATAATCCTCACCTACCATCAATGTGACATATGCATAGATGCCCTCACCTTTAATATCATGTGGAAAACCTACCACTGCTGCTTCTGCAACACTGTCATGCAAGACTAAAGCACTTTCAACCTCGGCCGTACCCATGCGATGCCCTGAAACGTTAATTACGTCATCCACTCGACCCGTAATCCAATAATAACCGTCTTCATCACGACGACAGCCATCACCTGTAAAGTAATAACCCTCAAATTGTGAGAAATAAGCACTATAAAAACGATCTGGGTTGTTATAGACACCCCGCATTTGACCAGGCCAAGATTGCTTTAGTGCCAAATTACCAGCCGTTGCCCCTTCAAGCTCATTCCCCTCATCATCCAATAAAACAGGCTGAATGCCAAAAAATGGTAAAGATGCTGAGCCTGGCTTAGCCGCCGTCGCACCTGGTAATGGCACAATCATAACGCCACCTGTTTCGGTTTGCCACCATGTATCAACAATGGGTGACTTACCATGTCCCACTTTATGAAAATACCATTCCCAAGCTTCAGGATTAATGGGTTCACCAACTGTTCCAAGCACACGCAAACTGCTACGCGTCGTCGTCTCCAAGTATTTATCACCTTCAGCCATCAAAGCCCTTAATGCAGTTGGAGCAGTATAAAAAATATTAACCTTATGTTTATCTACCACTTGCCAAAAACGGCTTGCATCGGGATAAGTTGGCACACCTTCGAAAACCACCGTTGTGGCTCCATTTGCTAATGGACCATAGGTTAAATACGTATGCCCAGTAACCCAACCAACATCCGCAGTACACCAATATATTTCACCTTCTTGATAGTCGAAAACATACTTGTGCGTCATCGCCGCATATAAAATATAACCACCCGTAGTGTGCATAACACCTTTAGGAGTTCCTGTAGACCCTGAGGTATACAAAATAAACAAAGGATCTTCCGCATCCATTTGTTCTGGTTCACAGTGAGATTCTTGTTGTTCAACTAAGTCACGATAATGCACATCACGACCTTCAACCCAACCCACATCCGCACCAGTCACTTGGCATACTAAAATATTCGTTATCGAAGGAGTTTCTTTGCAAGCCTCATCAACATTTGCTTTTAAAGGAATCGGTTTTTGTCCACGCAAACCTTGATCGGCAGTAATAACCAATTTGCATTCAGAATCATTGATGCGGCCACGAAGAGCATCAGGAGAGAACCCTCCAAAAACCACTGAATGAACTGCCCCAATACGTGCACAAGCCAACATAGAATAAACAGCCTCAGGCACCATAGGCATATAAATACAGACTCGATCACCTTTGGTAATGCCCAATGACTTCATCGCATTTGCTAATTTGCAAACCTCATCATGCAATAGCTGATAAGAAATATGTTGACTATCATCAGGATTATCACCTTCCCAGATAATAGCTGTTTGCTCAGAGCGCTTTTCTAAGTGTCTATCAATACAATTATAAGCGACATTGATTTTCCCGCCTTCAAACCATTTAATTTGCCCTTTACTATAATCAACCTCACTAACAGTATCCCACTTTTGATACCAATCAAGCATCTTACCTGCTTGGTCAGCCCAAAATTCATCAGGATTAGCAACTGATTGCGCATACATAGATTCATAAGTAGCTTTATCAGCATGTGTTGTCGTTTTAAATGAATCAAAAACTGGGTAAATAAGTGTATCTGACATAATAATTAATTAAGTTTGTTAAAAAAAATTTGAGATTTAACGTTTAATTCAAGACTGTTATGTCATTGACTTTCACGTCTGAAATCTTCTTGAAAAATAGCCTCATACTTTGAGAAAACCATCTGCGTCTCACCAAAATATTTTGAGCCATTCGCAGAGATTGCAATTGCTAATGTCGTATTAGCATCGACATCAAAACTTAATGGTAAAATCCAGTTTTGTCTCGATTCACTTTGATTAGTCATCGCAATAGGAATGGCTTTTTCAATATCATCACCTTGCTTGGCAAAACCTATCATTACTCCATCTAAAGGATGACTAACATCCAAAGATAAAGCTGATTTCCCATCAATTTCTTCAACCTTTAAACTTGCCTTGAAATCAGAATTTTCAAAATTACACTGCCCACTTGAATAGCGACAATTAGATTTAGCCACCAAAGGATAAGATTGCCCTTGTTGAGCTGCTTGTGGCTTTTCTTTCACGACATAATCAATCGCAAAATACGTGATGAGTGCCAAAATAGGCGACACTATCATCGCAACTAAAATATGTTTATTACTAAATATAGACATGAGCTTTTAAATGTTATTTAAAATAATCTACAAATCTGAAATAAAAAGATCAAAAAAGCTATTTTTAAAGAAAATTTAGCTTCCTTTACATTGTAAGGAAGCTAAATCAAACGCTTGTTCATTCGCCGCAAGGAGGAAAGATTTGCACTGAACAAGCGTTATTCATTCAAAAAATCGTTGAATTAACCCGGAGTACGGATATTATCAACCAATCCTTGAATTTCTTTAGGTACAGGTTGCGATATTTTGCAAACAGCAAATGCTACTGCAAAGTTCACTACTGCACCGATTGCACCAAACGCATTTGGTTCAATACCAAAGAACCAATTACTACCTAAACCTTCTAGGTAAGTCCAATCTTTAATAAAAAAGATACCTTTATGTTGGAACACATAAAACAATGTGACACTGATACCAGAAATCATACCGGCAACAGCACCCGCTGTATTCATCACTCTACTAAAGATACCCATCATTAATGCCGGGAAAATAGATGACGCTGCTAACCCAAAGGCGAGCGCGACGGTCCCGGCGGCGAATCCGGGCGGATTAAAGCCGAGATAACCTGCCAGCAAAACTGCACCTGCCATCGATATACGACCAGCTAATAACTCACTTTTCTCAGAAATGTCTTTATTAATTACACCTTTGATCAAATCATGAGATATCGCAGATGATATCGCTAGCAGTAAGCCTGCAGCCGTTGATAACGCGGCGGCAAGACCACCGGCAGCAACTAATGCAATCACCCAGTTAGGTAAACCAGCAATCTCTGGATTAGCCAGAACCATAATGTCACGGTCAACTTTAACCATTTCATTTGTTTCTTTATCAGCTGTGTATTGAATCAAGCCATCGCTATTCTTATCTTCGAACTTCAATAGACCTGTTTTCTCCCAGTTACTGAACCAAGACGGACGATCTGCATACGCAAGATTTTGATTCTCACCAGGTTGATCAATCGTGTTCATTAGATTCAAACGAGCCATACCTGCAACCGCTGGAGCAGTTGTGTATAAAATCGCAATAAACACTAACGCCCAACCAGCAGAAGAACGTGCAGCTTTTACACTAGGAACTGTAAAGAAACGAATGATAACGTGAGGAAGACCTGCAGTACCAATCATCAAAGACATAGTGTAAACAAACATATTCAACGTACTAATACGTTTCTGTGTCGTATATTCACTAAAGCCTAAATCGGTCACCACTTGGTCTAGCTTATCAAGTAAATATGTACCTGAACCATCCGCCATTGTGCTACCTAAACCTAACTGTGGTAACGGGTTACCTGTTAAGTTAAGTGAAATAAACACAGCTGGGATAGTGTATGCAAAAATCAAAATTACATACTGAGCTATCTGTGTATAAGTAATCCCTTTCATGCCACCTAAAACAGCATAGAAGAAAACGATTACCATACCAACAGTAAGACCTGTCTCATAAGTAGTTTCTAGGAAACGACTAAATGCAACACCAATACCTTTCATTTGGCCGATTACGTATGTTACAGATGCGATAATCAAACACGCAACAGCTACGATACGAGCAGCTTGTGAATAATAGCGATCTCCAATGAACTCTGGCACTGTAAACTTGCCGTACTTACGCAAATAAGGCGCAAGACACATAGCAAGCAATACATAACCACCTGTCCAACCAAGGAGGAATACTGCGCCACCATAGCCGAAGAAAGCAATTAAACCAGCCATTGAGATAAAAGATGCCGCTGACATCCAATCCGCTGCTGTCGCCATGCCGTTTGCAACAGGGTTTACCCCACCGCCAGCTACATAGAACTCTTTAGTTGTTCCAGCACGAGCCCAAATAGCTATACCGATATAAATCGCGAAAGTTAGACCTACGACAATGTAGGTTAAGGTTTGTAAATCCATAATTAATCCTCCGCTACGCCAAATTTCTCATCCAACTTACCGACTCGATTTGCATATAGAAATACTAAGAAAACAAATACATAAATTGAACCTTGTTGGGCTATCCAAAAGCCGAGTTTATACCCGCCTAATTGAATTGTGTTTAAGGCATCTACAAAGACAATCCCGCCTAGAAAAGGTACGGCAAACCAAACTGCCAACATTTTCAAAACAAGACTCACATTTGCGCGCCAATATTCTTCATTATTATTCATAAAATTCACCTCTTAATAGTGGATTTACAATGATAAGGGTTTTCATTACTTAAGGTATTAGACTATAGTCGTAGAAACAGCCTAAAACTATTTTGATATATTACGAAAAAATTGAATAACTATGTCAAAAAAATCGCTTAAAATATTGATTGCAGATGACCACCCTTTATTTAAAGGAGCGTTGACATATATTGTCGAAGCAAGCTTTTCTGCTTTGGGGAAACAACCAATAAAAATCTTTCATACGGCAGATTTAGCTTCCACCCTTAAAACTATCGATCAACAAACCATTGATTGGCTTTTTCTAGATCTTAATATGCCTGGCAGTAATGGTTTAAGCGGGCTGACGACGATTAGCACACAACACCCTGAGATTCCCATCATTGTCATCTCAGCAAATGAATCTGAAGAAATTATTCAATCCTGCCTAACATGCAAAATTGCAGGTTATATAACAAAATCAACTCAACCTGATGATATTGAAAAAGCCATCCTAAGCATTTTAGAAGGTAAATTCTATTCACCTACAATCAAACCAAACAACCTAAAAGAAAAAAAACCAGTAGGAATTAAAGAACTCACAACTGCTCAGCTCAACATTTTGATCCACATTGGCATTGGCAAACTCAACAAGCAAATTGCGATGGATCTAAATATTACTGAAGCAACTGTTAAGGCACATATCACGCAAATATATAAAAAATTAAACGTCACCAATCGAACTCAAGCTGCATTAATTGCCAAACAAGCGTCCTTATTAGACTAATTCGATGAAGTCCTCACGGCTTCTTCCAAAAACTGTTTCAACTTTTGAATTTCTACAGGCTTCTTGAGATAACCAAAACCAGAATCTTGCACTTCTTCAACCACACTTGGCGCATGTTCGGCAGTAATCAACATGCCTTTAATTCGCGGAAAGTCTGACAATTCATTAATCAAAAAATCTTTGCCAGTTTGTTCATCATCCAAATGGTAATCAGCCAACACGATATCCACATCTTCACTAAAAAACTCTAAAGCAACATCATAATTAGGTGCAGCTAACACTTCACAACCCCAATCCTCAAGCACATTAACCAAAGATTCTAATACCTCAGGATTATTATCAATGCATAGTACAGTCGTCGTTGTTAACGTAAACTGCTGCAAATCTCGCTTATCTACCGTTTCTGTTGACGATAGTTCTTGCGTCATCTTAGCTTTATCGCCTTCTGAAATCATAATTGAAAACAAACTGCCTCTACCAAACTCTGACTCAAGCCTTAAGGGAGCTGCTAACAAACGAGAAATACGCTGCGCGATTGACAATCCTAAACCAAGACCTTGGGGGTTTTTATTATCTCCCTCTGGAATAACTCGATAAAACTCTTGGGTGATTTTATCAATCTTCTCTGACTCAATCCCCACACCTGAATCCAAAACTTGTAATTCTATTAAATCCCCTATTTCACTAATATTTATTTTGCGGCGCCGAACACCAATAACAATCTTATCTCCTTTAGAAGTATATCTAACGGCATTTGAAACAAAATTCTGCACCACTGAAAACAATAACCTTCGATCAGTAAAAGCAATCAAACTTGTTGGCACAACTACTAGGTCAACACCTTTAATTTGCGCTCGTTCTTTAAATTCTAACTGTACATCATCAATCAATTTTTGCAGCCTAAAATGCGTTAACTCTGGCTTAATGCCACCCGCATCTAATTTTGAAACATCCAATAATGCTGTTAGCAAGCTATAGGCATTATCCAGTGATTGTTCGACATTATTAGCTAGTTTCTCAACTTGCCCCTCATCTTCCTTACGCTTCTTAATACTATGACTAAATAGGCGAGCCGCATTGATTGGTTGTAATAAATCATGGCTTGCTGCCGCCAGAAAATGTGTTTTACTCTTAGTCGCAAAACGCAACTCTTGGGAAATAACTTCGAGCTCTTTTGTTCTTTCTCGTACACGATTTTCTAGCTCTTCATTCGCTTCACGCAACATTTTAGCTGATACAACTATATCCGTTATATCTTGGTAGGTAGTGACATAACCACCTCCAGACATAGGTTCACCCATCAACTTAATGATACGACCATTACTTCGCGTACTAATATGTTCATATGACTCACGTTTCATCAATCGTTGGATACGTTTTTTAACAGCGGCATCCGGATCTTCACCAGAAAACTCCCCTCTATCTGCGTTAAATTGTAATAACTCACGCACAGGCATGCCTGAATAAACCAATTTTGTTGGATAATCAAATAACTCAATATAACGATTATTCCAAATCACTAAATTCAAATCTTGATCAATCACAGAAATTCCCTGACTGATATTCTCCAAGGTAGTTTGCATTAGGTTACGGTTAAACTTCAAAACATCAGAAGTTTGTTCAACCAATACGGATGCTTGTCCTAAAAACATTTCGCCATCAAGCAAACCGTCACTCATGACTTTTTGTGCTGTCGATGCACCAATCACACCAGCCATAGCAGTATGAACCTGAGCCAACAAGCGTGTATCCACCACCATTTCATCTTCTACGCCTACTTTATGTCGATCTGCAAATTTTTGAATGACAGCATCAGTATTCGCAGCGCCAATAATTTTTTCAGCCACATTACGAACAGAGCCAAATGTGACTGGTATGCGCGGATGCTCACTAAGCTTCATCGCCAGCTTCATTTGCTCCGAACTCATGTTGTTCTTTTCAGTTTCAAATGCTTCACTTTCAAATGCGAAATTATCTAAACCTTTCATAGAAACAGGGTTAGTAAAGAAAATCGCTTGCATACGTTCAATTACATCCTGATCATTTTTTAATGATAAGAACACTAAAACCAACGTGTTAGCCAATAAACTCCAAAAAACACCGTGAGTTAGAGAGTCAGAAAGTTTGAAACCAAATAATGCTTGAGGATGCAGCCAATAGTCATCCGCGAACATTGTGGTGAGTGTTTCAGGAGATACAACCGAAGGTAAAAATAAACAATAAATCCACAAACCAAAGCCACAAATTAACCCATAAAACACTCCTTTTTTATGCGCCCTCTGCCAATAAAGTGCTGCCAACACCGCTGGCAGCAACTGGATAATAGCGGCAAAAGCTAACAAACCCATATCCGCCAAACGTTCATCTAAACCTAATGCCGAGTAAAACCCATAAGAAACCAACAACAACATGACAATCGCAATGCGCCTAATGATCAATATCAAACGACTCAAATCTCGACGTTCTAGAATTTCAACTCCTTTCAAACGCAATAATGCCGGCATCACTAAATCATTGGAAACCATAGTGCTTAAGGCAATGGCGGCAACAATCACCATGCCAGTCGCTGCGGAAAAACCACCAATAAAAGCAATCAAAGCTAAGGTTTCATTACCATTCACCAATGGCAGGCTCAAAACATATAAATCTTCTTGTTCACCAGGCATTAGTAAAATACCCGTAATAGCAATCGGCACGACAACAATACTGGTCAAGATAAAGTAAATTGGCATTACCCATGCGACTGTTTTAAATTGCCGATGATCATTAGCCTCCACAATCGCCACATGGAATTGACGTGGTAACAACACAATGGCACTAATAGACAAAACTGTTTTCGTGAGAAAGCTTTGCCAAGTACTAGAACCATCGTTGAGCAAACTTGTCACGGAATCGCCAGCACCTTCTCCTTGTATAAGTGCAATATGTTGCACAGACAATGAATCAAGCAACAAAAACACGCAATAATAACCAACTGCTAGAATTGCAATTAACTTTACTATTGATTCAAAAGCCACAGCAGTGATTAAGCCTTGATGATGTTCAGTTGCATCCAAATGACGAGTGCCAAAAAAAATGGTAAATACGGCGAGGATCGCTGTGACATATAGCCCAGGATCTAACCAAAAGTAATCATGTTGAAAAAAAATATTTTCCGTTTGCCCAGAAGATAATACTGTATAGCTCATAGTGATCGCTTTTAGTTGTAAGGCAATATACGGAACTGAGCCTACAAAAGCGATCAATGTCACCAATACAGCAATGCTTCGACTGCGCCCATAGCGACTGGCGATAAAATCGGAAATAGATGTGATATTACTGGCCTTACAGATTTGAATAATCTGTTTGATAAAAGGATAACCAAAAATAAAAACCAGACATGGTCCGAGATAAATGGCTAAATAATCGAATCCTGCTGATGCAGCGGTGCCAACTGCGCCATAAAACGTCCAAGAAGAACAATAAACCGCAATTGACAAACTATAGACCAAATTGCTTCGTTGCGGCAAACGAAAATTTGAAGGTTGGTTATCAGCGAAATATGCGATTGCAAACAGCAAACATATATAAATCAAGCCAAAACCAATAACTGAAACCGATGAAAGCACGAATTAAGACTCTTAAATTGTTATTTTTAAATTCATTTATCGCAATATATTGCCTTTTGGCCAAACAATCCACAAACCTTTTAATTTATACTTACTTTAAAACAACAAAAGCTGCGCTAACACTCAAAACACTAGTTTATGGATGACCACCAACAAGCATTATTAAAGAAGCTCGCCAATGCTTCTCGTCAACAAATCGAGAAACACAAGCAGCATCAAAATAACTATAGTACTTGGTCAGAATCGGTAGTTAATCCTGGTGCTGAATATGAAGAGCTAGATTGTGATTTGAGAAAAACCGCTTTGCCAGTAAAACTCATCACGTATTACTTACCACAGTTCTATCCTTTTAAAGAAAACAATGAATGGTGGGGAGAAGGCTTCACTGAATGGAGAAATTCAACCAGTGCGCGAGCACGTTATGACGGGCACCATCAACCGCATTTGCCGCTTGATCTAGGCTATTATGATTTACGTCTGATTGACACCATGCGAAAACAAGCCGAACTTGCTCAAAAAGCCGGCATTCATGCTTGGTGTTTTTATCATTACAACTTTGGCAGCAAACGCATAATGGAAGTGCCGGTGAATAATTTTCTCGACAATCCTGACATTGATATTCCTTTTTGTTTGATGTGGGCCAATGAAAATTGGGCACGAACATGGGATGGCAAAAAAAATGATATTCTCATCAGGCAAGACTACAGCCCTCAGCATGATGAAAAAATGATTGATGATTTGGCTCGACACTTTTCCGATCCACGTTATTTAAAAATCAACGGCAAACCACTGTATTACATTTATTGCCCTTCCCTCATTCCTGATGCAAAAAAACGAATTGAACAATGGCGCAACCTGTTAGTCAAACGCCACAACATAGAAGCAACGTTTCACATGGCGCTCACGTATGATGACACCGACCCAAAACCTTACGGCCTCGATGGCGCCATTGAATTCCCTCCTCATAATAGCTTTAAAAAATTGCCATCTGCCAACGACACAGTCAAAAACCTTGATTCGAATTTTTCCGGTGAAATACGCCGTTATGATCATTTAATCCAATATTGCTTGCGCGAACAGAATATAAATTTTGATCTGGTTAAATGCGTTCTGCCAAACTGGGACAATGAAGCAAGACGAACTAATCGTGGCTATGGCTTTGTTGGAACTGGCCCCAGAAAATATCAAGTTTGGCTATCTGAAGCGATACGTTTTGCACTAGAAAACCCTGTGCAAGGTGAACCAATAGTCGCCATCAACGCATGGAATGAATGGGCTGAAGGTGCATATCTGGAGCCGAATGTGCACTACGGCAGTGCTTATCTTAATGCAACAGCAAGAGCTTTATTTGAACACTTATGAGTAATAGTTTACTTATAAATTAAAACCTAAGCCCCTGTTATATTTACTTTTTTGCACGAACCATATATTGAAATGTTCGAAAATCAAGTTCATTAAATTCTATCCCTAAAGACTGATTTGCCAAGCGTAAAACGTCTATAATTTCATCTTTCTCAGCTATTCTTTTCGCAAATGCTTGATTTTCATGCGAGAATCTTTGTTGCTCGATCATATTTAAGCCAAGCCTTTTCAATAACTTATGAATTGATTTTCGTGTAAAAAATCGTAAATGTGTATTGTCCATCAAACCCGCATTCCGATAATCCCAATTACCTTGCAATAAATCCTTAACCACTGTCCAGTGTTGCACATTTGGAATACAGGCAATTAATTCGCCGCCTTGCTTTAACAACTCCAGATGCTTAGGCATGCTCTGCGCAGGATCAATCAAATGCTCAATAACATCTCCATAGATAATGGCATCATAAGGGGCTGCCAGCATAGTTTCATTCGGCTTCAAATCATTGGCATTTAACACCCAAGCATCATCTAGATTTTGTTGCGCATGATCTGCAGCATCTTGATTGATTTCCACACCATGCCAAACAGTATTGGCATTTTTTTCCTTATAAGCTTTGCCCAACATTCCTGCGGAACAACCAAACTCCAAAACTCGCTCCATACCTGCAGGCAAACTATCAAACAAACGTGTGTTTAAATGACGATAATAATAAGGAACATCTTTATTCATTTCATGCTAATCGGTTTATTTTTTGGCAAGAATACCTGAGCAAATCAAACTATTCCACAAACTAACTAACAAACCTTTTGATTTAGCAACTCTGCCCCCATATACTCTGCATACTCGAAAATGAGTGACCAATTTACGGGGGCGACATGGCTTCGACATGGGTCGCGAAACCTTCGGTGCATGTAGAGGTGTAGAGTTCCTCTCAAATCCAGCTACAAAAGTTATAGTTGCAAACGACGATAACTACGCACTAGCAGCTTAAGCCTGCTAGGGTTCCGCCTAATATGTTTATGGATTAGGACTATGGAATCTCACTAAACATAAAATCGCTAGTCACTTGTGTCGATTAAGTGACGGTTAAAACGCAATTCGACTCACCTGCGATTGTGCGCGTTTGTCCGGACAACAAGGGTTAAATTGACGACAAACTAAACATGTAGATCCGTTGAGCGGAGGGCTTGTGGACGCGGGTTCGATCCCCGCCGCCTCCACCAAAACTTTGAATAATTATTATTATTCAAACACTTAAAGGGATTGTAGGGAGCTGAAATGTAAGGTGCGTACATTTTGGTCATACATTCCTATCATTACAGTTCATACTATTTTAAGGACACAAATGGAAATTATTACTTTAGAATAATCATTCTTGTATATCTAAGAAAAACGTTTCCATGCATACAAAAGGAGTTTAGACGGTCATTATTGACCTCAAACAAACAACTCGTAAAGCGTATTGAAAGTGTAGCCTATCGAAATAAAAAAAGGTTTGGCACTTTATACAGCTCGTACCACCCTACTGATACTACATCAATCTCTAAAGAATCCACTTTTTACTGACGATTTAAGCAATAAATCAGTTGAAAGCAAAACTTCGAATGATTACTTGCTATCTACTATTTTAGAAAGTTTTTTAAATGAAAAAGTTAAAATCAAAGTAATCAATGAAAAACTTGATGAATACATAGGTATAAAGCCTTATGAGCTAATTTAGAAAAACACCTAACAAGCAGTTGAATAAAGGACGGCTATAGCCGTCTTTTAACTGGGATTGACTGTATGAAAACCAAGATCACTGCACTCTTGTCAACGTCGCTCTTTTTAGTAACTACGTATTAATCAATATAAATAGACAACTATGACAACACCCGCTTTGAAAGACGGCGTAATTTTGATTCCAGATGACATAGAGAAAATGAATTTTTTCGATATTGAAATGCGCTTTTTTGAAAATAAAGAGACTCAAGCGATTTCAACTTATGCGATAAAACGAATTGGAGAACGTTTTAGCTGGGGATTCCTTAAAGGCATAGACGCAGGTGACTTAGGTGTCATTGAATGCCTATATCCATGGCAAGAAGAGACCGCTTATGGCGTTGAAGTGAATGTTGAAAAATTCACTAAAGGGCTCAAAAATAACCACCAAGAGCTCAGTTATTCTGAGATTTTAATGAGTCGACTGAATATTGATTATGAACAAGTTCAAGCTGAGACAGAAGTAAAAGAACTAGTCGCAATGAAGCGAGACGATGAGTATCTTGTTTTGGCAGCTTATGACACTAAAATTATTACCTATAAAGGCATTTTACACAGCGATGCGATCGCTAATGCTGATGAGGTATTAAGCAACCCTTATGAGTTTTCGATTTTTGAAAAAAACCAGATAATCGGCAAGGTTCGCGAAAATATCGATAATGATATCCCATACTACTTGAGTAAAGGTTATCTGCTCGTAACCGACAAGCTACCGACCGCTATTAAGCATGCAGACATCGTTTTTGAACAACAAAGCGCGTTCTATGAAAAGCTGATTTCCACGGGTTGCACCTTGATGCAAATTAAAAATTTATGTGGTCAACGGCTCAGTTTTTTTAAGGGCGATGAAATTACTGAAAACTGGATTTACACCAATGATGACGAAGGCGCCTCAATTGTTTTTATTGAGGGAGATCTTGTTGTTGAGAATCTTGTTTTTAAAACCGTCAACGATGCTGAAACTGACGTTTTTGTGAGCGGAGATGTCAGGCTAAATTACTTTATTCAAGAAAATGAAAACATACATTTGCACGTTGCCGGTGACTTCGTTGTTAAGGAAGCGATATTTAATTTCTCTCACTACAATTCTTTTCTTAAAAATAGAGACATCGGCTATTTGTTTGCTAAAGAAGAAAGCGAGCAAAACATTCCATTTTCAGCTTTTCATGAAGAGCTAATCAGCTCAAACTCTAAAGGCGAAAATGAATTAAACGGTGAACTCATTGCTGATTATGTATTAAGTGGAAAATCAATGTTTAAAGAAAGTTTTGATATAAAAGAGTTCCTACGTGCTGCGCGCGAGGCCTATGAAAAGCTGATGAAAGAACTTCTTTCATCGGAAGAGGCGTCGCCAACACCGGAAAATGAGTCGCCAACTTTGTCTGATAACTCGGAAAAGGAAAAAAGCGACGATAGCACTGTTTCGAAGGATTCTTATCTCTATTCTGCTAACACAACAGAACATGAAGCGACCAAGCGGCAAAGCAAAGCCAAGCTTGAGTTTCTAGAAAAACACAATCTGCGTATGGTGTCTTATGCCGAGGCATTGGAGTTGCTAAAGGTCGACATCTTATTTGATGATTTTCGTGGCGATGACGACGACTGGGAAGAACCATACGCAGATGGCGGTGACGATGTTGACTATATTTACTATGCCGATACAGACGTGCACATCGAGGGCGATTTTAAAGCCTTTTATATGGGCGCCCTTATTATTGTTAAGGGCGATCTCACGGTGACAGGCTATATGGGCTCAGATTACTATGTCACTGGTGATGCAAGTTTTGGAACGTTAAACATGGATGATTGCCAGATCTGCTTAGGCAAAGAGCAGGTTCGCTATGTGCAATATGAACTCGCAGAAGACCATGAATGTATTAATTTAGGGCGGCCTCGTGAAGTAAACGCGCCTTATTTCTTTTCATGGTTTTATGATTTAAATGCTTATCGTTTTTCGCCAAGTACTCATATTTTTGCGCTATACGATTGGGATGAATTAGGAAAGTACCAGACTGATAGCCCGTTGTTTACTTGGCACAAATATGTATTTTCTATGAAGCCGGAGTTTTATTACCCCGTTGAAGAGTTTTGGCATGATGCATTTGGACTAAAAATTGACGAAATTCATGAAGCCTTAATTCATAAAAAGCCACTATTTATTGATGGTTTCAATCCGGCCTGCATGCCGTATTACAATAAAGCTGAGTTGTTGGCCAAAGAAGGGGATATAGAGCAAGCATTTCTTTACTATAAAAAGACAATAGATATGTCACCGAGTTTTTACCCGGCTTACGAAGATGCAGGCCGCTGTTTATTGCGGGCTGGCGCATACAAACAAGCCAAACTTTATTTTGATCAAGGCGTAGAATTAATGCCAGCCCATAACCGAGACCCAGATTTTTATTGTGCTGTGTACAGTGGTTTAGTCTCGGTACTTAATGATGACTATCAAGCAGCGTTAAGCTTGGCCGAATTAGCCTTAGAGCGCAATGCTAAAACGCCGCTTGCCCAACGACTCAAGGGCGAGGCGCTCATTCATTTGGGCCGACTGGACGAGGCTGAAAAAGCGCTGCTGTTAGCGCTTGAAGATAATACCTGGTCAGTGCTTGCAAACTGGTTGCTTGGTTTAGTGTATTTCTTGCAGGATAAAACTAAACAATCAAAAGGCTATTATGAAACGGCAAAAAACCGCGATGACAGGCTATTGCCGTACACGGAGACAAGGTCGCTTAGCCACTATTATGCACCCGCCAAGACCGTGGACTGGCCAGATATCAACCTAGAGACGTACGAGCCAAAACAAAATAATCCAGAGTATTGGCTTAGTTATTTTGATCGTTGTAAAGACAACTCATCCAGCATTGAGATGGCCGACAACATAGAGAGGATACCGGTGGAGTTTCGTAGCTTGGATATGCTTGAGTATTTGCTCTCGACACACACCGATGACGGCGCTCAAAAAACCAGTCATGGTTGGAGTATTAAATACTTTTGGCACTTAGATCTAAGTAAAGAAATTATTCTTAACGCTCTGAATAGTGAAAACTCTTGTTCTATACAATCCATTCCAGATGATTTGATCGATAAGGAAATTTTGCTAAGCAGTTCAGAGTTAGCAATAGAGGAAATCCCCGCTCATCTAATGGACTACGAGATGTGTTTGCACGCCGCTTCTTGTTGTGATGGCTATAACTACGAACAAATCCCCAACGAATTTAAAGACGAACGCATGGCGGCGGTCGCAATATCTTGCGGGGCCTTGCAGATAGACAGCTTTCCAACAAAGTACACCGGTCACGCGCAGCTAAAAGCAGCCATCGATTTAGGCCTAGAAGCACTCAATTATTTTCCTGCAAAGTATGTGGATACAACGATATTTAATTATGCTCAAGAGAAATACGGTGACAGTGAAGCATGGAAAGAGCTAGTTAAGAATAACAGCCCAGAATTTAATGACGATGATTCAAAACTCTTTGAACAGGTGTGGGCGCATTTTTGGAACGAGGAACTAATACTTAAGGCCGTCGACAAAGATGCAGGAATTTATGGGCTTAACGAGAGCTTCATGACTCAAGAGATTGCAAATTTAGCTGTTGCCAGAGATGAATACAACTTTGAATACATCCCAGAGAAATACATACATCAAGAGCTTTGTTTATTAGCGTGTTCAAAAGGTTATGGTTCAGCGCTGGAGTTTGTGCCGCTTTCTATGCGCACCAAAAAGGTTTGCGAGGCATCGGTCTCATGCGACCCAGCGAATTTAGTGTTCGTGCCTCTTGAGTATCGCACTGAAGAGCTTTGTAAAAAATCATTTTTAAACGACTCAAGTACTTTGAAATTTATCCCATATGAATATCACTTTGATATTTTTGACGAGCTGATAAAAGAGTCAGACGATGATTATTATAAAAGCTATCTACTGGTGTCCAGGGGAATTGCTTACCTGTATCAAAATAAATTAGACGAGGCGGTAAGCGATTTTATACAAGCACGTCAAATAGAGGATGAGTTGACTGACGAGGACGAGCAGACGAGCTTTTACTATCAAGGGCTTGCGTATTACCGGTTAGGTGATTCGGAAAAGGCGCAAGCGTGTTATCAGAAATCTCAAGAATTAGATAGCAAGGAAACCGGGTTGACCTTGCCTTATAGTGACGCAGAGTTGCCACCTATTTCCAGTACATGAACCAATCAAAAATCAATAGGGTCAGACTCGATTGAATTAGTAAGATCAGAGTCAATGTTCCGGTGCTGATAATAAAAGATAATGGAGATCTTGTTTTTCAAAGCCAAGATATAGGCTCCGGTGTTGAAGCTGTATTTGGCTACAGAGAGTACGAATGGTATTGGACTGTGAAAGCTAAAGATATTGATCTTTTCAAAAATGTAATTGGATCAAATGCTAACATTCTAAAATCTTTGAAAAAACATGATCACCAAAAAAAACACTAAAAACACCTGAAATTCCCTGCCCTTTCCTTTAACAAGTGACGATTTTCCTTCATTTGCATTATATCAAGATTAAACAAGCATTTAATACGACATATTGATGACAATTATTGATTTTCTCAAAAACGGCACACACAAAATAAAGCGCAATATCACTAACTGTTTTTAACAAAAAATTACCCACAATTTATATTGAATAATTTTGTTAAATTTTCACATATCAACCCTTAAGCATTTGTATCTGAATTCGCCAATCGTTAATATAAGCCAACCCTTTTTATTAATTGAAAATATAACGAGCACTGCACAATGTCTGATCAAAATTTAGTAGCATTAATAATTGTTTTTGTCGTCGGATTGATAGTAGGCATGCTCCTAACATTACTAACCAACAAAGTTAGAAGTGGCAGTGCTTCGCCAGCCGCTGTAAAAAAAGAAATGGAAGAATATCAAGACAAAGTTGAAGCGCATTTTGATGAATCTTCAGTAAAATTCAAACAATTGGCTGATCAATACTCAGATCTTTACAAGCATCTATCAATTGGTGCAACAACTTTGTGCCGTCCAGAAAATATTTCTCCCGGCTTAATTGCCGACAACAACCCGTTAATAGAGAAACTGGAAGCAGAAACTAAAACAGTGATAGAGCCCGAACAAGAAACCAATCCAGTCGAACCAAATCAAACAAGCCAGGACGCGAACCCAGAAACTGACATCGAAACAGGCACTGAAACAGAAATCGAAACTGACTTAAAAACTGACATCGACGCTGATACAGATGCTAAAATTCAAGCCGAATTAGAGAAACTAAAGGCTGAGCAAGTTGAAATGAAAATGGATGCTCGCTCTGAAAAAAACTAAATTACAACAAATAATAATAGTTACACATTCAAAATTGCATAATTAGACTCTTAACAAAACCTAACTATGCAATTGCATTTTTTCGAAGGATCGTCTGCGATAATCCGTTAAAAATCAATATTTTTTAAGTATAAAAAATATAAACACCACGTTTCGATTGTCACCGAAATAATTTTCTTGTCAAAATCACTCAACTAGCTAATAAGTCAGTCAGATTCCTCAGCATGATCATTCACATGCTTTCTTGAACAAGTGCGATTCAGGAAAACGCCTCATTTCTTCTTCACTGTAAAACTCGACATCTCCGCCTTCAGGCTTTTCCACTGAAATGCCAAGCGGGGTAAAAAAGAAATGGCTATCTAACTCCACACCTTCTGGCTCCAACCAAAAATAGTAAATACTGCCATTCAAGTTACGATTTTGAAAACCGTCTTTCAGAATAAATTTCGTTCCCTCCGGTAACACAACAGCATCGCTCAGATCATACGCATCTGACCCATCTTCCTTCTTAATGGTGCCCGGCAAATAAGAGTCGTAAATATAATCGACCCCTGTTGGTTTTGGCAGGAAATCGAACAGTTTTTCCCCATAATAATCACGGCTGAGTTTGACCATAACAAACTTCTTTTTGCTAACAACGCACGTCCCTTTTAACTCCTCGGCGAGCACTGATTTTGGAAAACCGCGTTCGTGGTTCCACACCATGAAAGCAAAAAAACCAAAAATTGCGACGACTATAAAAACGACACCTCCAAAGAAAATTAAAAGCCATTTAAGCACAAAACACCTGCTGGAATATAAGAAATATAAACACCATATTTCGATTGTTACCGAAACAATTTATCTTGTCAAAACCTCTCAACTAACTAACAAATCAGCCAGATCCTTCGACATGATCACCAAAAAACACTAAAAACACCTAAAATTCCCTGCCCTTTCCTTTAACAAATGGCGCTTTTCCTTCATTTTTTTAACCACGCAGGCACAGCACACACTGCCGCTTGCGCTGCATTAAAAATTCCATCTGTTTATTTACATTCCTCAACTGCTTAGGCTCTTCTTGAGTGAGCAGCGCTCGGGCTGTGATTGATGATTTGTAGCTTGTAGGGCTTTTGTCTCGCTCTGATCATTCTTATCTAAATGTTCCAGCATCTGTTACATCACCGATAGATATTCTATGCAGGCACTGGTAGTCATGTTGACCTGCTCGACAACAATACTGTGAATTTTAGCTGTGTACTTCAAGGCTGTCTTTCGGGGCTTCAGCACGAGTATCCATTCCATAATCTCTGATGATAGCTGCAACTCTTAATCTGTAGCTTTCAAACACGCCATCACGACCTTTTGATTGAGCACACCGGTGTGATTCTAAGTTCCGCCACTCTCGAATTGCTTCTTCGTCACGCCAAAACGACAAAGAAAGAATCTGACTGTCATTCGTAAGACTTTGGAAACGCTCTATTGAGATAAAGCCATCAATTTCCAATAGCAACGGTTTAAGTTCACTTGCGATATCTAGGTACTCTGCAGTCTTACCTTCTGCTATCTGAACTTCAAAAATTACTGCAATCATGATTCACCAAACAAAATATATTCTCTGTATTCTACTCATTTTGAATGATGGTAAATATAAGTTCTAGCAAGAAACGGGATATGAGTTCAATAATTTGTGCATATTGAGAGATTTTGACAAAGTAAATAGTTTAGATAATAATCGAAACACGGCGTTTATATTTCCTATACTCCAGGGTTAGATGTAACTTCTGATTGGGGAATATACCCCCCAACCTACCCATTCCAACAACAGCGCTTGCATGTTTCGCTAGCAAATACAGGCGCAATCTGATCCAGAGGAAACTATGAAAATTTTTTACAGCATTCTCATCTCAATGCTTCTTTTACCCATCATTGCCGTCGCAGGCAACAGTTATGAAACAAATATAATCGGAAAGTCAGGAGAAAATATAGGCACACTTAAAATCACGCAGGGAACAGAAGGCGTGGTTATACATATAAAGGCTAAAAATCTTCCAGCTGGTTTGCACGGCATGCACTTTCATACAGCAGCGCAATGTGATCATGCTGGCGGATTCAAATCTGCAAAAGGTCATGTTGATCCGGACAAAAAGCCTCACGGATTCTTAAACAACAAAGGACCTCACGAAGGTAATTTGCCTAACCTAATTGTTGCCAAAGATGGCACTGTTGAAGTTGAGCTCTACAGTCAGTTGGTCAGTCTCATCGACGGCCGCGCCAATCTTCTCGATGCAGATGGTTCTTCATTGATAATTCACGCAAACCCTGATGACCACACTAGCCAACCTATAGGTGGAGCGGGTGGCAGAATTGCATGCGCGGTAATCGCTAAATAATAGGTTTACAAGCACTGCAAAATTTATTGAAGAGTTTCTGCAATCTGACATGCCTACTTGAAAACATAATTATCGAGTAGGCGTGCGAGT
>CAZWHW010000017.1:31586-34674 GCA_964633815.1 uncultured Gammaproteobacteria bacterium
TCGAGTAGGCGTGCGAGTAATTAACGCATGTTGTTGGCTGTCATTAAACCGACAAACTCAGAAATTGAAAGTGTATTCTTCTTGCTATTTTAAATAGTTCATACTAAACAACTCTTAAAAAATCTATCGTATAGTTTCGTCAGGACCAATAGAGTTTCAACACAAGATTTAACAAATGACTCAATGAGTTTACTCGCGAACTAGTGTAAGTTATGTCTATTGTTGTATTGAAAAAATATCAATGAATGATAAAAATAAAAATAAAAATTCAGCCTCTACAGAAGAATTATTAAAATATGTTTTAGATTCAATTCCAATCGGTGTATTTTGGAAAGACTTGGATCTTAACTATTTGGGTGCCAACCAAAAATTATTGGATGATATCGATTTTGAAGATATTGACTCGTTAATTGGGCAATCTGATTATGCTATTTATTCTTCAAAACAAGATGCCGACCCTAAACGAAATGATGACATGGAAGTAATCAAGACCGGTGATAGCAAGCTTAATATTGAAGAATCTTTGCCAATTGATGGTAAAGAGATTAAATGGCTTAGAACAAATAAAGTTCCACTACGAAATAAAAACGAAGATATTATTGGCGTCTTAGGAACATATCAAGATATCACCAAAGAAGTCGATTATCGCCAGTTAATTGAGAATCAAGCTTATAAAGACCCATTAACAGGCTTAGCGAACAGACGAGAACTTTTTAAAGAAATGTCATCTCCAGAAATAGAAACCGCTGGGTTGTTATTTATCGATTTAGATGACTTTAAAGATGTGAATGACACTCTTGGTCATTCTATCGGTGACAAAATATTGATCGAAGTTAGTAACAGACTCAAAGCAATAAGCAATAATATCGATGCACTATTAGCCAGATTAGGTGGAGACGAATTTGGCATATTCAAAAAGTTTCAATCTGAAGAAAATATTCCTTTGCAATTGGAGAAAATTGCAAAGGAGGTTCTGGTATGTTTTTCAGATGACTTTGAAATTGATAATCATATCATCTCGTCAATTGGCGCAAGCATTGGAATTTCTATACTTGATAAACAACAAGGAAAAGTAAACGATGCTTTTACTAGAGCTGATATAGCCATGTATTTTGCAAAATCTCTTGGCCGGAATAACTTCCAATTCTTTAACGAGTCACTGCGCCACAAAACAGAATTAAAACATAAAATACTCAATCAATTACACAATGCAATTGATAAAAATGAACTCAAACTTTACTTCCAGCCTCAATGTGATGCCAACAAGCAACTCATCGGCGCTGAAGCTTTATTAAGGTGGGAAAACCCAGAACTAGGCAGTGTTTCACCTAGTCAATTCATTCCAATTGCTGAAGACTCAGGATTGATTAATTCTATTGGTCTTTGGGTTATAGATAAATCTGCGGAAGTCTTATCAAAATGGCAAAAACTCCTAGAAAAAAATCCAAATTTCAGACTATCTATCAATGTCAGCGGCAAACAATTTCAAAAAGAACCATTAGCCAAAAAGATACTATCAAGAATCGAATCAAATAATTTGTGTTCTAAAAATTTAGCTCTTGAAATAACAGAAAGCTCCATTTTTGATATCACCCAAGTCAATACAAATATACTTGAAGAATTCAAAAATATTGGGCTCGACATAATGATTGATGATTTTGGCACTGGCTTTTCATCTCTCTCTCAATTATCTCAACTGCCTATTGATACGCTGAAAATTGATCAATCCTTTATTCGTGATATCACAAAAAATAAAACTAATGAAAAAATTGTTGAAACAGTCATTTCTTTAGCAAAATATCTAAAAATAAATGTCATTGCTGAAGGTGTAGAAGACGAAGACGAAATCAAACTATTAAGCAAACTTGGTTGCTTGTGTTTTCAAGGATATTTTTTCAACAAACCTTTAACGACCGAGCAGTTTTACGAGCTATATATTCAGTAATCCATGGATATCAATAACTATTTTCACCGCAAACTACAGATCAAAGAAAAGGATTCAACGTATTTGCTAGACAATATTTGCAAAACTAAAAAATTAATCTAACTTGGCTTTAAATCAACGCCAACCTCACTTGCTTCAGCCAAACCATGCGGATGAAGGCAAAGCAAAATAATATACTTTTCTAAATCAATATCAATCATAGGTAGCCGCTCAAACACTTGCTTCGTCTTAGGCACAAGGGCAGCGAACTTTGAGATAAAATCCAATGGCTCGAAAAGAACATATGTATAGAAAAGCCTGCAAACGGGCCATATATTAAGTATGGGAGCTATGACCGTTTTTTACTAAATCTTAGCGTGCCATGCTAGATTTCAAAAATATTCATGATTGTTCAGCGAATATTCGGCTGAGTTAGTTGACCAACGGCTAGTGGGATGTTATTTCTAATGCATTAAAATTAACGTTCAGCGATAATTCGAGGCCACTATGACTACATCCCGTTTTGCTAAGGTTGTCTTCACCCTTTTCTTTCTTGCTATTCTCAGCGCATGTGCGACTACAGGCTCAGGCACGCCCGCCCAGAAACGAGCCGCGGTCACTGAAATGCGACAAGAAGTGCTAACTGAGATTTACAAACAAAAACCAGACGTTAGAAACCAAGTCGCTAACGCGCCAGGTTATGGCGTGTTTTCGAATGCAAACATCAATTTACTGATTGCTAGTTTTGGCGGGGGCTATGGCGTCGTTCGTAATAACACCACCGGCGCTCAAACGTACATGAACATGGGTGAGGTTGGAATCGGATTAGGGGTAGGAGTAAAAGATTTTAGAGCTTTGCTTGTATTTCACTCTCAAGAAGCATTGAATAACTTCGTGAACAACGGCTGGGCCTTTGGTGCACAAGCAGATGCGGCCGCCAAAGCATCAGATAAAGGCGGCGCAGTCGGCGGCGAAGTTGTCACCAATAACATTAGCGTGTATCAATTAACTAAATCTGGGCTGGCCTTACAAGCTACCATCAAGGGCACCAAATTCTGGAAGAACGGCGAGTTGAATAACTAGCTCTTAAGCACATTGATATTTTAACTCAATAAATTTTATATGGAATCAAAAAGGGTCAGAGCCCTTTAATTGCTTCTCAAT
>CAZWHW010000018.1:0-13516 GCA_964633815.1 uncultured Gammaproteobacteria bacterium
CACCATGCGTGTTACACAGAGCATTAATATAAAGCTCTGAGTCATTGATTGTTTTATATTGAAATGTATAAGTGTCTTTTGGTTGAAACTTTACCTTTGATTCGGTTGCCACAAATGACCAAAGTTTTTGCTCTAATGAGTTTGGGTTAACTTTTAATGGTGTTGCCCAATCATTAACTTGCACCCAATTACTTGCGGCTGCAATGGGTGAAAATAGAATTGTTATGCTAAGCAAAATTTTCTTCATAATTTTTGGCTTGTAACAGCTTATTATGCGGTTTAGAGCGAATATGAATCTAAAATTATCGGCTGTTTATTCGAATCTTTTCAATCTTTGGTCGTATCTTTTGCCAATGACTATTTGTGTAGCGATAAAATATCCACGGTTTTCTTTTACCATATCTATGCTTTTGAAGCACCCGCTTTACAACCCAATCAGTCTTGAAGCCAGCCCATTCCGAAACAGGAAAAGACAACATATTAAATTTCATAGCAGGCAGAACTTCATTAAAGAGAATGTCTTTTAATTCTTGAATGCTGTACTTCGAATCCGCACAACGTTTCGCTATCATATCGTATAACGTCAGTATACATCGCTGGTTTTATAGTAAATTAAGTGTATGAAAACACTAAAAACTACTAAAATGGTGTCTATTCTACCCATTGCCACCATTTATCATTCTTACGTTACTTTGTAGAAGTTTGTTCGGCTAACTCCTTCATTTTTGCCATCACGAGTTTCAAGTCTTTTTTGAATGGCCCATTTAAGAACAAATGGAACACGCTTTTCAAACCCCCTTTGAATCTTACTTCGTGGGTGAAAATAGTTTTGCCGTCTGCGCTGGGCTCAAAGTAACGATGCAAATGAATTGTTTGACCTAGGGGTAAATATAAAACTTCGATAAATGATTTGTTCTCAACCACCTCGATGAGTTTGAATTTTGTTTTTGGGGCGCCTTTGCCTTTTATATAGCCTTGTGCACCTGTTTCAAATGAAGCTCCATCGATTAAAAACGAATATTTTAAGCGTTCATCATATGTTTTCCATTCATCAACTTTAGCCCATAGCTGCCAAATTTTTTCTTTAGATGCGCTCGTTTCGATGGAAAGTTTCATCGAATAATTCGGCAGAGTTTGCACCTGTGCTGCCAAACTTGATTCCGAATAGAAAACTAAAAGTATAAAAAAAGATATAAAATAACGAATCATCAGGCTCCGTAAGGTTTGTTAATTTGCCAAGGTCTGAAAGAATATTATATAAACCATTTTTTTAAATAAAAACTGACAATGTCGACCACCAATATAAGTTGCCCTCACTGCCAAGCTACCAACCGCATACCTTCAAATCGTTTAGGCGATTCACCAAAATGCGGTAAATGTAAAAATGCACTATTTATTGGCAAACCACAAGAGTTAACTAGCACTAATACCAATGTTGTTTTGACTCGTAATGACATTCCAGTGATCGTTGATTGCTGGGCTTCTTGGTGTGGCCCTTGTCAAAACTTTGCGCCAATTTTTGAACAAGCAGCTAGGAAATTAGAGCCACAATTTCTATTTGCAAAATTAGATACTGAACAACAGCAAACGTTGGCAAATAGTTGGCAAATTCGCTCTATTCCAACGTTGATTTTGTTCAAACAGGGTAAAGAAGCCGCTCGAATTTCGGGCGCATTATCTTTAAGTCAATTTGAGCAGTGGCTGAGTGAAAATAGTTAACCCGCTTTGAGAAGGAATTACGAAGCTGCGTTTGGACCAAATTTATCACTGAACTGGTCAAACAGTGTCAGCACTTTAGTGCGACGTTGGTCAATTTGCCCAGCTTTAACTTGTAGTTCTCCTAAGTCTGACTCAGCCGTTTTTATTCTCTGACGAGTGTCAGCCAATTCCACCGAATTTTGTGGATTGTTCGTTGACTGACCCGCTTTGAGCAATATTTCTTTTTGCCTCAAACCTTCAATAAGTTGTTCTTTTTTGACAATTTCTTCAGTGTTGCTTGATTTCAAACGATCAAAACGTTTATCAATATCTTGTTTGGTTTTATATGGCGATAAAATTTTCTCGAGATCAGTGTTTAAGTATTCTGTTTTATCTAGAACCTTTAGCTCTAATTTGGCGAGTTCCTGATCAGATGCGCTTTCACCTTGAGCGATAGATGTACTCTTGACAGTCCCTTTAACTGATTTAATGCTGCTCTCATTTTTGCAAACACCTCTTAAATCATTGCCATAGTGCCATTTTCCTTGGACGTCCTGACATTTTTGCACTTGTGCATTAACAGGCAAAACCACCGATAAATTTGCAATGGAAGTGATTAGTATGAGTAATGAGGAAGAAATTATTATTTTTATCATGGCAATAGATACCTCTATTTAAATCATAAAGTTCAACTAGGTATATCTGTAAGAATAAATTAAGTTGCGCCTGATGGCAAAACTCTTAACTGCAATTAATACGCCCATTCACGCCATTGTTGCAATAATGGAAAATAAATAGCCATCTTAATTGGACGATTCTCTAGTTGGCTAAACGCCTGTGCATAGCGTTCTAATTGCTGCTTATAACCGCGCTCAATCATTTGTTGATCAACAAACTCTCTGACATCATCATCAAAATGTGTGGTGGACTTATAATCAATAATCCAGCGCGTATTTTCTTGATCAATAAACGTCCTATCGATGCGGTGCTGACTGATTTTTCCATCATCTAGGGTAGTAATAGCAAATTCATTGCGAACTTCCTGATGTAGTTGATCCGCAAAAATCCACTGCCCTTTAGGATCTTGCTGAATATTTTTCACTGCCACACTAAGCCGCTTGATAGACGTATTAATCTGCTGCGCATCTAATTGCATGGCTTGTAATTCAGCTCGCCAATTCGCCTTTAAACGATCATCAATCGTTGTTGATAACACTTCATGGCTGAAGTGTTCTAAAAAAATATGTAAAACAATGCCAGTCGCTTGAGCGGTTTGGCTTGCCCATTCAAATTTCTGTTCGTTTTTATTGTCTTGATTCGCTGTCGTTTTCTGCATTTGCTGAGGCTGCCAGCTCACATTTGCTGCAAATTCTGTTTGATAGTCAGCTGGCAATGCTTTCAGAGTTTGATCAGGGATTTTTTCGATGACTTCACCTTCATCTGCTGCATCATGCAAAGAAAATTGGTCCTGGATTTGTCCCCAGATTCCTTGAATCAATGAGTTGCTTTGGTTTTTAGGTTTTAATTCTCCTTGTTTGTCATGAACAAACGTACCTGATAAATGCAAATGTGATTGTGCCCGTGTACATGCCACATACAATAGGCGCACCTGCTCATTTACATCACGCTGTTTTTCTAAGGTTTGTAAATAATGATAATGCGTATTTTTCTCCTTACTCAATGACGGGCTATTCAATGCTGCTAACAGCAACCGATCGCGGCCATGTTTATCAACCACCTCAGCCCAACGCAAAATATCCTTGTCTTGATTTGCTCCTTTACGTGTTAGTGATGGCAAAATGACTGTGTCATATTGCAAGCCTTTGGATTTATGCATGGTCGAAACGAAAACTTGTTGGTCCGCACCATCATCATTTGCCGCGGTTTGCGCAAACAAGCCTTGCAACGATTGATCCAGTTCGGCAATTTTTTCAATGTCTCCACCTTGCTCTATCTCACGAATAAGGCTCCAAACAACATCCATATCATCAACACCTAAAGTTTCCAGACAATCTGGACCACCCAAGGCTTGCCAAGCCCATTGCACAACTGCGGCTAATGCGACATGGTGTTTTTGCTGCATGGCTGATTTCATCACCTGTTGAAAACGTCTAACGCGCTGCTGACCTTGATCGGATAGCTTTGCTAAACGATTAAAATTGTTCAATTGTTCCCACACCACAACATCTTGCCCAGCAGCAAGATGAGTAATGTCTGCTAGTTGCAAACCAACCATCGGTCCACGCAACAGGCTAAGCCAAGCTACTTTGTCATCCAAGCGCACGATTGCCTTGCACAGGCCGATGACATCTAACACTTCTTGATTTGATGCCAGCGGATGAATATCCACTCCTTGATAAGAAATCTTTGCTGCGTTCAAGGCAGGCAATATTGGGCTAAGGTGTGAACGACTGCGAACCAAGATCGCTATTTTTTTGTCTCCTCTAGCCAGTGCTTGTTGAACCAGACTCACAATGTGTTCCGCTTCTTCCTCTGGGGAATAAAAAGCTGCAAATGTTGGCATTTGTCCATTGTCTTTGTGACTGCTAGCGGTACTGTATTTAATTGCGCCATTGGTTTCATTATTATCAGCAGGGAAACTCGGCGCAAAAACAGTATTAAACCAATCAACCAAATATTTTTTTGAGCGGAAATTTTCTGACAATACCAACGAATTCAGTTCAATTTCATTGAGACCACCGCGACCTTCTGCAAGTTTTACAAAAAGACCCACATCCGCTTCGCGAAACCTATAGATTGATTGCATCGGATCACCCACCAGAAACAAGGTTCGCCCATCGCCTTGCTGCCAGCCTTTGGTTAAATTTTCTAATAGCGTAAATTGCGAATGTGATGTGTCTTGAAACTCATCCACCAACACATGTTGAATGCGATAATCCATGCGCAAGGCAAGGTCAGTCGGCTGACCCAAATCTTGTAAAGCATGATTGGCACGCAAGGCAACCTCACTAAAATCACATTCTTTGCTGTTATGAAAACGTAATTGCAAATGAGAAAGCAAACGCCGCAAGACTTTTTCTAAAACCAGCACTTTGCGCCATTCTTCATCCGAATATGTCGCAGGTGGAATATTTTCCAAATAAATTAATTGCTCAATAAAGGCAGGATGATTCTCTAGGCTATGGAGCAAATCAACAAACCGTTCCTTTTCAGCTGTTTTTGGCAAAAAGCCAATGGTTTTTGTCACACCACGTGGTGAACGCAATTTGGCACTTGTCGTGATGAGAAAATCCCTTACGCCAAGCCATAAGTCTAAATCAGCAAAATCAGCTCTTGGAAATCGTTGTTCTTCAAGAAACACTTTAGAACTAAATTCCAAATTTTTTGGCAAACGCTCGCGAGGAGATTTTTCCATTTCAGTTGCAAGTCGATTTTTAGCGCCAAAATGTGCTAATTCAACAACTGTTTCTTTGACGCCTTGTGGCACAGATTCAGACAATTTAATGAGAATTTCTTCGCTGATGGTTTGCCAAGTGTCTTCAAATTCCGCCCGTGATTGTTGTAAATCTTTGCCTAAAAAATGCCTGAGCCACTGATCGCGGCAAGCTAACATTGGCTTGAGCAATTGGCGGGTTTTCCTAAAATTATTATCCAATGAAAGCAGCAGCTCGCGTAATTCAGCGAACACATCACTGTCTTGATCCAACAATTCCAACAACAACTGCTCAATCGCATATTCAAAATGTGGATTGGCATTTTCCACGGTATTGGGGCGATCCCCTAAGCGGCTGAGCCACGGCATCGTCGACACCAAACGCGCGCACAATGCATCAATGGTTTCAATATTCAATTGTTGCGGCATATCCAACAGTCGCCAACCGTGTTTGGCATCATTGGCCAAGACTGCTTTGGCGAGATCTAATCCTTGTTGTTCATAATCATCCGTACTTGATCGCTGCTCATTGGCTGCTTGTAATAATTCCAACAAGCGGTCACGCATTTCCTTAGCCGCTTTTTTTGTAAAGGTAATGGCCAGCACTTCTTCTGGCTTTTGCGCGATTGCTAATAGTTTTAATAAACGATAGACCAGAATGCCAGTTTTGCCTGAACCCGCTGGTGCTTGCACAATCCATGATTGCTGAATATCTAAGGCAAGTTCACGTTGCGCAAAATCTGTAGGACGATTCACGATGAAATTCCCTGGTTGCTGGGTTGCTCAGAAGCTTGTCCGCTCTGACTTTTAAGTTGATGAATTCGGCAAACACTTTGCAAATCGCAATATTGACAGGGGTTTGCTTTTGACGGATTTACCAGAGCCTGTCCTTCAAGAAATTCTTGAGCTAAATCGCTGAGATTTGCATGCCATTCTTGCAATTGTTTGGCCCAAGGAGTTTTATCTCTGGATAAACTAATTTTAAAACCAGCGCCAATGTTTTCCAGCTCAGTAAAACCTTTCAGTGCACAATCATTGGTTTTTAATTTACCGAAACCGATACCTTTGATGGAATAATTTGACTGCTGTTCTAAAGCAAGCGCATATAATGGCATTTGCGGACTTTTAGGTCGCTCCCCATTCCAGTCACTGATTTCGGCTTGACCCGTTTTATAATCAATAATTAGACAATCGCCTTGATCTGTTCGATCAATTCGATCAATGACTAAAGTCATTGGTATCCCGCCAAATTCACTTTGAATACGTTTTTCAACCGCCATGACTGTATAGGGTGCAATGCGCTGGTCTTTTTCAAGAGTAAACCATTCCACTAGCAACTCTTTGAGCCTTGGCTTTTCTAGGCTCAAAAGGTGTTTTCTATCGTATTGAAATTTCGAGCTTGGCGCATCAATATAATGCTCAACATGTCTTTCAATTAACGCCAACAATTCGGGTTCTTGCATTTGATTCAATGCAGAAAAAGATTGCAGTTCACGCCAAATATTTTCCAAAATATCATGCACTATTGTGCCAGCGTCGCGGGCATCAAGACCAAACTCTGGTTCTTCTTCAGTTTGCCTCAGGAGTCGATGTTCAATATAAGCTTTGAAAGGGCACTGCGATTGATTTTCAAATACTCTAGAACCACCTTGAATATTAGCGGATTGTAAACAAGCTAAGCCAACAGTGTCGGTATATTCAACCAGTTTTGAATTGCCAATTTCAGTTACTACGTTATTCGCTTTAGAAAAAGTTTCAGCCCTTAATAAAGCTGTGACGCCATACTCTCCTTCATTGTGTTGCCGAGCATAGCTCACTTCAACATGTCGACCACCTGCTAATAAACTAGCCAGTTTATTGTGTTCATAAGCAAACTCCGTGTCTTTTTTTGCAAAGGGAAAACCTTGCTCTGCCAAGGCAGATTGACTAATAAAAGGGTCTTTAGGCATGGGCGGGGGATAAGCCTCATGCATGCCAATGACAAATAAATAATCTACTGATTGACCAACGCCTTCCAACACACCTGAAATCAAGATCGGTTCATCTTTGGCTTGGCGCATATAGACTTTGTCTTTGCATAAACCATTGAGAGTTTGTAAAGCACGGCTTAGACCAATTTCATCTTGCACCAAATCATGACTGACAAATAACTGCATGGTCTCCAACCAACTTTCATGTGCTTGAAAATGCCAACTATCTAGTTCATTTTCAGACCACCCCGCTAACACTAACCAATCCGAAAAGATTGTCGACCATTCACGGGTGGAATGTAAATTATGCTCAGCGGAAAACAGAGCTTGCTGGAAAGTTTTCAGTTCTTGAAAAAAATCACTTAGATAAGTAGCTCCTGGCAGCTTCTCTAGACAAATAGTGTATACATCTTCCCAAGTAAGCCATGGGCTTCGCCTTTTTTTTATGGCTCGGTCTAGGCGAATTAAATCAGCGGATGCAGTATTTTGTTGTTCTTTGAGAGGCCACCATTCGGATAACAAAAATGCTTGTAGAGATTGGTATGAAAAGCTTTTTTTGAGCAACTCTAAAACATTCAACATCGAGTGAACATAAGGTACTTTGTTCAATGCTTGCCCCAAGCTAAAACGATAGACTAAGTCAGTTTTTTGGCAATCCAATGGGGATAAATTAGGATAAAAAACTGACCGCACGAGTTGCTCAATCTGGCTGCGATTCTCAGCCAAATTAGGGATGACAATTCCTATGCGGTTCTCAGGCTTAGCTTCAATTAGCTCTTTTGCTTTGCGCAATACAGTCTGCAATTCCTGTTGTTCATTTGCATAGTTGATGTAATGCACTTGCTGCTGTTTGGTTTGACCCAAAACGGCAGAGCAATGAGAAACAGAAATGTTCCGTTGTTCGCATGCCTGAATATGCATTTTTTGACTTGCGGTCATTAAATCAAAATAAGCAAAAATTAATTGCTCAGGCACGCCTTGTAACGTGGTGGTTTTATCGACGATTAATTGTTCAAGTTGTCCAGAGTCTAACCATTGATTCGTTTCAAGCTGCTTTGTATATGTCGTGCACCATGATGCAAATGCGGCTGAATCTAGATCATTTTGTAAAGCTACGTCTTTTAATGGAATCCGCCATTTATGCACCAAGTGCCAACTGCGCTGCACCACATTGGCAGTTTGCTGCTCGTTTAGTAATAAAAAAGCGCTATTTTCTTTTTTAGCCCGCGTGATGATCTGTTGCCATACCAACACTTCTTGGGTACTGTTTAATCGAATGTAGGCTGATTGGAAAACATGTTTATTTGCTTGCCAGAGGTATTCAATATATTCATCCCAAACAATAATTTGCGGTGTTTGCCATGCACTTTTTCCAGCGACAATTTGACCCTCTGCGTATTGTTTTAACAAACTATGCTGCAAACCTCTAGTTGGTACGATGACCACCGTGTCCTTAGATATATTTGCCAGCCATTCCATGATGCAAGTTTACTAGACGAAAAAAAACAGCGCTACTAGATAAAAGCTAAGCGCCGTTTTTAATACCTTTTATCAAGCCGATTAATTCAAGCCGGACATATACACTGATAAAGCTTTAATTTCTTGCTCTGACAATCGAAATGCAATTGATGACATCATTTCGTTAAAGCCCTTACGCTCGCCTTTTTTAAAGGCAATTAATTGAGTTTGTAAATAAGTTTGGTGCTGGCCAGCAACACTTGGAAAGTTCTTTGGAATGCCTTTACCAGATGGAGCATGACAACTAATACATGATGCAACTTGACGATCAGCAATACCACCTTTAAAAATTGCCTCGCCTTGTTTGGCGATTTCAGCTTGATCTTCAGAAATAGACCCTTTAGCTGCTTTTAAAGAGGAAAAATAGGCGTCTAAATCAGCCATATCTTGTTTGCTTAGACCTGCGGCAAAGCCATTCATCACGCCATTTTTCCGCTCTCCAGTTTTGAATGCTGCTAACTGGCCTTGAATATAGCCCGGAACCTGACCGGCGAGATTAGGCCATTCCGGATTAAATGAAATACCTTCTGAACCATGACAACCCGCACAAGTTAATGACTTGTCCTTGCCCGCACTTGCATCACCAGCTGCAAATGATAATGTACTCATACAAATCGCTGTTAGCGAAAAAACTAATTTGAAAAATTTTGTGTTCATGATGATAAACGAGCCTCCTTCAGCTCTTATTGCATCAAACCTTTGAATGTATTTGTTCGTAATTTATAAGGTGTGATCTTTATAAATGCAAATTCCAGTGTTTTATATCATGACATGTCTTGCGTCACAACATTCTTGCAAGATTTAAACCGCGTAAAAACCCAGTTAAATGCTAAAATGTAGTTATTGTATTAAAAGCATCTTAAGTACAACACCTACTCCCAAAAAATAACGGTTTTAAAAATGTCTCAATTGCCTCATTTATTGCAAAATCCTCAATTTTTAGATGCAGCTGCCAAACCCAGCCAATGGCCTGAAGGTGGTATTGAAGTAGCCTTTGCTGGCCGATCGAATGTAGGCAAATCAAGTGCCATCAATGCAATCATGCAACGCAAAAAGCTTGCCCGAACTAGTAAAACACCTGGCCGCACTCAACAAATTGTATTTTTCTCCTTAACTGAAAACCAACGAGTCGTTGACTTGCCGGGTTATGGCTTTGCCAAAGTGCCACTGGCTGTTCGTAAAGAATGGGAGAAATATATTGGTTCATATATTAGTAAGCGAAAAAACCTCAAAGGTCTCTTCCAATTAATGGATATACGACACCCTTTAACCGAATTAGATCAACAAATGTTGACGTGGTGCGCCAATATTGGTTTACCCGTTCACATCTTGCTAACGAAAGCAGACAAGCTCAAATTTGGTGCTGCCAAAAATGTATTATTAAAAGTCGCGAAACAAATCGAAGAACTAGGTGTAGATTGCTCATTACAACTTTTTTCTGCTCAAAAACACATCGGCGTTGATGGTTGTCGCGAACAATTATTAAGCTGGTTATTAATACAAGAACAAACTACTGACTAGCAAAATTAAGTGTAAACATCTGTTAAACGAAGTATCGATTTACATATTTTCATAATAAAATACAATTGTTGAGTTAGAGGCGAAGACCTATACCATCCCCATTTGGGTATTCAAGATTATCTTAAATACCAAGTCTCTAATTCAACTTACTTCTCTTCCAAATACTATCTTATTAGTTGATGATTTTTCATCTCCTGTATATGCTAGCACTCTTTTCGATTGTCTCCCAGCCTGATAGCATTCGGTTATGATAAATTCTTTAAAAAATAAACTTCCTATCTTTGCCTGCTGTGTTTTGCTAGGGCTAATCATTGCCTGTTCAAACCCTGATGAAGACATTAAGGAACTCAATGAAAATCAATTGGGTGATGTCATAGACACACTTTTCGTTGACAAAGAAGAAGTTAAAACTAATCCGGAGCAAGCTGACTCTACTATTTCAACTGATTCACTAACACAAAGCACTAATAGCATCAAAAGTAGTATTGAAAATCAGACAGTAGTCTTATCAAACAATGTTCCCGAAGTGATTGAGAATGTCGCTACTACTGAGCCAACAGTAGAAGCTCAAGCAGTTGAAACTCAAACACCGATCGAATCATCTATTGAAGAACAAGCAGATGATTCTCAAGTAGATGCCTCTATAGTATCGCCTAATGATCAAGCTGGTATTCAATTAGACGCTATTGAAACAAATGAAATCGCTGCAAATAATAAAGAAGAGAAAATCGCAAATACTAATTTTTCTGACCCGATTACGGAAAGCTTAACACCAGCAGAAACAATATTAAAAGATATCTTGGCGACTAATCAACCAATTGATTATGCAAATGTTAGCTTGAACGAGGAACAAACCGCAATTATTGAAGATTATTGCCAAAAAATTTCCAAGCGTTTGAGCAGTGTTTCACTAAAGCTTTGTCGTGATTCCAATCATCGTATATCTCCATTTAACACGGTCAATGGTTTGCCAATCGTTGTTTCCGAATTTGCGGCAAAACCTGACAAAAAGCCTTTAGGGAAAATTTTAGTCATTGGTGGAACTCATGGTGATGAGCTGACTTCAGTTAGCACCGCATATAACTGGATTTCGAAATTAAACAGGTTTCATTCGGGGCTTTTTCATTGGCATATCGCACCCGCAATTAACGCAGATGCAGTTTTAAGCCGTCCAGCAACTCGTCAGAATGCTAATGGCGTGGATCTAAATCGAAATTTACCCACGCCTGATTGGAAAAATCAATCTATTATCCGCTGGGAAAAGATAAATAATGACTCCCGCAAAGCTCCTGGCAATGAACCTGCTAGTGAACCTGAAGCCAAATGGATTATGCATGAGATTGCTACATTTCAACCTGATATTATTGTCAGTATTCACGCACCTTATGGACTGTTGGACTTTGATGCGCCCAAGCTCAGTAAAGCTCCAGAAAGTTTTGGCCGTATACAGCTAAATTTGTTAGGCACATATCCTGGCTCTTTGGGTAACTATGCAGGCATCCAACTGCAAATTCCGGTCCTGACCTTAGAACTTGCCAATGCAGGCACAATGCCAGCTCAAAATGAACTCGATGCTATTTGGGGCGATATGATTCGCTGGCTGAGAAGTCAACTTAATTCTGATCAATCTTAAATTTCCTAGTTCCGAATAAATAAAAAAGCCGCTTAGATAACAATTCAAGCGACTTTTTATTTGGTTTGAAAAATCAGGTTTTACACTCGATCACCTTCATAAATAATCTTCCATTGTCCATTAGATGATTTTTTCCAGTAAATAGTTTTATCAGATACACCTTGATAATTATCACTTAAATAATTTTGTTTGAAATCAACCGCAAACATATCTTTTTCTCCAGGATATACATACATTGATTGCAAGCCTAAAGACAGTTGGATGAATTTCTTTCGTTCATTAACTGTTTTTTTCCGATCATACCAAGTGTTGTAGTCCAACTTGCCAAAGTTAAGATTCTCTTTATCGTAAAACGCTGAATAACGATCCATATCTAAACTTTCCCAGCTTTCAACCCATTCTTGCATGACCTTGAGATAGTCTTTACGTTGCTGTTGGTGTTGCTCTTGAGTCAACCAGTTAATTTTATCCAATAATAATACGCGTGGTTTCTCAACTTGGCGCATATACACAGCTACTTCTTCATAATCTTCATTACTTAAAACAAAACAACCTTCACTCGCTAAAGGAACACGGCTGTAAGTATCTGAAGGTGTGCCATGTAACCATATGCCATAGCCCGTTCGCTTACGCCATTTATCCACCTTATTTGGATAATCAACTGGAAACGCACCACTGCCATACAAATCTGGCAATTTATTACCTGCAATCTCACGCGTGACAGAATACAAGCCTACCGGAGTTTTATTATCTCCTTCAATTTGTTTGCCCGAACCTGCGGAGCCTATAGTCATATAAAAATCTTTGACTAAATAAGGCTTGCCTTTGTCATTACCAAAAATAAAAAAACGGCCCGTTTCAGCTTCGCCGACAAATACAAACTTATCTTGACCCATATCTAAGATACTGGCTGGGATCATAGCTTCTTTATCAACTCTGCCAACAGCACCTTTCCAAGTTGAACGTAATGACAATTCATGATGAAAGTTTTTACGTTTCAAGTCATCTTTTAGTCCAGAACCAAAGCTCGGCAAATTACCCGACATTGCAGAAAGAATATCCGCTTTAATTAAAGCACTGACGCGACTTTTAGGATAATCCGCTAAAAGCCCATCAACAATGTCTAAAGCCTGATCAAGTTGACCTTGTTCAATTTGATCAACCGCATTAATCAGCCTTGCCTCATATTGAACACCAGATGATTCTTTAGCCAAACTCAATGAACTATTCATTGCTAGAAAACTTGCTAACAACAAACAACGTGTATTTAATTTTTTATTAATTGTAATCATAGTTTTATAAGACCAACTTAATAATTATTATCTTACAGTCTACTAACGAATTATCTTTTCGGCAATAATTTTCCAATTGCCTTCGATTTTTTTGAAAGTCAACCGTTTTCGGGAAACCCCAGTAATCACATCAGATTGATAATCTTGTCTGAATGTCGCCTCAACTAACTGATTGTTTTTAGTTTGCACACTGAAATTTTTTACAATCACTTTAATAAATTGTTTATTAGTGAGTTTTAATTTTCGATCTTGTAACCATTGTTGTCGAGTTTTGTTTCGAGCAGAATAGTCTGGTGCATAAAAACTGACAAACTTACCGACGTTTTGATCTGACCACGTAGCCGCCCAATCTCTGACAATCGAAATAATTGCTGCTTGTTCATTTGAGTCTTGCTCTGCGATTTCAGTTTGTTGCGCAACTTTAGGAGTTTGAGTTGGCTCATTAGTAGAATTTACCGCATTGTTATTTCCTACAAGGACAGGAACTTCT
>CAZWHW010000018.1:13616-33121 GCA_964633815.1 uncultured Gammaproteobacteria bacterium
TTAATTACTTCTACTTCTTTAATTACTTCTACTTCTTTAATTACTTCTACTTCTTTAATTACTTCTACTTCTTGAATGCGAATTTCAGATAAAGCCAACGATGATGTAGTAGCCAAGTTAGGAATAGCCGGTTTTGTATCTTTACTTAAAGCTCTTTGATAAGCAGTTTGTGCAAGATGCGAATTAAGCCTTTTTAAACTCTGAAACAACTGAGCGTATTCCTGTTTTGACGATAAACCTTGTTCTAGCAATTTGCGCGCTTTCTTGGTGTCGCCTTTTTTTGCATACAGACTAGCCAGATTTAAATACGCTTCAGGTCTTTCTGGGAAACGTTCGATAAAACGCTCATAGTGCTCTTGCGCGCGTTTAGATTCTCCTAATTTTTCATAAGCACGTGCTTGCAAAAACAACGATGTTTCATCATTTGGGTTATTAGCCAATTCTTTATTAACTCGCGACAAGGCTTGGCGCGGATTGTCTTGCACAAGTTGCTCCAAAGATTGTGCATAACTTATATTTAACGCGAACGTCATCAACAACAAAATCAACAAGCTTTTACTTAAAAATTCTCTATGACTCATAACAAAATACTATTTTTGACTCAACTCATTCCTAGCTCACCAGATTCACTTACTAATGCGCTTCACCCCAGTTTTTACCTAAGCCTATATCTACGACAAGAGGAACATCCAACGTTACTGCGGATTGCATCTTCTCACGAATAAGTGGCTGAATTATAGCAATTTCTGCATCGGGCACCTCAAAAACTAGCTCATCATGCACTTGCATAATCATAGTTGTTGCATAATTTTGTTTCTCAAGTGCTCTTTGAATATCAACCATTGCTGTTTTGATAATATCCGCAGCTGTTCCTTGCATAGGCGCATTGATAGCTGTGCGTTCAGCATACTTCCTAAGTTGACCATTTTTAGCATTAATATCAGGCAAATACAAACGCCTGCCAAAAACCGTTTCTACATAACCTTGGTCAGCTGCTGATTGACGAATATTGTCCATATAACCTTTAACGCCTGGATAACGATTAAAATAAATATCGATATATTGTTGTGCTTCTTGCATGCCAATATTCAACTGTTTTGCTAAACCAAATGCCGACATACCATAGATTAATCCAAAATTAATTGCTTTAGCTTTTCGGCGTTGATCTGCATTCACTTGATCCTGTTCTACAGAAAAAATCTCAGCAGCAGTCGCTGAGTGGATATCATCACCATTGCGAAATGCTTTTAATAAAGTCTCATCTCCAGACAGATGCGCCATGATCCGCAATTCAACCTGCGAATAATCTGCTGCTAACATCTGGCTCCCATCCGGCACAATAAAAGCATGACGTATGCGTCGCCCCTCGTCTGTACGAATAGGAATGTTTTGTAAATTTGGATCACTAGAAGACAATCGCCCAGTCACTGCAACCGCTTGATGATAGGACGTGTGCACCCGCCCAGTTTGCGAATTAACCATAATGGGCAATTTATCCGTATATGTAGACTTGAGTTTACCCATGCTACGATGCTCTAAAATTAGCTTCGGCAATTCATATTCCAAAGCAAGTTCCTGTAATACATCTTCCGCAGTTGAGGCTTGACCTTTCGGTGTTTTACGAATAATAGGTAACTCCATTTTTTCAAATAGAATTTCTTGAATTTGCTTTGGCGATGCAAGATTAAATGTTTGATCCGCTAAGTCGTATGCACGTTGTTCAAGCGCATTCATCTTTTCCGCTAATTCTTGGCTTTGCAATAATAAACTGGTGTCATCAATCAACACACCATTACGTTGAACGGTGTTCAGGACAGCTAACATTGGCAGCTCTATATCAGTAAAAATACTTTTTAACTGTTCATCTTTTTCAAGCTGAGGCCATAATTTTTCATGAAGTGCTAATGTTACTAAGGCGTCTTCAGCCGCATATTGGGCAGCTGATTCAATCGGAATTTGGTCAAACGTAAGCTGTTTTTTGCCTTTTCCTGCTAGAGACTCAAACGAAATGGTTTTATGGCCAAGGTGTTTCTGCGCTAAAGTGTCCATATCATGACGATTGCTCACGCTATCCAACACATAGGATTCCAACATTGTATCGAACGCTATGCCCTTCAGCTCAACAGCATGATTTGCTAAAACAGTAGCATCATATTTTAGATTTTGCCCAACCTTAGATATTGTGCTGCTCTCTAAAATTGGCTTAACTTTAGTCAAGGTTTCTTCAAAAGGTAATTGTTCGCCAATGGTATGCGCCAATGGTAAATAAGCAGATTTAAATTTTCCCTCTTGCGTCTTAATAGCAAATGACATTCCAACCAAACTGGCTTGCATTGCATCCAAAGATGTCGTTTCAGTATCATATGCGATTAATTCCGCTGATCGTAGTGCTTCTAACCAATCCTCAAGTAGGGTTGGTGTGTTGATAACATCATAACTAAAATCAGATAAATCACTGACTCGATTTTCACCAACTTCGCCATCAATGGAAAATTCTTCTAACCAACTGTTAAAACCTAATTCAGTATATAGCTCGATTAACGCTTCTTCATTCGTTGCTTGTTCAATATAACTATCAATTTCGCTCTCAATATCTACATCTAAACGAATGGTGACCAAGGCTTTGGATAATTCAAGTTGTTCAATACTGTCACGAAAGTTCTCACCCACCTTGCCACCAATTTTTTCTTGGTTTGCAATGATTTCATCCAAATCAGCGTATTCTTGCAGCCATTTCACGGCTGTTTTGGGACCTACTTTTGGCACACCAGGAATATTGTCTGAGGTATCGCCGACCAGCGTTAAATAATCAATAATTTGTTCGGGTGTAACGCCGAATTTTTCAATAACACCGTCACGGTCATAAATTACATCTTTCATGGTGTCGACCAAACGAACATTTGGGTTAACTAGTTGAGCTAAGTCTTTATCACCCGTTGAAATTGTCACGTCATAGCTTTGGTTTCCAGCTGCCTTAGCTATCGTTCCAATCACATCATCAGCTTCAACGCCTGGTATTGATAACGTTGGATAACCCTGTGCGTTAATAATTTTATGTACATAACTTACTTGGCTACGTAATTCATCTGGCATCGATGGCCGGTTTGCCTTGTATTGCTCGAACATATCATGCCGAAAGGTTTTTCCTTTGGCGTCAAAAACAATCAAAAAATAATCTGAAGGGAAATCTTTGCGCAATTTTTTTATCATATTAATGATGGCAAAAATTGCACCTGTCGGTTGGCCACTAGGGCTGCTTAAACGCGATCTGGCTGTCGCAAAATATGCCCTATATAAATATGATGATCCATCCAACAAAACTAAACTATCTTTCTTATCTGGTTCAGCCATAATTATTTTTAAACATCTTTATCAGTAACTTAATGCCGTGCTATTCTATCATCATGATGAAAATACGCCCGATTATTTATTCTTTATGTTTGCTGCTTACTGCTACATTTTTTCCTATACAAACAGCATTTGCTGAAAATGACAAATTGCAAATCATTCGCTTTTATAAACTCAATACAAAAGGTCAACAAAATCGTTTGATAATTAGAGAAGCTAGACTCAAAAAAACAGGCTGCTACAATTTCACTACTAAGCCGACTATCTACCGTTTAACCCAAATAGGTTTTAAACATTGCGCTGTATTTCGTAAAAGTAAGTGTGCTGAAGGCACGGAAATTACCGGACTATGGAAAGGCGAAGAACCGGACACCAAATTCAAGCAAGGCGGAGAATGGCTTTTTACGCAAAACAACAGCAAAGGCGAAAAAGCTAAATCTTGGTACTGCGAATAATCATTCTTTCTGGTTTGCGATGATTTGTTTCGCTTGTTCAACCCAACCTTCACGTTGAATACGGCCTCTAAAAACCAATCGCTTGTCACGATTTTTAATTTCATCTTCAGTCCAACTAGCAATTTGCTCAAAGGTGTGAATACCTTCGTTATTGAGCAAAATTTCAAATTTTGGACCAATACCTTTAATTTGACTTAAATCATCGTAATCATCTAATTCAGAAAACACTGTAATCGAATTCGGCTCAAGTGTTTCTGAAATTTCATTCGAAATTTTATTTGGTACATCTAGACTTAATTCTTCATTTATGCGCTGCTTAACTTTTTGATTATCTGACAAGTTTGCGAAGTCTTGCTCAACTTTTTCAGAAGCTTTGTTAAGAGAAGTAAGTTTGACCGCTGACTGAATACTAGAATATTCATCGTACATACCAATTTCTTCAAGAAATTCTTTTTTGCGTTCCTCAGCCTGATCTAAGTCTTTTTTAAATTTCTTGGCAGCTTCACGATATGCGATCAATTTACGTTTATGCATCGTCAATTGATTTTGCATATCACTTACTTGATAACTCAATTTTTTTAGCAACGAAGTGCCATCGGTAATACCCTTATTATCTTCAACAAGTGCTTGAATCTTCTTTTGGTTATCAGAAAGTAAGGATTTTATTTTTTTAACTTCTTTAGCACCAGTAAGATCATCGATGAGTTTTTGAGACTGCAGTTTCAATAAACGATCTTTATATTTTTGCTCCCTAGCGAACAATTTCAAAAAAGTTTCCCGATCTTCTTCAAGTGTCATACAACTATAACCTCCAAGCACTTACAGCTTGCTTGAATAATAAAGATAGTTATTTTTCCATTAGTGCTTTAGCTTGTTTGACCCATTCGTCACGCTGAATTCGTCCTTTAAAAGACAGCTTGTCATCAAATTCTCTAATATCTGCCGCTTCCCATGCTGCAATCTGTTCGAAATGTGTAATGCCTTCCTTGTACATTTTTTCTTGCAATTTTGGTCCAACGCCTTTGATCAATGTCAAATCATCTTTTTTAGAGTTTTTTACATTTCGTGTTTTTGCTATTTGGTTTATTTCCTTCTCTACAGGCGTTACATCTTTTACCGAAGTTTTATTAGCAGCTTTTAGCGTTTCAAGCTCACTCTTGAGTTCATCAATTTTGCTATCCTTAGTATTCACTTCATCTTCGAGAGTCTTACATTCAGACCGACAGTTATTCAACTTTGAATTAGCCGTCTCAAAATTCATTTTTAAAGCATTAACTTCTGCCGTATGTTTCAATGAATCAGAATTGTCTTGAACATTCAATTGCCGCTCTTCCAATAAGGCTTGTAACCGCGAAATTTCAGCTTTGTCTTCCTTTTCCGTTTTTTTCATTTTTAAAAACAATTGCTGCAGCTTTTCTTTCAAGTCGCTCTCGCTTTTTAAAAGCTCCATATATTTTTCGACATTAACTTTTCCGCCAACTAAATTTTCATCACTCATGAAACTTCTCCAAAATCTACCAACTTTTATTATTCCGCCGTAAAATTCAGCTATTCAATTACTATTTACACTATATTAACATTTAATAGTGTTAACGACTTAAAGCAAAGTGTCAACTTTTGCCAATAATTCAAATAAAATCAAGTAATATGCCCTTTAGCTAGATAGTCTTTCGATTGCATTTCGGCCAATCGGCTAACCGTTCGATCAAATTCAAACTTTACCTGCGGATTTCTTCCGGTATACAGCTCTGGCGGGGTTTGCTCAGCTGAAATGATTAGCTTCACATTATGTTCGTAAAACACATCGATCAAATTAATAAGCCGCCGAGCACTATCTTCTTTGTATTGGTCAAACATAGGCACATTTTCTAACAACACAGAATGGAAGCGCCTAGCTATCTCAATATAGTCATTTTGTGAACGATGTGTTTCACAAAGTTCAGCAAACTCAAACCAAGCCACTCCATCCGCCCAACGCTTTGTTTTTATGGAACGATCAAGAACCTCAATAATATGATCTAACTTACCTTCCTCAGGTGCCAATTGTGAAAAGTTATAAGCTAAGCCTTCAATAGCCTGTTTCGATAATGGGGTGAAATAAATATCGGCTTTTTCCAAAAACGCTAGTCGATAATCAACACCCCCATCAATATTGACCACTTCAGTATGCGTATAAATCAAATCGATTGCAGGTAAAAACAAATCTCTTTGTAATCCATGTTTATAGAGATTTTTAGGCTCCGCATTAGATGTTGCAACTAAGGTGACCCCCATTGAAAACAGATAAGTCATTAATCTGCCTAAAATGACTGCATCTGCAACATCTGCAACAACAAACTCATCAAAACACAACACTCGCAAGCGTTGTTGGTTAGGCAGCTCAACCATTTTACGTGCCACCAGCTCTAAAGGTTCTTTTTTATCACGCAATTGCTTGAGTTTATTGTGAACCTCAAGCATAAAGACATGAAAGTGAATGCGCTTTTTTTCAACAGTTGCTTCTAGTGGTAAGCAATGATAAAAAGTATCCACCAAGTAAGTTTTACCTCGACCAACACCTCCCCAAAAATACAATCCTTTTAATGGTTCTGGATATTTTTTTTTGCCAAATAATCGGTCAAAAAAACCAACTTCTTCTATTTCAACATTAGCTAGGTCATCATATAAACGCTGCAAATGCTTTACCGCTTCGAGTTGAGCGGCATCTTTACGAAAATTGGGCTTTTGCAGATCGGCTTCATAGAGTGAAGTCGGTGTAGAATTGGCTGGAATTGTCATGCGAACGTTAGCGAAGTAAACTTTGTCTAATTTTACTCTGAAATCATGTGCTACGCATTAATCTTGAACTAATTAAAACTCATCGATACTCATTATGCCAAACTTATATCCTTATAAAGGTATTTTACCTAAAATAGACCCTTCAACATTCGCCGCGCCGAGTGCAGATATTATTGGCGATGTCGTTATCGGCAAAGAATGCAGTATTTGGTTTAACACAACAATTCGTGGTGACGTAAATGAAATCCGAATTGGTGATCAAACAAGTATTCAAGATAATACAGTGATTCACGTTGCTCGTAAGGGTCAAGGTACTTATGTAGGAAATCGAGTCACCGTAGGACACGGTGTTATATTACACGCCTGTACTATTGAAGATGATGTAGTGGTAGGCAATGGTTCATGCGTGATGGACAATTGTTATGTTGAAAAAGGTGCAATTGTCGCTGCCAATGCCTTAGTTCCACCCGGAAAGCGCATTGGGGCAGGCGAGGTTTGGGCTGGAAATCCTGCTAAAAAATTGCGCGAGGTTAAAGAGGCTGAAATAAAATTTTTCAAAGAAAATATGTTGGACTATTGCGCACTATCAAAAGAATACCAAGAAGAACTAGAGAAAGAATAAATGAATTTTATTAGTCAGCTCACGGAGCCAGCACTGGCGCTATGGTTAGGTTTAGGTAATATTGAGAAAAGTATTGCCGCTATCATTTCTGGGATTATCCTATTTTATTTTCTCCGTTTTGTGGTTATCAGACAATTTGAAAAGTTGTCTGCAAAAACTGAAAACGATCTTGATGATCGCTTAATTCATTTTATCCGACAATTTTTGTGGGTTGGTATCTTTATTGGTACCTTAGTTTGGGTGCTAACGATTAATGGCATCGCCATTTCACCAGTATTGGCGGGTGCGGGCATTTTTGGTGTTGCAGTTGGCTTTGCTGCTAAAGAAACCATCGCTGATATTCTCTCAGGTATTTTTCTGATTATCGATCGCCCGATTCGCATTGGCGATCGAGTGACAATCGATAAAATTGGCAAGCATTGGGGTGGTTGGGGCGATATTGTAGATATTGGTCTGCGCCGAACAGTCATTCGAAATACTGATGGCGTGATTGTGAACTATCCGAACTCATTGCTGTCTAGCGGCATTATTAAAAACTTCTCTATTAACCCAACTCCGATAAGAGCTAGAGTTCGCTTTCAAGTTGACTATTCTGCTAATCCAGATGAAGTGCGTCATTGTGTTTTTGCTGCCATCCAATCAGTCGAAGGCATTATTCATGAACATACTACTATTGTCATTCGTTCTATGTGGGATGATGATTTTGGCCATCAATTATCAGGAGTGCTTTATGAAGCTCGATATATTCTTGAAGATGTAACGAAACGAACGACCATCCGATCGATGGTATTAGAAAATATTATTTCACGTTTTCAAGAAAAAAAGATTCCTATGGCGTCTCAACCAGTTAGCATTGTCAAAGAAAACACAGCAAATTAAAAATTTGAGCCTTCATATAAATGCCCTTTAAATCAAATTAAGCTGGCTTTTTAGTATCTAAAGTTTGATCAGCCCACCTAAACAAAATTACTTCAACGTATTTCATAAAACTGTAACAAAATTAATCATTTTTTTGTTGCAGTGCACCATTTTCAAGCATTAATACAAAAACTACTAGTCAAGGAAGACTACGAATACCCTCACCTTATTATTGATTCTAACCAAATTAATGTTTGGCATGAAACATGCTAACAATTGATCGTTGGAGGAGTTATTTGATTTATGCGTAATTTAACAGCGCAAATTATAGAGGTAATTTTAATGAGAGCTTTATCCCCCTTAAAAAAGCAATTAACAATAAAAACTGCATCATTGTTAGTTTTATCAAGCTTTGTTGGTAATGAGGTTTATGCGGTTGACAAAGGCAAATTCTATGGTGACTTTCGACTTCGTTTTGAAGAAGTACAACAAAACAATCCATTAGAAGATGCAACAGGTTTAACAATTCGTTCAAGGCTGGGCTATATCACGCCAAGCCTCTCAGGCTTTTCTGCACAAATTGAAATTGAAGATTCGCGCGCGCTAATCGATGACTTCGCTGTTCCGCCTTCAAACTTTAATACTGGTGAATTCTCAGTTATTGCTGACCCAGAATCGAATACTGAGATTGATCAATTACTTGTTAAATATAAAGCTGGTGGTTTTTATGGCAAATTAGGTCGTCAAGTTATTGTTCGTGATGGCCAACGATTTATTGGGCATGTTGGTTTTCGCCAAGATCGACAAACTTTTGATGCGTTAAGCCTTGGCTACGATGTGGGTAATGGTCTGAGCTTCAAGTATGCATATATTGACCAAAGAAATCGTATTTTTTCTGATGATGCCGACTTTGATTCAGAAGATCATTTGCTTGATGCCAGCTTTAAAACCTCGTATGGTAAATTCGGTGCATTTGCCTATTTATTAGAAGTGGACAACGATACTGACAACGGTTTAGATACTTATGGTATCTCTTTTAATGGTGCTACTAAATTTGGTGATAACAAATTAAGTTATTCTGCTATTTTAGCAACCCAAGAATCTACTTCTCCAGATGCTGAATTCGATGCTGACTATATTAGCCTAGAAGGTAAATATAAATTTGCTGCACCAGTTTGGTTAAAAGTAGGTTATGAATTGCTTGGCTCAGATGATGGTGAATTCGGTTTCAGCACACCATTGGCTACTCTACATAAATTCAATGGTTTTGCAGACGTTTTCTTAGCTACACCAGCTCAAGGCATTGAAGATCTATATATTGGTGTTGGTGGCAAATTCTCAGGTTTCAAATGGACAGCAATCTATCATGATTTCTCAAGCGAAGAGTCAATTGAAGGAAGCACTGATTTAGGTTCAGAAATTGATCTTGTATTGGTTCGCCCAATTACCAAGCAATGGGTTGTGGGTGCTAAAGTAGCACTTTACGATGCAGGCACTGCTGGTCAAGTTGATACGGACAGATTTTGGTTATGGGCTAACTTTAAATTCTAAAACTATCGAAAAATTTATTTTCATGTAAACCCTTCTCTGAGGTGTACTTGGCAGTAATTAATTTATTAATTACTGCCTTTTTTACGCAAACATGTCTAACTCTAGAGCATAAAACTCTTTAGTATTTTTTATCGGCTTTTGTGAGTCAGGCTGGCTAATTGCCCGCAAATGAGCAACACCACATTGTTGCGCCATACGCAAAATAGGCAGGCTGTCATCAACAAACAAACTGCGCTGCAAATCCAATGGAAACTGTTGTTGTAATCGCCGCCAAAAAGTTGGATGCTCTTTGGAAAAACCAAAATCATGAGAGCTAATCAAATGATCGAAGTGAACTGCAATATCAAGGCGTTGACATTTAATTTCCAATACATCACGATGCGCATTCGTCAATAACCACACCGCTTTGCCCATCTCACGCAAGTGCAGCAAAAATTCTTCGGCATACGGACGAAAAGCAATTTTTCTTGCTACCCGCTCATCAGCTTTGGTTTCCGCAATATTTATTCCAAGCTCTTTGCTCCAATAATCTGTGCAATACCATTCTAATTGACCAAACTTTGTGGCTAATTGCTCCTCAAGCAAAAGTTTGGCGGCTTCAAGTGACATACCATGCTTTTCGGAATACAACATTGGCAAATGTTCAACCCAATAAAAATTATCATAATGCAAATCAAGTAAAGTTCCATCCATATCCAATAGAACCGTGTCAATTTGACTCCAATCGATTATCATTAGTTATTAATTAATACATTGTTTTTTTATTATTGTAATTCGCTTAAAAACTTTTTCCATGAATATTTCTGACCTAGAAGCCTACTTAGATACTGTTATTGATATAGCACACGATGCTGGTGAGCTAATTCTTGAAATCTATCAAAACCCATTTGATGTTGAGATTAAAGGTGACGGCACACCTCTAACCATTGCTGATCAACGCTCTCATAACCTTATCTGCACAAGGCTATTAGAATTAACACCTAATATCCCTATTCTATCTGAAGAATCTGATCATATTCCCTATGCGGATCGTAAACTATGGAAAACCTATTGGCTAGTTGACCCTCTGGATGGCACCAAAGAGTTTGTTAAAAAGTCTGGGGAATTCACGGTTAATATTGCGCTGATCTATGAAAACCAACCTGTATTAGGTGTGGTCCACACTCCTGTAAAAAAATGGACCCATTGGGGTGTACACACTCGCGGTGCTTGGAAGCAAGTTGGTAACGGGCAGCGCCAAAAGATTCAAGCTAAAACTTATACTGGTGGTCACGCAACCGTTGTGGCAAGCAAATCACATGGGCAGGAGAAACTAGAACAATTTCTAACGAATTTGCAACATAGAGAAGATTCCTACGATGTCACTAATATGGGCAGTGCGCTTAAAATTTGCTTAGTTGCAGAAGGTATTGGTGACATTTATCCACGTCTTGGCTTAACCAGTGAATGGGATACTGCTTCAGCAGATATTATTATTCGTGAAGCAGGCGGTAAAATTATCCAGCCAAGTGGAAAACCTGTCATTTATAACAAAGAAAATATACTCAACCCATATTTCTTAGCAATTGGCGTTGGGGATTACGATTGGTTGCCATTATTAGACGGCATCGAAATGAACCCTTAAACTATTCAACATGTTGACTATTCCGTTTACTAAAATGCAAGGCCTTGGCAATGATTTTGTTGTCTTAGATTTTGTCAATCAACCTATTGAACTCAGCGAACAGCAATTTGCTCAAATTGCCGATCGCCGCTTTGGGGTTGGCTGTGATCAAATTTTGATTGTTGAACCTTCTGAAACAGCTGGAATAGACTTTCATTATCGCATCATCAATGCCAATGGCAGTGAAGTCGGACAATGCGGTAATGGCGCGCGCTGCCTAGCAAAATTTGTTCATCAACACGGCCTGACTACTAAAACTTCAATCAATGTAGCTACATCAACTAGTGTGATGAACTTGCAAACTAATCCAACTGGAGATGTTACTGTCAATATGGGCAAGGTCAGTTTTACACCTGAAGAAATTCCGTTTGATGCCAATGATGTTAGCCAACGTAATGGTCTTTATACGATCCCGCTTAATCAAACTAAAGAAGTATCAATCGCTATTGCCAATATAGGCAACCCGCATTGTATGTTGCTAGTAGACGATATAGAAACTACTAAAGTTGAAGAAATTGGCAAACAACTAGAGTCTCATCAACGTTTTCCTGAAAAAGTGAATGTTGGCTTTATGCAAATGCTCAATCCCGATGAAATAAAATTACGGGTATTTGAGCGTGGTGCTGGAGAAACCATGGCTTGTGGGAGCGGCGCTTGTGCCGCTGTTGCAATGGGTCAAGAACTCGGCTTATTATGCGAAAATGTCATTGTTCATCTATTAGGTGGTGAATTACATATTCGCCGAACGCCAGAAAATGATATGATAATGACAGGCGCAGCTGAATTTTGCTTCACGGGTGAAATAACCCTTTAACAAGTGACGGTAACGTAAAATGACAAAATCAACGAACAAAAAGACTACCAAAGTAAAACTATCTGCCATGTCTGAAGCAGACCAGGTTCGTGCATTGTCAGCTTTGTTAAAGGCTCAGCCCGATATTTTTCAAAAAGAGCCAAAGCTAATTGAAAACTTAAACTTTGGCAACCAAAAAATAGGCAACGTTACTATGCTTGCTAACCGTCAAACGGAACGTTTAAAAGAAGAACTAAACAAAAATAAAAGCCGCACTCAAGATTTATTAGACAATGCCCGGTATTTTGATGAACTCACAAATAAGATATATGCACTTATTTATGACTTGATGCCCTGTGAAGATATCAATGAAATGCTAGATATAGTTGCAAAAAGATCTTCTGATTTGTTCAACGTAGATTTTGTCGAGTTCAAAAGTACACTTGTCGTAAATGATCTAAATAAAGCATTTGAATTAACCAATTTTTTTGATACTAGCCTCGATTCACATTCAGACTACCAACATATAATGACCCGACTTTCGCAAGGCAAATGCTTATGTAGCGACCGTTTTCCACCATCTGTGCTCAACTTCTTCTTTCCTGATCACAGTAATGACATTAAATCTGTCGCATTTATTCCACTTTTTGATAAAGAACCTCAAGATGCTTTTGGTGTTCTCGCTTATGGTTCAAAAGACGCCAAAAAGTTTTCTTCTGGTTTACGGGGCACCATACACTTAGAAAGAATTGGTAAAATTATGGCGTTAACTCTAAAACGAATTCTTAACTCGTAAATCAGTCCATGCAATATGTGGGACGATATAAATCAATACCTGCATACTCTCACCGTTGAACGCAGGCTGTCAGAACATACAGTCAGCAACTATCGCCGTGATGTCCAAAAATTAGTAGATTTCACCAATCAATATTCCATCAATCTATGGCATGGCTTAAACGTAAAAGAAGCCCGAAACTTTGCCGCTAAACTGCATGCTTCTGGTCTACACCCGAAAAGCATACAACGCATTTTGTCAGCGTGTCGAAGCTTATGTAATTTTCTGGTTGAACGTCGCTTACTTGAATTAAACCCGTTTATTGATGTTCGCGCGCCAAAAGTGCCAAAAACACTCCCAAAAACTCTGACTGCGGAACAGCTTTCCCAACTCATCGAAATTAAGCCAGACGACCCATTGAGCTTCCGAGATCAAGCATTTATGGAATTGTTTTATTCATCTGGACTGCGCCTATCTGAACTTTGCAATCTGAATTTAAATGACATGATGTTCGATCAAGCGATTGTCAGAGTCACAGGCAAAGGCAATAAAATGCGTGATATTCCAGTCGGCAGTATGGCAATCAGTGCATTAAAGCAATGGTTACTACAACGAAATTCACTTCCTCTAAAAGACTTCGAAGCAGTTTTTGTTAGCAAGTGGGGTAGGCGTATATCTCCTCGGAGCATTCAACAACGGTTAAAACATTGGGCAAAAAAACAAGGACTAGATGTGAATATCACTCCGCATATACTGAGACATAGCTTCGCTAGTCATATGCTGGAATCCAGTGGTGAATTGCGTTCTGTGCAGGAATTATTGGGCCATGCAAATATCAGCACAACGCAAATATATACTCATCTCGATTTTCAACATCTCGCCAAAGTCTATGACCAAGCTCACCCGCGAGCGAAAAAGAAAAATACATAAAAAAAGCGCTTCACTCTAGAAGCGCTTTTTTATTTACTTCAAGCTAATGTTAGCCATAGGTATTCTGGTAGCTTTCTACTGAAGCAAGAATTTCTTTTCGAGCTTCATCTTTACCAGCCCAACCTTTGATTTTGACCCATTTATTTCTTTCAAGGTCTTTATAGTGCTCAAAGAAATGGGCAATTTTATCTAATTGCTCAGTTGGGATATCACGAAATGTATTGACGTTGGTATACCATTTAGTCAATTTATCAATCGGAACAGCCAAAATTTTCGCATCCATACCCGCCTCATCTTCCATTTCCAAAACACCGACTGGGCGGCAGCGAACTACCGAACCAAGAGCCAATGGAAAAGGTGCTAAAACCAATACATCAACCGGGTCTCCATCATCAGACAAAGTTTGCGGGATATATCCATAGTTACACGGATATTGCATCGCAGTTGACATAAAGCGGTCAACAAATAATGCACCAGTATCCTTATCAACTTCATATTTGATTGGATCGGCATGGCGAGGAATTTCTACGATTACATTAATGTCATCAGGCAATGAATAACCCGGAGAAACTTTGTCTAATCTCATTTTAGTGCTCAAAATTTGTGGTCAATTGGAATCGGCGTTATTATTACACATAGTCAGTCAGCAAAACACTATGAGAGTAACACTTTATGTTTTTAATTGACCGATACAAGCAGAGAAAAAACTTTTCTCATCATAAAAATAATAGAATTTCAAAAAAGCATTTTAAGGCATTCAATAGTTCATTCTATTTCAATGTTTGGTAAAACAATAATAAACCAAATTTGCTTAGTTTATGTTTTTTTGGCGTTCTTGACCTTAAAGAGGAGCTTAACAATATGATTTCGGCAATTTTGCCTATTTTACTAGGTATTGGTGGCCTTGTGGCTGCCGCATACATATATTCACTCGTCAATCAAATATCAGTTGCAGAAGGCAAAGTAGCCAGCATCGGTGACCAAATTCACAGAGGTGCAATGGTATTTATACGCCGCGAATATAGCATTCTCGCAATTTTTATATTGATCGTTGGTATCTTAATTGCATTTTCAGATTTAGGGTTTAAAACCTTATTTGCTTTTGTTGTCGGCGCTGCATGTTCTGGCATAGCAGGTTATATCGGCATGTATACAGCCACAAAAGCTAATGTCAGAACCACTACTGCTGCCCACGAAAAAGGTGCACCTGAAGCTTTAGAAGCCGCTTTTTATGGTGGTTCAATTATGGGGCTTTGCGTTGCGGCAATGGGTCTATTAGGCTTGGGTATTTTGTATTTATTTTTTGGCGGTGACCCAGAGTCAGCACATACCATTCATGGCTTTGGTATGGGCGCGTCTTGTGTTGCATTATTTTCTCGCGTAGGCGGCGGTATTTTTACCAAAAGTGCAGACGTCGGCGCTGATTTAGTCGGCAAAGTTGAAGCGGGCATTCCTGAAGATGATCCCCGCAACCCGGCCGTTATTGCTGACAATGTCGGTGATAATGTTGGTGATGTTGCGGGTATGGGCTCTGATATTTTTGAATCATATTGTGGCTCAATTATCGCGACCATTGCCATTGCGGCAACGTTAAGTACTGCAATGATCGACAAACTAGGTGCACAAAATACGTTAATGTTTCTACCCTTAGCACTTGCTTCTTTAGGGCTAATTTGTTCATTGGTAGGTATTTATCTCGTTAAAAAGTATAGCAATAGTTCACCTGAGAAAGCTCTGCGAGCAGGCACTATTGGCGCATCCATTATCTTTATTGTGACTTCTCTAATTTTAATCAAAATAATGGGCATCTCTGCTAACGTATGGATGTCGGTTATTGTGGGCACCATTGGCGGTGCAATTATTGGCTTTGTGACTGAATATTACACCGCCAGTAAACCAGTTAGAGATATCGCAGCTAGTGGTGAAACCGGTTCAGCAACAGTTATCATCAAAGGCTTTGCGATCGGTATGCAATCAGTTGTTGTGCCGATTTTGACACTCTGTCTGGTGATTTATTTGTCCACAGAATTTTCTGGCCTTTATGGCGTAGGCATCGCCGCCGTAGGCATGTTAGCAACTGTGGGCATCACTATGGCAATCGACGCCTATGGCCCCGTGGCTGACAATGCTGGTGGCATCGCAGAAATGGCTGGGCTGGGTGAAGAAACCCGTAAAATTACCGATTCATTAGATGAACTTGGCAACACAACAGCTGCGATTGGTAAAGGCTTTGCGATTGGCGCGGCAGCTCTAGCGGCTTTGGCAATTATTTCTGCCTTTATCGAAACAGTATCAGCGCGAATTCCCGACTTTGCACTCGAGATCAATAATCCAGAGGTGCTCATCGGCATGTTTATTGGCGGCATGTTTCCATTTTTGGTGGCAAGCCTAACTATGACCGCTGTTGGTGATGCCGCCTTTGATATGATCAAAGAAGTGCGTCGGCAATTCAAAGAAATTCCAGGCCTCTTAGAAGGCAAAGAAGGCGTTGAACCAGATACTGAACGATGTGTTGATATTGCCACAACCGCAGCTTTAAAGCGTATGGTTTTACCAGGTGTATTAGCAGTATTTTCCCCTGTAGTTGTCGGCTTCGTCATTGGCGCCGAAGCGCTTGGTGGCATGCTTGGCGGCGCGCTACTAGGTTGCGTTCTACTTGCAATCAGCATGGCAAATGCTGGTGGCGCTTGGGATAATGCCAAGAAATATGTCGAGCGCGGCAATCATGGTGGCAAAGGCTCCGACACCCACAAAGCTTGTGTCGTTGGCGATACTGTAGGTGACCCTTTCAAAGACACTTCAGGCCCATCAATGAATATTTTGATTAATGTGATGGCAATCGTGAGTTTAGTTATTGCACCGTTATTAAGTTAATCACAACTTAGTTACACTCAAATAGATTGAAAAGCCCCGTTTAACGGGGTTTTTCTTTATCTATACCTTGTCAATAACAACAAGCACTGTATACTCCGCGATCCTTAACTTGCAACGATACCGACGCAAGTGAACATTGGGCTCTAGTAAATTAAATCATAGAGTCATTATCGATAGAGCGGCATGATAGGGTTTCCGCGAACTTCGATACAACGTGCTTATATTAAGCATCGAAACTAGCAGAGAATACTATGACAGATTCCCCCGTAATGTTTGACCAGTTAGGTCTACCTGAAACGGTTTTAACAGCCATTAAAGAACTGGGTTACGAACAACCTTCGCCAATTCAGGCAAAATCGATTCCACCCCTGTTAGAAGGCAGTGACATTCTTGGACAAGCACAAACTGGCACCGGTAAAACGGCCGCTTTTGCTTTGCCTTTACTAACCCGTATTGATGCAAATAATCGTGCTCCGCAATTATTGATTTTAGCGCCAACGCGCGAACTGGCGATTCAGGTGGCAGAAGCTTGCCAGCAATATGCCAAACACATGAAAAAAGTTGCGATTTTGCCGATTTATGGCGGTCAGTCCTATCCTATTCAACTCAAGCAACTAAAGCGCGGCGCGCAAATCATTGTCGGTACACCTGGCAGGGTTATGGACCACATGCGGCGTGGCACTCTAGTGTTAAATGACCTACAAGCACTGGTGCTTGATGAAGCAGACGAAATGCTACGCATGGGTTTCATTGACGATGTCAAATGGGTTTTAGAACAATCGCCACCTGATCGACAAATTGCCTTATTTTCTGCCACCATGCCACGTGAAGTCAAAAAGGTCGCAGATAAACATTTGGTTGATCCAGTTCACATCCAAATTGCTGCCAAAACGGCGACAGCTGATAAAATTGAACAAAGTTATTGGGTAGTGCGTGGCACCAACAAATTAGATGCCATCACCCGTATTTTAGAAAATGAAGAAACTGACGGTGTTATCGTGTTTGTTCGAACTAAAAATGCGACCGTCGAACTTTCTGATCGTTTAGCCGCAAGAGGCTTTCGCAGCGAAGCGCTTAATGGTGACATTCCACAAGCTAACCGCGAAAAAATTATACAACGCCTAAAAGATGGCAAGCTCGATATTTTAATTGGTACGGATGTTGTTGCCCGTGGCTTAGATGTTGAGCGTATCAGCCATGTTATTAACTATGACGTGCCACATGACACAGAATCGTATATTCACCGCATTGGCCGCACAGGTCGAGCGGGTCGAACAGGTAAAGCCATCCTATTTTTATCACCTCGCGAAAAGCGCATGTTACATGCCATTGAACGTGCTACTAAAAAAGCTATTGAACCTATGTCCTTACCTAGTGTCCAAGACATTAATAAAAACAGGGTGGCGCGATTTAAAAATAAAATCTATGAGACAATCAACGCTGAAAATTTAGATTTCTTTTCACAAGTAATTACCGAATTACAACAAGAGCAAGAAATTAGTTCTGAGCAAATAGCCGCCGCTTTAGCGTATATCGCGCAAGGTGATTCACCACTATTACTAGATGAATCTAAACATCGCGAACAAGCTGAATCCATGGGTTTTCGTGATAATGACGGTGGTCGGGATAGAAAACGTCGTGAGTCAAAACCTGTCCCCAAAACTAATGCAACGCCTCTTAAAGATTTTCCCGAAGTCGAGATGCAACGTTTTTATTTGGATGTTGGCCGTCGTCATAACGTCAAGCCAAGCAATATTGTTGGGGCAATCGCCAACGAAGCCGATTTAGAGAGCCAATACATTGGTGAAATTGAAATTCGAGATAGTTTTTCAACAGTCGATCTGCCTGAAGATATGCCTGCTGGAATCATGTCGATTTTGAAAAAAGTACGCGTGTCTGGCAGACCATTAGCCATCAAAATCTATGATGGTAAGGTTGATGAGAGTTTTGATGATTTTTCATCCTCAAAACCTAGATATCGATCGAAGAAAAACAAATCGTTTGATCGCTCAAAAAAATCAGGCAAACAAGGCTATAAAGGTAAACCTAAACAGCGTGGCAACAAAAAAAGTTAATAATCTACAATTAACTGTTATTCCAAACTTCTTCGAGAAAAAATTCACTAACTAGAATATTTTCTCCATTGAGTTTATATAAGGTGCGGCGAGCAAAGATTGAACGATTTGAAAGATCAATCTTTGCTATTTGCCTCGTTTCTAAATTCACTTCAGCATTTTTGAACAATAAATGTCCTAAAGGAACATTACCAAGTTCGATCAGTTGATGTTTTGAAGCTTGAATCGCTTGATCGGTAATAATACTTCTTGCAAACACCGTTGCATGTCCATGGCATTTCAGAAGAACTTCTCTGATACGGCATTCAGGCTGCAAATCTAAACCCAATGCCTGCATTTCATGCATATAGGGCTTTGCTCGGTATTCACCTAGCAACTGCAGTTCAAAATCACCTTGGCTGTAATCTATCAATTGCTTTGTTAAAGACTGATTACCACGCAACCAAGTACGTTGCGCTTCACTGAGTAAAATATTTTTACGATGTTGCCAGCTTGCATACGCAGCCAGCGCCTTGAAATCTAACGATTGTTTCACGTGAAATAATACTTAGGCTAATACTGGCAAAGGAATATGTAAGCTCGCACAAATAGCACGTAGCAACTCATGTTCTTGGATTTTAACCTTGCCATCACTTAAGATAACTTTTGCCATGGCAATGACTAATTTTTTCTTTTCTTGAGGATGTAATAGATTTAATTCCATTAGCGCCGCATCCAATTTTTCTGACCAATTTTTTGTTAAAGGTAACTCACTTTCCGGCCATTCCAAACTTAACAACCCCT
>CAZWHW010000019.1:0-32595 GCA_964633815.1 uncultured Gammaproteobacteria bacterium
ACAGTGCTTTAAGTTATTGTTATTTATTGTTTATTAAGAAAATATGAAGGCAATGGAATAATTAATATAAAAATATATCTTGATATTTGTACGTTATTCAATCATTATAAATATATTCAATATGAGATTAGACTTATTTTTTGTTAAAACTTTACATTATCGGATTCATTTTAATGTATCTTAGCTTACATTAAATGAGCCATGAAATTTAGCATCGTGGGTCACTCATTGCGATCAGTTTTAATACGATAGTTGAATAGAAGTTGTAATAAATGCTAAACGATAAGTATTAAAACACAGTGAAAAATAAAACGAATGAATAGCGAATCTAATTAGTTATTACATTTTTAAACGATGCACATAATTACATGCAAAAAGTTACATGCAGAAAACTATAGACGAAGTGATTAAAAAAAATTCGGAGCGAGAGATGGACGAAAATAAACAAAAAGCATTACAAGCCGCATTAGCGCAAATTGAACGTCAGTTCGGTAAAGGTTCTGTCATGCGTTTAGGTGATGGTGATGTTGTAAAAGACGTTAGTGCAATCCCAACAGGTTCTATCGGTCTTGATCTTGCCTTAGGAATAGGTGGTTTACCTAAAGGACGAGTATGTGAAATTTATGGTCCAGAATCTTCAGGTAAAACAACGTTAACGCTTTCTGCGATTGCAGAAGCACAAAAACAAGGTGGCACAGCTGCATTTATTGATGCAGAACATGCTTTAGATACAGCGTATGCAAAACGTCTTGGTGTGAATGTTGATGAATTACTAATTTCTCAGCCTGACACAGGTGAACAGGCATTAGAAATTGCTGACATGCTAGTTCGTTCAGCGGCAGTTGATATTGTTGTTATTGATTCGGTTGCGGCTTTAACTCCTAAGGCAGAAATTGAAGGCGATATGGGCGACTCTCATATGGGCTTGCAAGCAAGATTGATGTCGCAAGCACTGCGTAAATTGACAGCAAATATTCAAAAAGCAAACACCTTAGTGATTTTTATTAATCAAATTCGTATGAAAATCGGTGTTATGTTTGGTAATCCTGAAACAACGACAGGTGGCAATGCGTTGAAATTTTATTCGTCTGTACGTTTGGATATTCGCCGCATTGGCGCAATCAAAAAAGGTGATGAAATTTTAGGTAACCAGACGCGTGTGAAAGTTGTCAAAAATAAAATGGCTGCTCCGTTCAGACAAACAGAATTTGATATTTTATATAACGAAGGGATTTCTCGTGAAGGTGAAATTATTACACTAGGCGTGGAACATGGAATTGTCGACAAAGCAGGGGCTTGGTATAGCTACAATGGTGAACGTATTGGTCAAGGTAAAGACAATGTACGTGATTATTTGAAAGAGAATATCGAAATTGCACAAGATATTGAGCAAAAGATTCGTACTGCTTTAGGAATCGGTGATGAAGCATCTGAAGGTGCGGATATTGTTGATTTGGATCCTGCAGCAGGAGATGGTTAATAACAATAATTCTGAATATTTTTTGAACAATGTCAGAGAGTAAGCAAATAGCAAATGTTTTGCATCGCGCTGTTGATTTATTATCTAGACGTGAACATAGTGCTCAGGAATTAAGTCAAAAATTACAAAAAAAAGGTTTTGCTGAAAATGATGTAGAACTGGCTATCATTAGATTGCAGGATGAAAATCTACAATCTGATGATAGATTTACAGAATCTTTTGTAAATGAAAGGGTTCGCCGAGGTCACGGCCCGATAAAAATAATGCATGAACTTCGCCAAAAAGGAGTTGCTGAACACATGGTGGAAAACTATGTGAATGTTGAAGAAGGTCAATGGCTAAGTCTAGTACAATTGCAATATCAAAAAAAATATGCAGGTATGAAAGTCAGGGATTATAACGAATGGAGCAAGCGTGCTCGGTTTTTACAGGGAAGGGGTTTTACTTCAGCGCAAATCCGCTCTGCAATCGACAACATTGATGAGTTAGATTGATAGATCGTATCGACATTTTGCATGCATCTATGTTGTTAGCTAGGTTAAAATACATGTTTGGGATGTTTTCGGACATATTTGCCTGAAGAAAATCTGTAAGCGATATACAATCGCAACTTTAAATAAGATCATTTAAAACTCTAGTAAGCTTTAGCTTATATAGAGGGTTATTTACGCAATAGAATTAATTAAAGATTAAAACATGAAAACTGCAGAGATACGCGAACGGTTTTTAACCTATTTTGAAGAGCGACAACATCAACGAGTTGTGAGTAGCTCTTTAGTACCTGGAAATGATCCAACATTATTGTTTACCAATGCTGGTATGGTGCAATTTAAAGATGTTTTTCTTGGCGATGATTTACGCAGCTATCAACGAGCAACAACTTCACAGCGTTGTGTTCGCGCTGGTGGCAAACATAATGATTTAGAAAATGTTGGTTATACTGCGAGGCACCATACGTTTTTTGAAATGCTAGGGAACTTTAGCTTTGGTGACTACTTCAAGAGAGATGCGATTCAATTTGGTTGGGATTTCTTGACGAAAGAACTTAATCTACCTAAAGAACGTTTATGGGTGACAGTTTTCGATGAAGACCAAGAAGCGGAAGATATTTGGTTGAACGAGATTGGTATCGGAGAGCACCAGTTTTCTCGAATTGGTGCTAAAGATAATTTCTGGGCAATGGGTGATACAGGCCCATGTGGGCCGTGCAGTGAAATTTTCTATGACCATGGTGACGATGTGGCGGGAGGCCCTCCCGGAACTCCTGAAGAAGATGGCGATCGTTTTATTGAAATTTGGAATCTCGTTTTTATGCAATATGATAGATCTGTAGATGGAACCTTGACGCCGTTGCCTAAACCTTCAGTTGATACAGGTATGGGTTTAGAGCGTATTGCTGCAGTTTTGCAAAACCAACATAACAATTATGATATTGATTTATTTCAAGCTATTACAGCTGAAATCTGTCAAATTTTAGGAACTGAAGATCAAAGTCATCATTCCGTTCGTGTTTTAGCTGACCATATTCGCTCATCAGCTTTTTTGATAGCTGATGGAGTCTTACCAAGCAACGAAGGTCGTGGTTATGTATTAAGACGTATTATTCGCCGTGCCATTCGTCATGGATATCAATTGAGTCAGTCGGTTCAAAGCGAGCCATTTTTTTATAAAATTGTTGATAGTTTGGCCAGTCAAATGGGAGAAGCTTATCCCGAATTACTTGAGCAACAAAAGACAATTGAACAAGCATTATTGCGAGAAGAACAACGTTTTGCTGAAACGCTTGATCAAGGAATGAAAATTTTTGAGCAAAAAACTTCAAACCTCAAAGACAAGAAAATTGCTGGTGATGTCATTTTTCTTTTATATGATACTTATGGCTTTCCATTTGATTTGACTGCAGATTTAGCTCGTGAAAGAGGTTTAACTGTTGATGAAGCAGTTTTTAATGACTTGATGGATGCGCAACGTCAAAGGGCTCGAGAAAGTTCGCAATTTGCTAGCTCAAGTGCGATAAAAGTTGATATTGAAACTGCGACAGAATTTTCTGGTTATTCGAATACGTCAGATTCTTCAACTGTGACTGCATTGTTGAATTTTTCGACAGAAGACGGTCAACAAGTAGAAATTGTGAGTGCTGGTGACCAAGTTGGTGTAATTACAGATAAAACACCTTTTTATGCCGAGGGCGGCGGTCAAGTCGGTGATAAAGGTCAAATAAAATCTGGCGATGCAGTTATTGATATTAGTGATACACAAAAGCTCAAAGGTGATGTCTTTGTTCATTTGGGACAAGTTCGATTAGGTGATCTTGCTGTGAATGATAGCGTCGATATGCATGTGCTTGAGAGTGTGCGCCGCGCAATTGCTTCCAATCACTCGGCAACACATTTATTACATGCTGCACTGATAGAAGAGTTAGGTAACCATATTCAACAAAAAGGTTCATTGGTGAATAATGATCGTTTTCGATTTGATTTTTCTCATGATGCTCCGGTAAGTAAAGAGCAAATTCAGGCGCTTGAAGAAAAAGTGAATCGAGAAATTATGTTTAATCGTAATGTCACTGCCAAAAATTTGCCTATTGAAGAGGCTAAAGCCGCAGGGGCAGCGGCACTTTTTGGAGAGAAATATGGCGATGTAGTTCGAGTTGTGTCGATGGGCGACTTTTCTATGGAACTTTGTGGTGGCACACATGTTTCTCGCACGGGTGATATTGGCTTGTTTAAAATTATTTCTGAATCTGGTGTTGCTGCAGGAGTTAGAAGATTAGAGGCAGTCACGGGAGAGGGTGCGCAACGTTATATTTCAGAACAGCAACAGCAGTTAGGTGAATTATTGGGCGCGTTAAAAGCAACCCCAGAAAATGCTTTAGCTAAAATTGATCAGCTACAAGAGCAATTAAAAACTGTGCAAAAAGAAAATCTTGTTTTGCAAAAAACATTAGCTTCTGGTGGTTCAGGGGCAAATACTTTAGAAAATAGCGTTAAACAAATTGGTGCGGTGAAATTGTTTACATTGGATATGCAGTCTGTTGATAAATCAATTTTGAGGGATGCGATTGATGGTTTGAAAAGTAAACATAATGATGCAGTTGTTTTATTAGCAAGTCGGTCTAATGGCAAAGTGATATTAGTGGCAGGTGTTAGTAAATCGTTGTCAAAAGATTTTCCTGCAGGCAAATTAATTCAGTTTGTTGCTGGTGAGTTTGGTGGTCGTGGTGGTGGTCGACCTGATATGGCGGAAGGAGGCATACCGAACGAACAAGATATTTCTGCGTGTTTAGATTCTGCGCAACAATGGCTTGAAAATAATAGTTAAACTCTATTCAGTGCTTGGTTTATAGATATAGTGTATTTTATTTTGTAGATATTTTTCTGTCACACAGTTTACAACGCAATCTAAACCTTGTTTAATCCGCAATCTATTAAAATTATAGGTAAGGCTTAGCTTATCTAAACAAGAATATGCCTTTAATTGTTGAAAAATTTGGCGGCACTTCTGTAGGCAGTGTTGAAAGAATTAGAGCGGTTGCTGCAGGATTGGCTGAACGTCAAGCCAAAGGTGAAAAGCTCGTTGTTGTGGTTTCTGCAATGAGCGGTCAAACTAACAATTTGATCAAACTTGCTCATGAAATAAACGAAACTCCTTCGCCTCGTGAAATGGATGTTTTGATGGCCACTGGTGAACAGGTCACAATCGCATTGTTATCTATGGCATTGCATGATCTTGGCTTAAAAGCTAAATCTTATACTGGCGGACAAGTTCGTATGTTGACAGATAGCTCGCATATGAAAGCTCGCATTGAAAGTATTGATGTAGAAAAAATTCATGATGACCTTGAAGATGACAACATTATTGTTGCAGCAGGCTTTCAAGGTGTTGATAGCAATGGCAATATTACGACCTTAGGCCGTGGTGGTTCGGATACATCTGCAGTGGCTATAGCTGCTGCGTTAAAGGCTGATGAGTGCCGTATCTATACAGATGTTGATGGCATATATACCACGGATCCAAGAGTTGTGCCTGAGGCACGACGTTTGAAACAAATTACATTTGAAGAGATGCTGGAACTAGCTAGTTTGGGCGCTAAAGTGCTGCAAACTCGTTCAGTTGAGTTTGCAGGGAAATATAAAGTCCCTCTGCGAGTACTTTCTTCTTTTGAGCCTGATGAAGGCACTTTAATTACTTATGATAGTGAGGCAATACAAATGGAAGCTCCATTAATTTCTGGCGTAGCATTTAATCGTGATGAAGTGATGTTTACTGTAAGAGGTATTCCTGATCAGCCAGGTGTTGCGAATAAAGTGTTGGGACCAGTATCAGCTGAAAATATTAATGTTGACTTAATTGTTCAAAATATTAGTCCTGATGGTAAGAGTAATTTTACTTTTACAACGAACCGTACTGAACTCTCAAAGTGTAAAACAATTTTAGAGGAAGTTATAAAAAATATTGGTGCAGATGATTTAGTAATTAATAACGATATTGCCAAAATATCTGTTGTTGGTGTTGGCATGGTTTCTCATGCTGGCGTTGCAGCACAAATGTTTGCTGCTCTAGGCAAAGAATCTGTGAATATTGAATTAATTTCAACATCAGAAATAAAAATTTCTGTTATTGTAAAGGAGAAATATACTGAATTGTCTGTTAAAACTTTACATGAATCATTTGGCTTAGAGAGTCTCTGAAATAAATATGGTACAAATATTTTTATGTCATTTTAATGACAAAATATAAAAATATATGTGGTAATTCTGGAAGCGCTAATTATAATAACGCAAACCGAATTTTCGGCTATTGTTAGGAACGATAGGAGGGCTATATGCTTATTTTGACTCGACGTGTAAATGAAACCTTGAACATCGGTGACGATGTGCAAGTCACCGTATTAGGTGTTAAAGGTAATCAAGTTCGTATTGGTATTAATGCGCCACGTGATGTGGCGGTTCATCGCGAAGAAATCTATCTTCGTATTAAGCGTGAAGAACGTTTGAAAAAAACAGGAACTACTGAAGAAAATGAAAACGAAAGTGGTTTTGATTATGATGATGATTTTATTGATGATTCGTACGGTAATCGATAAAAAATTATAATTTTTGTTGCTTAGTTCTATTGGGCAATTGCGGAGAGGTGGCCGAGTGGCTGAAGGCGCTCCCCTGCTAAGGGAGTATGGGGTTTATAGCCTCATCGAGGGTTCGAATCCCTCTCTCTCCGCCAGTTTTATTTTTTGATTATTTGTTGAATAAAGGCTTGATTATTATGGTTGAAAACAATAATATCCCGCCCGAAAACAATAGTGTAAATGTAGTTATAAGCAAAAAGTTTGATCTAGATAAAGTATTAATAGAGATCAAATTTTACAATAAAAATTTATTTGCAGTACGTAAGAGAAGATAATGAAAGAGTTACGCGCATGTAGCTCAGCTGGATAGAGTACCTGGCTACGAACCAGGCGGTCGGAGGTTCGAATCCTTCCATGCGCGCCATTTTAATTAAGCCTAATCAATAGTTTATGTTGGTTAGGCTTTTTTAGTGATTCTGAATTAGTAATTGTAAAAGCCTTATTATTTCATTTGAACTGGTTGGTATTTTAGAGAATTCAGGAATTTGTTAGTTTGTTGTGCTTAGATTCTTAGCGTTAATATATTTAGTGATTGTGACGGCTTGAAGTTATAATTTTTTTATTTCAAACTGATAATTGTTTATAGTTAAAGTAATAGGTGAAGTATCTTGTTTAGTTTGTTATTATTAATAAAGAATATAGAAGAACATAGAGGTTATCAATATGAAATTTTTAAGAAAATCAGGCGTAACAACCGCTTTATTAGCTATTTTGCCAGTTAGTCAACCAATTTTCGCAGAAGGCCCAATTTCTGCAAATGTTGCATTGACAACAAATTATATTTTTCGTGGTCAAACACAAAATAATGAAGATCCTGCCTTACAAGGTGGTTTCGATTTCGAGCATGGTAGTGGCTTTTATCTTGGAGTCTGGGGTTCAAATGTAGATTTTGGTGGTGATGAATCAACAGAACTTGATTTCTATGGAGGTTGGGGCTTTGAAGTAGGTTCTGTTAGTCTTGATTTTGGTTTGACCTTGTTTCGTTTTTTTGGTGGAGATGATGCTAGTGACAGCGATATTGAAGAAGCATATGCTGGCATTAGCGCTTACGGGTTTGACCTTTATTATTTTGCAGGTCTCGATGAAGCAACTGATAATGTTGAGTTGTCATATGGTTTTGATATCACTGAAAATGTTTCTCTTGGTTTTACTGTAGGTGATTGGGACGTGATTGCTGAAGAATATTATTCTGCTAGCATTTCTGGTGGCGGATTAGTAGGTTTAGATTGGGATGTGACTATTGCTGATTCAGACGTAACTGATGACGTACAAGTTGCATTCACAATTTCCAAATCATTTTAATTATCATGTTAGATTGAATTAAATTTGAATATTGAGAAAGCCCTCACTGTATACAGTGAGGGCTTTTTTTATACATAAAGGTTGAGTTTATATGAGAGGTTCTATACATCCCTTGGTCATACATGTTGGTTAGGGGAGATCGTATAGCTATCTAGAATTGACAGTTGTATTGGAATTTTTTGCTATTGCTTGGGCTAAATCCTTTTCTTTAAAGCTATTTTGTTTAATCGCTAGGTAAAAATCCTATATAAGCTTTACAAAGTAAAACACGCATAATCATTTCTTGACCGTATAATATTGCTTTATATTTAAAGAAATTAATATAAATGGAAATTTGTATAATATTAGCTGTATAATTATCAACACTAAAAAATTACATTTAGTATATTTTTAAAAGTTCTGCATGATTTTGATTGATTGTCAGGTCTTCTGTTTGAAGCTCTGCATGATTTTCATTGATTATCAGGTCTTCTAGTAGGAGAAGGCATATTTGTCTTCGCGTTTTTTCATATGAAAAAATTTTATTTAAATAAAAACCCCTTAATATGAGGTATTACTTATGTCTAACGATAAAGCTAGTTTGTTAGCAAATTTAAAGAAAACTCTGGCTGTTGGTTTGCCAGTTATAGCAATCAGTGGTTTTGTGCCAACTGCAATGACTGTTGGTGTAGCGCAAGCTGCTGAAGCAGAAAAAGTAGCTGAAGCAGAAAGCGAAGCTGAAGGCAAATATGCAGAAGCAAAAAGCGAAGCTGAAGGCGAAGCAGCAGAAGCTGAAGGCGAAGCTAAAGGCGAAGCCGCAGAGGCTGAAGGCGAAGCTGAAAAGAAATACTAATATATATTTCTTTATTCCCAAAAAAGGCGATTTCATATTTGAAATCGCCTTTTTATTTGCTTCTGTTTTTTACTTAAAGAAGGTTTCCAATATCTGTTAACAAGCCTTGCGCTTGTCGCAAATCTTGGCATTGGAGTGTGTAGCCTTTGATTCCCATTAACCATTGTGGGATTTTAGACGCAGCATCAGGCTTTTTCTGAGGGCAATTAGCCCATATTTTAGTTAACATATCAGCATTATTTAAAAGGGATAAGCTGGCTGTTTCAGCTGAATCATTTGTTTCAATAAAAATAATGACATTTATTTGAGAGAACTCTCCAACTACACCTTTACTTGGAGCGAACCAGCATGGTTGATTAATAATACCGCTGATTAACCAGTCTTTAGCAACAATGTCTTCGTTACTATTATTTTGTAGTTCCGGTTTTTTTGGATAGTAATTGCTAGCATCATATGAGCTACTAATACTGGTGGTATTACTAGGTAATAATAATGGCAAATCAGTGCATTTGACTATGTTTGTTTGCGCTGAGATGATCGAGCTGCCACTACGAATTGAATAATCATCATTAGCTAAACAAAGCTCATAAGCAAGGCTATCTAGTTGTTCCTGGTTCCCAACAAGAATACCATTTTTTTGTTTGTTACTAAAAACACAACCATTCAGCAAAGCGATATCTTCGTCTTGTAAAATATTTCTAGTGATTAACTTGAGACAATCATCAATTAGGCGAGACATGGGTCTACTGCCTGATAATACTTGAGTGTCATGAGTTAAAACATAACCGACAGTAGAGCGATAAATATCTACTTGTAAGATATTTTTAGGTGATCTCGGAGTTTTATCACTAAATTGACGCAAATAACTCTCTGCAAATGAACAGCTAGTGCGAACCTGAATTGAGCAGTCAACAAAATTGATATAACCAGCATCACGCCATTCTTGTGTGTCTTTATTTTCTTCTGTTGTATTGTGAATTTCGCTAATATTTGCTTGACTGAATAAGTTCGCTTCAGACCAATCAGCGAGCATTTCCCATACTTGAGCTAACCAAGAATGTGTTTCATGAACAGAGACTTCGTCGGAGTCTTGAGCAGCTATTGGACCGAAATTTTCAGTCAATTCTTCTGCTATTTCTTCTGGTGTTTTGCCGCTAGAAGTTTGAATCCATATCCAAGTGGCTATTTCATTTGGCGCAATAAAGGCAGAACTTTTATTAATTGTGTTGTGTGCTAAAAGAGCTAATGAATCATCAAATATTGCTTCTGTGTCAACACGGCTTTTCAGGGTTAATTGATCATAATCAATTTTGAAATCTTCGGGGAGGCTGTCAATGTCAGCGAATCTAGGCATTGGAAAACAGTTTAAATAACGATTTGCATCTTCGCTAGGGAAAACACAATCAAAGCCTTGGGCTCGCTGCATTTCTCGTTCTGCTTTTTCTTTTTCAGAAAGGGATTCTTGATCAAGATCATTTAAGCCTAACATGTTCACAATTTCGGTGACCATGCCTTTTTTAGTTTTGATTTCTTTTTCGGCTTGTTCAGGATTGGTTGCACACACTTCAAGCGATGGGCTTAGGTTACATTCAACAATCCATGGCTTGATGTCGCTATCGATCATGCAATCTACACCAATCAGTTCATAAGTGCCGATTAGATCAGATTCATATTTTTGTGAGTGAGAACGCATATTTTCACGCGCTGCAAGCACAGTTAAGGCTAACATATCGCGAATATCGTCAAATAATTTATTGTCGTCAATGCCTTGGTCTTTCAACCATTGCCGATAAACTTCAAATGAGTGAAAAGTAACGGGTATTTTGACATCATCATTATGCTCATTAATGTCAGGGTTAGTTAAGTGGCGGTAAGGATTGTCTAAATCATCAAGGTTGAATTTAGCAGAGGTTAATTTAGCTGAACCCTCGTGATACCAATAAAAACGTAATGGTTCAACAGAAGTGATTAAGATATAGCAACGCAGAACGTATTTATAGCCATCCCAGAGGTGTGGTTTGTGTAAATATTGTTGGATAATCCAAGACCTATCAAGTGGCACAGTTTCCATGTGTTGTACCATTTCAATACCACGACCACGGGATAAGTTGCGTGGTTTTTGAATCCACATCCAATCTGGATTTTGACGGGCCGCTTCTTGCAAATCAAAATATTCCTCTGGCATGGAATAAGTTTTTGGGAAAAAATTATAACGACTTGCTTGAGGATAACCTTCAAGCATTGTTTTAGCTTTATGTAAAGTGTTATATAGATTGCTTTTGATCGTCAATGCACCATTGCCAGGAATGTGGTTTAGCGTTTTGTTTTTATCTAGTTTTTCAATTGTTTTATCACCTGGCATGTCTGTTAACCAAGCAGCGTCCCAGTCGCTTTTAGAGCCGGCGGACCAAATATTTTTGTCCAAAGCCTCAATAAAATAAATATCTTGTGGAATAGGGTCGTCGTAACCAATCCAGTATTTTTTTTCTTTTTTCATGTTTAGCAAATAGTTTTGAATAGTATGTAATTATTTATATCGTATTACATGACCGTGATGGATAATGTTTTCCTGCAATTTAATTATAATCTTTTTATTGTTATTTTAGGTTTTAAATTGGAAGTATTGTTTTGAATACGATTAGAATTTATTTTGATAATTGAAATACAGTTTGGTTGTGACTTTGCTATCAGCTGTTCTTGTTGTTAAACTTAATTTAGTAAATGCTATTGGTGTTTGCTATTAATAAAAAAGCATAATAAATAAAAGCTCAAAGAGCTTTGCGAGGAGTGTTTATGAAACTAATTTCTGCAATAATTCGTCCGTATCGAACTGATGATGTTAAAGATGTCTTATCAAAACTTGGCATTTCAGGTATGACTGTTACTGAAGTGAGAGGTTTTGGACGTCAAAAAGGACATACCGAAGTGTATCGAGGATCTGAGTATTCCATTGATTTTATTCCTAAAGTTAAAATTGAAGTGGCTGTACCTAATAAACTTCTGGATGATGCTATTGAAGCTATAGTTGAAGCTGCTCGTCAAAATAAAGTCGGTGATGGCAAGATATTTATTCAGGATTTGCAAGAAGTGATCCGAATCAGAACGGGTGAAAAAGGTGATGATGCTTTGTAATTTATGTTTGTTTTTTAAAATATGACTCAAAAATTTGCTTATTTCATTAGCGATAAGAAATTGTTCGATTTTTTCAAAGATAGTTTTAAAAAAACAGCCCTTAAACTTAAAAAAGTGTTAGGGCTGTTTTTTATTGCTGTCTGCGTGTTGCTAAGTTTTCAGTCTATTGCGATTGCTAATTTGGTGACCACTGATGGGGTATTAAAAGGCGATCATTCCAAGTCTGATCAGTTATTTCATCAAGGTATGCAAGCCTATATAAAGTCTGATTTTCAACAAGCTTATCAGAAATGGAAGACTGCTGAAGCTGGTAATAATTCTAAAGCTGCTTTTAATTTAGGGCGAATGTGGTTACTTGGACAGGTTCCAGGTTCATTGAAAAATGAAAAACAAGCACTGGCATATTTTAAGAAGTCTTCTAGTTTGGGCTATTCTCCCGCACAAAAGTATATTCAAGGTTCGCAAAATCAGCGGGCTCAGTTTACTGCTGAAGTTGACTCTCTAAATAAATCGAATGAAGAGGAGATACCTGTTTCAGATACAAGGACTCAAACACAAGATTTGACGCAGCCAAATAATGATTGGCTCGAACAATTTCCAGATTCATCATGGGTAATCCAAGTTTTTGCTAGCCAAGAACCCAATTTGTTAAAACAAATGATTAGAGATTTTTCTTTAAATGGTGATGCTAGAATTTTATCTGAAAGAATCGATTCTCAATTATGGTACAAACTTGTTTATGGGAGCTATGCAAACAAAGAATTAGCGCTGCAAGCCAAGCAATCTTTGCCTGAAAGACTAAAAAAGGAAAAGCCTTGGGTCAGGTCGATTACATCAATCAAGAAAAGTCTTCGGCAGTAAGATACAATCAGCACATTACTAAGATGGCGCTATAGATTAAAATCGCTTTAAACTTAATTATTTAATTTTTGACCATTGAGTTGGTCAACACAATAAGTATGTATTTTTATGGAAACAACAGCAATTTTTGAACAAATCAAACTAATCTCTTTAAGAAATGAAGCGATTAGGGGGTATCTTTGATTTTGATGCCAAGCAAGAACGTTTAGAAGAAATCCAAGGGCTGTTGGAACAATCAGATGTTTGGAATACACCTGAAGTTGCACAAGAGTTGAATAAAGAAAGGGCTGGCATTGAAGCTATTGTTGATTCTGTAATGTTTGTTACGTCAGGAATTGAAGAAAATCGAGAGTTGTTAGACCTTGCTATAGAAGAGCAAGATAATGAATTGTTCGAGACAGTTTGCCAAGATTTAACATTAGTTCAACAGCGTTTGGAAAAGCTAGAATTTCAACGGATGTTTTCTGGCGAAATGGATCATTGTAATGCTTTTTTTGATATTCAAGCAGGATCGGGTGGTACTGAAGCGCAAGATTGGGCGGAAATGATCCTGCGTATGTATTTGCGATGGGCTGAATCGCATGATTATAAGGTAGAAATAGTCGAGGTTTCAGCAGGTGATGTTGCCGGCATCAAAAGTGCAACTGTAAAAGTCAGTGGTGAGAACGCATTTGGTTATTTACGCACTGAAACTGGTGTGCATCGTTTGGTCAGGAAGTCACCATTTGATTCGGGGAATCGTCGGCATACTTCGTTTGCCTCATTCTATGCGTATCCAGAAGTGGATGATTCAGTAGATATAGATATTAATCCTGCCGATTTACGTATAGATACTTATAGAGCTAGTGGTGCTGGTGGTCAGCACGTTAATAAAACAGAGTCAGCTGTACGTATTACTCATTTACCCACCAATGCAGTTGTTCAGTGCCAGTCTGGCCGCTCACAACATAAAAATAAAGCTGAGGCAATGAATATGTTAAAAGCTCGTTTGTATGAGCTGGAAATGCAAACCAGACGTGATGAAGCGCAAGCTGTTGAGAGTGAAAAATCTGATATTGGTTGGGGGCAGCAAATTCGATCTTACGTACTTGATCAGTCACGTATTAAAGATCTTCGTACGGGTGTGGAAACTGGTAATACTCAAGCTGTCTTAGATGGTGATTTAGACGCATTTATTGAGGCTAGTTTAAAGGCCGCTGTGTAGAGCCATTTTAACAAAAAATTAAGCAAAAGGTTTGGGAAAATCAAACGGATTCATTGTTTGTCATAGATAGAATGTGTACCATTCTCAGGTAATTTTATTTTGTGGTTTTAGAATCAATAATTTTCTAAGCTTTATTGTTTTTTTAATATAGTTTTTAATACAAATGTAAGAGATTTTTTGTGAGTGATAACAACGCAATACCGACTGATGAAAATGAACAAATTCGTCAACGTCGTGAAAAGTTAGTTCAGCTAAGAAATGCTGGAAACCCTTTTCCTAATACTTTTCGTCCAGAAAATGCGGCTGAAGATTTGCATCGAGAATTAGATTTGCTCAGTAAAGATGAGCTTGAAGAAAAAGCAATTGAAGTTGTGGTTGCTGGTCGTATCATGACTCGACGAATTATGGGTAAGGCTAGTTTTGCTAACCTGCAAGATGATTCGGGTCAGGTACAAATTTATGTTCAACGTGATGCCTTAGCTGAAGGATTTTATAACGAACAATTCAAAAAATGGGATATTGGCGATATAGTTGGCGCTCGTGGAGTAATATTTAAAACGAATAAAGGCGAATTGAGCGTTAAAGTTTCTTCGATTGAATTACTAGTTAAATCACTCAGACCATTGCCAGAAAAATTTCATGGTCTTACGGATACCGAAACCAAGTATCGACAACGCTATGTCGACTTGATTATGAACGAGAACAGTCGTGAAGTGTTTAAAAAACGCAGCGCGATTATTAGTTATATTCGTCAGTTTTTGATTGAGAAAGAATATCTTGAAGTTGAAACGCCCATGATGCAGGCTATTCCTGGCGGCGCTGTTGCGAGGCCTTTTGTCACGCATCATAATGCGTTGGATATGCAATTATTTTTGCGCATAGCTCCTGAACTGTATTTAAAACGTTTAGTTGTTGGTGGTTTTCATCGAGTATTTGAAATCAACCGTAATTTCCGGAATGAAGGATTGAGTACGCGTCATAATCCAGAATTCACTATGCTTGAGTTTTATCAAGCGTATGCTGACTATCAGGATTTGATGGATATTACCGAGGCAATGTTTAAGGGTGTTGCTAAAGATGTGATAGGCCAAGAGCAAATTGAATATCAAGATCAATCCATTGATTTCTCAAAGCCATTCGCAAGGCTATCGGTAGCGGATGCAGTTTTACAATATAACTCAGAATTGACGGAAGCCGATATCAGCGATATGGAAGCTTTATCGGCATATGCCAAGAAGCTAGGCATTGAAGTTAAGTCAAGTTATGGTATTGGTAAGATTTTGATTGAAATTTTTGAAGCGACTGCTGAAGAAAAATTAAAAGATCCGACGTTTATTACTGATTATCCTGTTGAAGTGTCGCCATTGTCACGTCGTAGTGATGACAATCCAGAAGTGACTGATCGCTTTGAATTATTTATTGCTGGTCGAGAGATAGCAAATGGTTTTTCTGAGTTAAATGATGCGCAAGATCAAGCAGAACGTTTTCAAACTCAAGTTGCAGAGAAGGATGCTGGCGATGATGAAGCAATGCACTATGATGCGGATTATATCAGGGCTCTAGAATATGGCATGCCACCAACTGCAGGTGAAGGTATCGGGATTGATCGTTTAGTCATGCTATTCACGAACAGTTCTACGATTCGTGACGTGTTGCTTTTTCCACACATGCGCGCCGAAGGTTAGTTCGTTTATGTTTTCTCAGTTTCCGGTATCAATTGGTCTGCGTTATTCCCGTGCAAAAAGGCGTAATGGTTTCGTCTCATTTATTGGTTGGGTTTCCATTATTGGTATAGCAATTGGTGTTTGGGCGCTGATCACAACCATTTCAGTAATGAATGGGTTCGGTAATGAACTGCGAGGTCGGATTTTGGATGTTGCTTCTCATGTCACCGTCGAAAGTCGCAGCCCTTGGTTGAAGGATTGGCAAGGTGTGCGTGATCAGGTACAAACAATTAGTAACAATGATGCGATTGCTCCTTATATTTCTGGTCAAGGACTAGTCACAATAGGGAATATAGCCCGTGGGACGTTAATTCGTGGGATTGATCCACAATTTGAATCAAAGGTTTCTAATTTATCCGAACATATGACCTTCGGTTCATTTGATGATCTTAAAGAGGGTGAGTTTAAAGTCATTATTGGTGAGCAATTGGCGCAACAGTTGAATATTGGCCCAGGAGCAAAAATCACTCTAATGTCGCCACAGGGTCAAGCAACACCTGCGGGAATTGTGCCACGCTTGCGCCGTTTTGAAGTAGTCGGTTTCTTTAATTTAGGTATGTATGAATATGACAGTTCTTTGATTTTAACGCATATCAAAGATGCTGGTCGTTTGTTGAACTCTAATAACCAAGTGTCTGGTTTGCGCTTGACCTTAGAAGATGTATATCAAGCACCTGATTTACGCTTTGAGGTTGCGCAAAGCCTAGGAGAAAGATTTTTTGTTAGCGATTGGACTCGCAAACATCGAAACTTTTTTCGCGCTTTAGTTGTAGAAAAACGCGTTATGTTTATTTTATTATTTTTAATTGTTGCTGTTGCTGCAATTAATATTGTTTCTACTTTGGTTATGGTGGTCACTGATAAACGTTCAGATATCGCTATTTTGCGAACTATGGGTATGAAGTCTTCAGGCATTATGCAGATTTTCTTCGTTCAAGGTATTACTTCTGGTCTGGTAGGTACTTTTATTGGCGGTACGTTAGGCGTATTAACAGCTTTAAATTTAGGTTCAATTATTGCTTTTCTTGAAAATATTTTTGGTTTTCAATTTTTCCCGCCAGATGTTTATTTAATTACCGATTTTCCAGCTGAACTTCGTCTAGCTGATTTGTCTGCAATTATTTTAGGTTCGATTGCGATTAGTATGGTAGCAACTCTGTTTCCTGCTTGGCGTGCTTCGAAAGTTCAGCCTGCAGAAGCGCTTCGTTATGAATAAGGTATGTTATGGGTATTGATTCTCAAGAAATTCTTGTAGCAAGAAATTTATATAAATCTTATCGTGAAGGGAATTTGCAAACATCTGTTTTGCATGGAGTTGATTTTCAAGCTCGGCAAGGTGAAACTATTGCGATTATTGGGGCATCAGGTTCTGGTAAAAGTACGTTAATGCATTTGCTAGGTGGTTTAGATACTGCGGATGAGGGCGAAGTACTGTTAGGTGGTCAGAATCTTAATCAACTTAATGGCAATCAACGTGGAGCGCTACGTAATCGTCATTTGGGCTTTGTTTATCAATTTCATCATTTATTAGGTGAATTTTCTGCGGTTGAAAATGTAGCTATGCCATTACGCATTCGTGGCTTAAGTGTTTCTGAAGCTGAATTTCAAGCTCGTGATGTGCTTACAACCGTTGGTTTAGAACACAGGCTAGAGCATCGTCCGGGCGAGTTGTCTGGAGGAGAACGCCAACGGGTTGCTATTGCTCGTGCTGTGGCGGCTAAACCTTCTTGTGTTCTTGCTGATGAACCTACAGGAAATTTAGATAGGAAAACGGCTGATAGTGTTTTTGAAACTTTACTGCAATTAAATGAGGAATACGGGATGAGCATTATCATGGTTACACATGATATTTTGCTAGCAGAGCGTATGTCAGTACAAATGGAGTTGATCGACGGAGTTTTAAATCATTAAAGCTTGAAAGAAAGCTGTTGTAGATAATGATTATTTTTTTGCTTTTTTGTTACGATTTCTGAGACGATATTTTTTCCGTTCACTCCATTCATATTGGACTTGGCGGCGCCAAATGATTCTTAAAAAAGCATAAGTTAAGCTAGAAACTACCAAACCGATAATCAGGCAACCTAGCCACAATGCAGCATAATGGTAGCCAAGTTCGGCGTTGATTTTGAAAGACGACATCTCAGTAATAGAAATAGGATCAAGGCGAAGTAATTTGGCGCCGAACAAATAACAAGGTGTATACAAAGGCACCCACGTTAATGGGTTTGATATCCATACCATTGATATCGCGAAGATGATATTGCCGCCAAACACAATAGCTAAAAAAGCGGCAGCTAGCATTTCAAATGGCATGGGTAAAAAAGCACAAAAAATGCCGACAGAAACACCCATTGGAATAGAGCTTCGATTCATCGCCCATAGTTCAGTGCGCTTCCAGAATGATTTAAAAATACTTAATGAAGGTGTATTTTCAATTTCATGCTTATTGGGAAGTTTGCGGCGGAGTTTTCGAAAAAAACGCATATTTTTCTATTTAAAAGCGAAAAGTATTTTGCTAGACATAAGGCCAACCTTTGAAGCGCGATATCATAATGCAATTATCAAACACATAAACAACTTTGACTAAAATTAATAAAACTATTATTGTCTAGTAGTGAATTGAAATTTACGTAAATTTGCTACTTTTTCAGCATCATAGGGATTGGTGCTTGAAAGCACAATTAGACAATTGTCTAATATATTAAGGAATTAATAATGGATCACATGGACGGTGGTATGTTTCAAAAAAATAGTTTTTTCAATGCTTTTGCGATACACATTTTAGCGCTCAACATATTATGCGCGTGTGCTTTTGCTACCTATTTGCCCTCATTACCCAATAAAGTTTTTACTGGAATATCTATTCTCTTTGCAGTCTTTGTGTTGTTAATAAGCATTTTTAAGACAAGATTGCCTTCTAAAGGCAAAATTTTTTGCATTCATTTAATGATATTTATCTTGATGTTAGGGAATTTTATTTTGCATGCGCATCAGAAAAAATCTCAACAATTTAGCTTTGAGTATGCGCAACAACACTTGCTAATTCGTGTCAAGATAATTGATTTTGCTAAATATCAAAACGTAGCTGATTTAAAAATCACTTCATTACTTGTGAGGCTAAATAAGGCAGTAATGAATGAGGGTAATCAAACTGTACTTAAAGAGGGGGCTATATTACGACTCAAGTGTTATCGTTGTAATGAACAATTCAAACTTGGACAATCTTGGCAGATAGTTGCTAATTTGAAACCGCCTAAAGGTTCTGCTTCTTGGGGTGCATTTGATTTTGAAAAATATACATTTGCAAACAATATCGCGGCCACTGGTTACTTTACTGCAAATTCAGCCAGATTGATTTCTAATGATATTTCTCTACTTGCCGCAACTCGTCGTTTGATTCGGTTGGTTTTGATAAAGCAATTAACTACTAACCAGTATCAGCTTGAACCTGAATATAGAAAGCAAAGTTTAGTTAATGATTACGAAGCTTTTAGAAATCTAGCATTGCTAAAAGCTTTGATAATCGGCGATCGTAGTGGATTAAATAGCGAACAATGGAGACTTTTTAGGGAAACGGGCACTAGTCATTTGATAGCAATTTCAGGTTTGCATATCACCTTGGTTTTTTTCATGGTTAATTTTGTGGTGAGAAAAATTTTGAATAGTTTTTTGAAGTTTTTACCCATTAATGTTTCTAGACGAATATTAGATGTTTGTTTTAAGCATATCAATTTGCAAACATTTTCAATGCTAGCTGGTTTGTTGTTTGCTTGTTTATATGCTTTTATCGCTGGCTTTTCACTACCTACACAAAGAGCAATTTTGATGTTAGGTATTTTTAGTTTTTGTAAGATTTTTAATAAACAATTAAGCTTATTTGAATGTTTATGTGCCGCACTAATTTGTTTATTGGTTTTGTTTCCAACTAGCACCTTACATATTGGTTTTTGGTTATCATTTTTTGCGATTTTGGTTATTGTTATATTGCTGAAAAATCGTGAGAACAATATTCTAATGCATTGCCGTATGGCATTGACTATGGCGCCATTTACTTTGCTAGTCTTCAATCAAGCATCCATAGTTTCACCAATAGTTAATGTTATTTTCATTCCATTGATTGCAGCACTTATATTGCCATTCGCTTTGATGCTAATGCTTCTCAGTTTAATTACTTTGAATATGCAAATCCCATGGCTTATTTCGTTTATTGAATTTCTTTGGAGGATGTTAAATGTATTGCTAACTTTTTCTTGGGAGGGTTTGACATTATTTTCCTTTTTACAATTTGAGCTTGTGCAACAGTTGCCTAGTGTTAGTAGTGATGGGATTTTTGTATTTTTTTTGGTGTTGTTAATCGGTTTGTTGATGTTTTGGCGTTTAGCAATAGCTAAACATTTTTTATTGATGCCATTGATTTTGATGTTTTATTTCGGTCAGAAGCCTCAGTTACAAAAAGGTGAGTTCAAATTGATTAACTTGGATGTTGGGCAGGGCTTGGCTATATTAATTGAAACAAGAGAGTTTTTTGTTGTTTATGACACGGGTAATGCATTTATTGATTCAGACAGCGCGCAACAAATAATTATTCCTTATCTTCGACTGAAACCTCATAAAAAAGTACATACTATTGTGATCAGTCACGCCGATAAAGATCATATTGGTGGGTTGAACTCTTTGCTGCAAAAAACAACAATGACGGCATTATTGATTAATGATTTAAACGCACTCAAAAAGCATGTTGAGATCATGCAAATAAATCAGCATCAACAGCAGAGTTGTTATGCAAAATCTTGGCAGTTAGATGAGGTGGTGTTTAATATTTTTCCAGAGATTGTCACTGAAGAAAATGGTCGCCTAAGCCGAAATGATTCTTCCTGTATTTTAAAGATTACAAGTCCTTATGGGGCTGTATTATTACCTGGGGATATTGAACGTGGTGCAGAACACTATTTAGTTGAAAAATATAAAGAAAATCTTTCAGTAGATACGTTGGTCGTAGCTCATCATGGTAGCAAAACATCATCCACTCCAGTTTTTTTAAATGCTGTTAATCCTAAGCATGCAATTATCTCAGCAGCGTATTTTAGTCCATATGGACACCCGCACAAAAATGTGCAGCAACGATTGAAAAAGTATAGTGATGAGGTGCTCTCAACAGCCCGTTCAGGCTCCATTCAATTTGTTTATTCAAAAGATGGCATTCTTAAGCGAGAATTTAGAGCATTATATCCTCGTTTTTGGTATTCTGAGCCACTCGATTAATTCTCATATAAAATATAAACAGTTGATTTGATATGCTAGAAATTTTTAAGTCCGGTGGGATTCTTATGTGGCCACTATTGCTATGTTCAGTGGCGGCAATCATGATCATTTTAGAAAAGTTTTGGGTGTTAAAGGTTAATTCTGTGGTGCCTTCTAAATTACAAGCTCAAATTACTGAATTGATTAATGCTGAAAATATTGAAGCTCACAAAGTTGAAGCTCTTCGACGGCATTCGACTCTAGGCGAGGTTCTTGCAGCTGGAATTCGAAACCGTGCTCATGGCCGAGACCAAATGAAACAAGCAATTGAAGAGTCAGGCAGGTTTGTGGTACATCGCTTGAGTAAACGGTTGAATGCACTTGGCACAATTGCTTCAGTAAGCCCATTAATTGGTTTGCTTGGCACAGTGGTTGGCATGATTCAAGTGTTTGCTGAAATTCGATTGAGTGGTGTAGGTGACCCAACTGCACTTTCGGGAGGTATTTCACAAGCTTTAATTACCACAGCGGTTGGTTTGGCAATTGGTATTTCAACTTTATTATTTTTCCGTTATTTTAAGGGTAAAGTAGAGCAAATCGCTATTTTATTGGAACGAAATGCAATTCATTTGGTTGAGCTTGCGACTGCTAGAAGAGCAAATGCAGTAGCTAATGCTAAATTGAAAAAAAATACCGAAAACAAATCTATTGATAATGAAGCTAAGACGATTGCTAAGAAATTACCTTCGAACCGAAAAGTCACTGATTAATATAATCCTAATAGTTTTGCTATGAAATTTACTGATTCAGATTCTGAAGAATCATCAATGATTGAGCTTACGCCATTGATTGATGTCGTATTTTTATTATTAATTTTCTTCATGTTAACAACCACTTTTACTAAAGAGTCGGAATTAAAAATTCGTTTGCCTGAAGCAAATCTTGAACAAGATCCAGTCCAGCTTGATAAGCAGATTGAAATTATGATATCTAAAGATTTGACTTATGCAATGCGCAAACCTAATGAAACCGAAATTGTTTCTTTGGTGAACTCAAATAATGAAACGTTGCGACGTGCATTATCCGAGTTTGAAGGCCAAGATGAAATATTATTAGTGATTAGAGCCGACAAAGAAGCAACGCATCAGTCTGTAGTCAACGTTATGGATGTTGCTAAAGATTTAAATATGACACGAATTACTTTTGCGACTCAAAACCAGTAAGTTGCTTATGCTGGCGAATACATGCCAATTGATAAAGTCTTAACTCACCATTGAGTATGCAATCAAACCAAAAACGCCAAAAGCTAACTGAAGCGCCATTAATGAATGGAAAAGTAATTTTCTTTCGAGTGTCGCGGTATGTTCTGCAATACAAACTATGGTTAATAGTTGCCTTAGTGTTTTTAATTATATTAACGGTTACTCAGGTTGGTATAGCCGCTATTTTAAAGCCTATTATCGATGAAGGCGTTGTAAATAAAAGTGCTCAAGCTGCTCTATGGTTGCCGATTGTGATGCTGCTGCTCATGGTGATACGTTCGTTTGTTAGTTATGGTTCTAGTTATTTGATGGCCAAAGTTGGTCGTTCCACAATTCGTGATTTGCGACGTGATTTTTTCAAAAAACTTGTGTTTTTATCTTCTACTTATTTTGATCAAGTGCCCTCATCAACACTAGTGTCTAAATTTCTTTACGATATTGAACAAACTGCGGTCATGATGACCGAAACGTTGGCAAATTTGATTCGAAATTCTTTGACAGCTGTAGGACTAATTGGTTGGATGATTTTTCTGGATTGGCGATTGTGTTTGATTGCTGTTTTCAGTGTGCCATTGGTGGCTGGAGTAATACTTTTTGCAAATAAAAAATTCCGTAAAGCTAGTCACGAAATTCAAAATTCTATGGGCGATATTGCTGAAACTGTAAAAGAAAATGCCTTGGGCCAAAAAGTAATCAAAGTTTACGGTGCTCAAGAAAAGCAAATCGAATTTTTTGCTACAGTGAATCAAGATAATTTCAAAAAGAATATGCGTCGAGCGCGCGTTTCTTCTGCATTAGTGCCAGTAACCACCTTATGCGTTTCTCCTATTTTCGCCATTATTTTATTTATATATTTGAATTATCTGGTTGAAGGTTCTGACTCTGCGGGTAAGTTTGTCAGTTTCTTGGGTGCTTTAGTTATGCTGATGTCACCATTGAAAAGTTTGGCTAAAGTGAATGAGAAATTACAAATTGGGATCACGGCGGCTAATAGTATTTTTCAAGTGATTGACTTGCCTGATGAAGAAGATAATGGTCAACAAAGAATCAGTTCCTGTCAGGGTGATATAGCATTCAAAGATGTAAGTTTTCATTATGATAGTGAAGATAAACGAGTGATCAATAATTTGAATTTTTCTGTCAATTCAGGCCAAAGAGTGGCTTTAGTTGGCTCTTCAGGGAGTGGTAAATCAACGGTTGCTAGTTTGTTGATGCGCTTCTATAACCCTGTGAATGGGGTTATCAGCTTGGATGGCGTTAATATCTTAGATTATAAGTTGGCTGACTATCGTTCTATGATTTCGGTGGTGAATCAAGACCCTGTCTTATTTGATAATACAATTAAATATAATATTACTTATGGTTGTGACGAAGTGGATGAAAACCGTTTACAACAAGCTATAGATGCAGCATATGTCTCTGAATTTGTAAATGAGTTACCAGAAGGTATTGAAACGCTTGTAGGGGAACAAGGTTTGCGTTTATCGGGAGGGCAACGCCAACGTATTTCAATTGCTCGCGCTTTTTATAAAAATGCACCTATTATTATTTTAGATGAAGCAACTTCAGCTTTGGATGTGAAGTCTGAACAGTTTATTCAACAAGCTTTAGAAACGCTTATGGAGAGTAAAACTTCGATTGTGATTGCCCATCGCTTATCGACTATTGAAAGTGCGGATAAAATTATTGTTTTGCAAGAGGGGCAAATTGTTGAAGTTGGCACACACGTTGAATTAATGCGTCAAAGTGGTGTTTATGCAGATTTTCAAAACGTTTTACAAGCGAAGGAGTCAGGACAAAACGAAAGTAAAACACAAAAGCAAAATATGCCATAGCTATTAAGATGCAAAATAAGCTCGCACAAAAAATTCAACAAGGATGGTCTGAGCCTAACCTAATTACCTATTTATTATTGCCGTTATCCATACTTTATCGTTTGATAATGAGTTTGCGGAAGTTGCTTTATAAAAAAGGCTGGTTTAGTGTTTATCAAGCAGATGTGCCAATAGTCGTGATTGGGAATATTTCTGTTGGTGGCACGGGAAAGACTCCAGTAACAATGGCAATTGTTGAACATGCTAGAGCAATCGGTTTTAAGCCAGGCGTTATTAGTCGCGGTTATGGTGGTCAAACTCTAGAATGGCCACAAGAAGTCAAACCAGAAACGAGCGCACACTTTGTTGGTGATGAGTCTGTTTTGATTGCTAGACAGACTGCTTGTCCAGTCGTTGTAGGTCCAAATCGCGGAGAGGCGATTAATGCATTGCTTGCCAATAATGATTGCGATATCATTTTTTCAGATGATGGTTTGCAGCATTACGCATTAAATCGTGATTTTGAAATTGCAGTTTTAGACCAACAACGCCGACATTTGAATAATTTTTGCCTACCTGCTGGTCCACTGCGCGAATCGAAGCATAGGTTGAAATCGGTTGACTTGATTTTGAATCATGTTTCACCGAATGAGTTGGGTTATGATTTTAATTCCGCTAAGAAAAATTTGTTTCGTTTACAGCAAATGGGTTTCAAGTCAGTTATTGATAATCAAGAACAATTTTTAACCGGTGATAAAGTGATTCATGCAGTGGCTGGAATTGGTCACCCCATACGGTTTTTTCGGCAATTACGTGCTTTGGGACTAACTATAGTGGAACATTCTTTTCCTGATCATCATCGGTTTAGTCCAGAAGATTTTCATTTTTTAGATGAAAAGTCTCAAATCATTATGACGGCAAAAGATGCTGTAAAATGTATTCCTTTCGCAAAGCCAGAATGGCTGTATCTTGCTGTTGAGGTAGAACTGAATGCCATGGCTGAGAAAAATATTGATCAAGCCCTAACTAGCTTTCAGAAATAACTATAAATAATGACTAATATCTTAGAAATTTTAGTTTGTCCAATCACCAAAGGACGCTTAGATTATGATGCCAAAAAGCAATTATTGATAAGTCATCAAGCTAAACTTGCTTTTCCGATTGAAGATAATATACCACTTATGGGGATTGAAACTGCAATTGAGTTGGAATCAATTGAAGATAAAAATCAATCATAATCAATAATTTAAAGCTAATAGCTAGAATTTAAAATAATAAATTTATTATGACTTTCGATATTATTATTCCTGCTCGATTTTCTTCAACGCGTTTGCCCGGCAAGCCCTTGATTGATTTGCTAGGTAAAACGCTTATCGAAAGAGTGTATCAAGCCGCACTAGCTAGTGATGCTGAGCGAGTCATTATTGCTACAGATGATGAACGCATTCAAACAGAGGTTAAGCGATTTGGTGGTGAGGTTTGTATGACGGCTACTGCGCATTTATCCGGTACGGATCGTTTGGCAGAAGTTGTTGATAAATTAGCACTTGATCCAAGTAGGGTTGTTGTTAACGTGCAGGGTGATGAGCCGTTTATTAACCCATTATTAATTAACAAAGTAGCGGATGCTTTGCTTGCTGATCATTCATTAAAAATGAGTACAGCATGTCATTCTATGAAAGTAGATTCTGAGGCAGATTTAGAGTCTATTTCTAATCCAAATGTAGTGAAAGTGGTTCTAAATGATTCTAACGAGGCCTTATATTTCTCGAGAAGCTCAATTCCTTATTTGCACGAACCTCAGCAGACGGCTATGCCGAAATATTTACAGCATATGGGGATCTATGCTTATAGAGCAGGTTTTATTAAGCAATTCAGCGAAATGCCAGCAAGCGTTCTGGAACAGCTGGAATCGTTGGAACAGCTTCGTGTTTTAGAAGCAGGTCATCGCATCAAAGTGGTCCATTATCATGGTGATTTATCTATTGGTGTCGATACGCCGGATGATGTTGAGAAAGCGATTGCTCACTTACAAAAAGGGATTATTTCCTAATTGAATAAGGCTTAGCATGTCGCGTACTCCTAACGATACTCATAAGCATAAAATTATGTTTGTTTGTATGGGAAATATCTGCCGTTCTCCCACAGCACATGCCGTTATGCAATCTATAGTTGATAAAGCTGGTTTAACAGAGCAATTTGATATTCAATCTTCTGGTACGCATGCTTATCATGTTGGTGAGCAACCTGATCGACGCTCTCAGGTAACTGCACTTGAGCACGGAGTAAAGATGAATGATTTACGTGCACAGAAAATTTCAATTAATGATTATGACTACTTCGATTGGATTCTAGCAATGGATCAAGAAAATCTTGATTTAATTGAATATTATGCGCCTGATAATCCTTCAGCTAAAACTTGTTTATTAATGGATTTTTCAGAAAATCATTCGGCTAATTCTGTTGTACCCGATCCATACTATGGCGGCTCACAAGGATTTGAAGAGGTTTTTACAATGATTGAAAGCGCTTGTCAGGGTTTGTTGAGTCAATTACAAGCAAACGGTTTATGAGCTCTGTTTCAATTCGCATTGTTATATCGATCCTAGAGCAAGCTCTTTTCTTGTTTAAAGGGGACCTGTTAGTTAATCAGTATCCGATAGCTACTGCGAAAAATGGTATTGGCCAACAAGAAGGCAGTGAATGTACACCATTAGGTCGGCATCGCATAGCGGAAAAAATAGGTTCTGACGCACCTGTCGATGCGGTTTTTGTTGGCAGACAATGGGATGGCGAACTTTATACAGAAAGCTTAGCTCAACAGTACCCTGATAGAGATTGGATACTTACCCGTATTTTATGGCTTGAAGGTTTAGAGCAGGGTATTAATTCTGGCTTTCAAAATGAAAAACAATTGAATCAACCAGCAATTTCTTGTGATACTAAAAGCCGTTATATTTATATACACGGCTGCCCCGATTCTCATGCAATGCAAATTCCCAGTTCGCATGGATGCATTAAAATGAGAAATAATGACATTATTGAATTGTTTGATATTGTCTCAGTGAATACTGAAGTAATTATTCAGACTGGAAACTAACTTTGAGCCAAAAATCCTATGAATTATCAAACTAACAATTTGTCCAAAACCATGGCATTAGGGCCAGTTATGCTGGATGTTGAGTCTTTACAATTAACGGAAGCAGATAGGAAACGCCTATTAAATCCTCAAGTAGGCGCAGTGATTTTGTTTGCAAGAAACTATAAAAGTCGAAAACAAGTTATTGAATTAATTAAAGAAATTAAATCACTTCGATTTCCTGAACTATTAATCGCAGTCGACCAAGAAGGTGGTAGAGTGCAACGTTTCAAAGATGAATTCACTATATTGCCTGCGGCAAACAGTTTTGGTGAACTTTGGAATAAAGACAAACAAACTGCGCCAATGCGCGCCTTTGAATCTGCATATACAATGGCTACTGAATTGTTAGCAGTTGGTGTAGATTTTAGCTTTGCTCCCGTTTTTGATGTAGCAACTGTTGAATCAGCAGTGATTGGTGATCGTAGTTTTCACTCAAACCAAAGCGTTGCGACAGAGCTGTTAGGTGCTTATATTGATGGTATGCATTCCGCCGGAATGGTCGCAATAGGCAAGCATTTTCCAGGGCATGGCGGCGTATCTGGTGATTCTCATTTGTGCTTGCCAGAAGATAAACGTGCTTTTGCAGAACTTGAGAGCTGTGATTTGGTGCCTTATATTGAGTTAAAAGATGAATTACAAGGTGTGATGACAGCCCATGTGATTTACTCAGAGTGTTGTTCAGCAATTGCTGGACACTCAAAATATTGGTTGCAAGATATATTAAGAGTCAAGATTGGATTCCAAGGTATTGTTTTTTCAGATGATTTATCTATGGAAGGTGCAATTGAAGTAAGTGATGGCATTGTTGATAGTGCTGAAAAAGCATTGTCCGCTGGTTGCGATATGGTGATTGTCTGTAATTCTTCTGAGCGTTCAGATGAGCTATTGGCTGGCTTAAATCATACTCCAGATGAAACCTTATCTTATCGACTGAATCAATTACGGTCATCTAAAAACAGCGTTATACTTTCTTCGTAGATTCTTTGAAAATGTTAGACTCTAACTAAGTTTAATATAAATTTTATTCAACCGATTTTGAGCTGATTATATGTTAGTTGTCATTTCACCTGCAAAAACACTAGATTTCGATAGCCCTGTGAATGTTTCCGAAGCGAGCACTCCAAGTTTTCTTGATGACAGTCAACGTTTGATAGATCGCATGAAGCATTTTTCTCCAGATGATGTGGCGAAGCTGATGAAGATCAGCCTTAAGCTTTCTGAGCTGAATGTGGAGCGATATCATGATTGGCAAACACCATTTACAACGGAAAATGCTAAACAAGCTGTTCTGGCGTTTAAAGGGGATGTCTATACAGGTCTAGATGCGCAAAGCTTATCTGAACAGGATTTAGCTTGGGCTCAACAACACTTGCGCTTATTGTCTGGTTTGTATGGAGCCTTACGACCACTTGATTTGATGCAAGCCTATCGTTTGGAAATGGGGATCAAACTTGATAATGAACGAGGCAAGAATTTATACGAGTTTTGGGGTGAGAAAATAACTGAACATTTGAATGACCAGCTTGCGTCAATTCAAAGCAAGCAATTGATCAATTTGGCTTCAAATGAATATTTCAAAGCGGTTAAAAAACAGTTAATTGAAGGTGAAATTATTTCTCCTGAATTTAAAGATTATAAAAATGGCAAATATAAAGTGATTAGTTTTTATGCCAAAAAAGCGCGTGGCTTAATGACTCGTTGGATTATTGAAAATCGCCTTGATTCTCCTGAGCAGTTGATCGATTTTGATGTGGCTGGATATTATTATTCAGATGAGCATTCGACTGAAAGCCAACCTGTGTTTTTACGAGAAGAGCAAATCAAATAACTTTAAACTGCCTTACTTCCAAATTGATGGAGTGGATTTCCTCGATTTTCTTTTAATCCACATCAGCATTAATATTGTTGCTGTGACAGCACCACCGATATGGGCAGCATGAGCAATATTTTGTCCGAAAATTGAAAAACCTGTGAATTCAGAGAATATGTCCAGAGCCAATAATGCTGGCACAAAGATTTTAGCGGCAATTGGAACAGGCAAGAAAATCAGCATTATTTTGTTATTTGGAAACATAAATGCAAAGGCGACCAGAATTCCATAAAGAGCGCCTGAAGCCCCAACGACAGGTGATTGAAAGGTTTTTAAAGCTTCAAGGGAAGAAGGTAAGTCCGGATAATACCGACTATTTTCGAATAACCCTTTGAAGGTTTCAGAAGCTATTCCAGCTTCAATTAGAGGCGTAGTAGCAGTTTGGAATTGAAAATAGTTCACCGCCATATAAATCGCAGCCGCACCTAGTCCGCATAATATATAAAAAGTAATGAACTTTTTTATACCCCAAAATTTTTCGAGCGTATTGCCAAACATCCATAATCCAAACATATTGAAAAATAAATGCGTAGGGCTACCATGTAAAAACATATGGGTTAATAGTTGGTGTGACTGGAATTTTGAGTTTTCGAAATAATAAAGTTCAAAACCTGATCGAGTATTCGCGTAAAGGCTTTCAATCGCTGCATAAGCAAGCACACAGATTAAAATCAAACCATTGGTTGCGGTGAGTAAAGATGCCTTTTGCATTGATTTTGAAATAGAATTTTCAATTGTTTCAAGTATTTTAACGCTTTTATATTCTTTATTACAGTGAAGTACTACAATAGTTATATGATTAAATTCTTATCTTTTTTGCGCTCCAAGCCTTTTGTTATAGCTCTTATTTTGGTGTCATTAGCTTGCTTATACCCTGGATTAAGCCAACCCATGATGAATTTGAAAATCGCAACGAGTTTTCCACTCGTTGGTGAAGTAGAGCTTTACAATCAATCGCAAAGCATTTGGAGCAGTATTGTGACTTTATTTAATAAAGATTATGAGTTTGTCGCATTTTTGATTTTTTTATTCAGTATCGCGATACCTTTGTTTAAGCAAATGTGTTTTATGATTATTTTATGTTTCGAAAATTCTAAATTTGCTCAAACCTTACACAATATAGTATTAGTAATTGGCAAATGGTCTATGGCTGATGTTTTCGTTGTTGGAATTTTTATAGCTTTTTTAGCCGGACAAGCTAAACCTGATGTTTATGCAAATTTACAATCTGGCTTTTATTGGTTTTTGACATATTGTTTAACTTCAATACTTTGCGGACAATTGCTAAAAGTTAATAAAACAGGATATAATAAAATATAGATAATTAATTAATCGTTTATTTTTTACATAGTCGGGGATGAAGTTGTGAGTTAAAAAAATAAACGAAATAGTTTAAGGTTAGTTAATATGGAATCAACAACAGAACAAAGTAAACAAAAAGATATAAAGAAAGTTGCACTGGAATCTATAGCTAAATTGATTCGTAAAACGCATTTTATGAACCAAGATTTTCATATTGGAGATGTGCTTAGTCCACAATCTATTGAACGTAGAATTTTATTAGCCAAACCTGAGCGTTATTCTATTCTTCGCGAGCATACGTTTGATTGTGTTTTATCGCATCGTCGTAGTTTTGTGGTAGATCGTTTGTTATTAATTCGTGATGAAGAAGAATTAAAAGAAAAAGGCTACTTCTATACAGAGTTGAGTCTAACTTGTGAAAGTTTGGGTTTACGGCTAGATCTAGTCAATGCGACTGAAAAAGGTGTGAAAAGTTATTTGCGCCGTATTATTGATGGCGAAATTCTAAGTTATAGCGGCGATCCGCTTGAAGGTGAGTTTGCTTTTCCTAAAGCCTATATTAATAAGCGTTTTTTGAAAATACATGAAGACTTAAATCGCTGTTTTCAACGTTGGAAGCTTTGTCCAGAATGTGGCTCTAAACTTAAACGTATGGAGTCTGATCAGCCGAGCCATATTGGAAAGCGAGTGTATCTTTGCACTAGCTGCGATTTCAATACGGTTGTTCCTGAATTGCCATTCCCTGAAGAAACGGTCACATTTATCGCAGTTTAAACGACTATTTTAAAAAACTATTTAAATAAAAAGCAGGCTATCAAGCCTGCTTTTTTAATGTTGAGTCATGCAATTGGTTTATTCAGCACGTTCCACGTAATCGCCAGTTTCAGTGTTTACTTTCACTTTTTCACCGACATTGACAAATGTGGGGATAGTGATGCGAATGCCAGTTTCAAGCAAAGCAGGTTTGCCGCCACTAGCAGCCGTTTGGCCTTTGACAACGCCTTCAGTTTCAATCACTTCTAAAATGACATTGGCTGGCAGATCAAGGCCAATAGGAGTTTCATCATAAAAGTTAATCTTGACTTCCGTGTTAGGTAATAAAAATCCCGACTGTTCTGTAATATCTTCTGAACCAAGGAACATTTGCTCATAAGTTTCTAAATCCATAAATACATGATTGTCGCCTTCAGCATATAAATATTGCATTTGACGTGGTTCAACATGAGGTTTCTCGACCTTGTCCGTTGAACGAAAACGTTCGTTGAGTTTAGTGCCATTAATGATGTCTTTAAGCTCTACTTGAACAAAAGCACCGCCTTTCCCGGGTTTTACATGGCCTTTTTTTAAAACACGCCATAAATTATTTTGATGTTCTATTAGTCCACCTAAACGGATTTCATTTGCAGAAATTTTTGCCATGTTTGTTGCCCTTGAATTATGAATTGCCAAAATTAAAGTGATGATTATATTGCACATTGATAGCTAAATCATGGAAAATTACCTGATGGACTTTGATTATCAAAATTTTCTCGATAATGTTGGAGAAACCCCGGGTGTCTATCAAATGCAATCACAGGCAGGGGATATTATCTATGTTGGCAAGGCAAAGAACCTCAAAAAGCGTTTATCGAGTTATTTTCGTAAAAGTGGTTTGCCTGTAAAGACGCAAGCTTTGGTGGCACAAATCCATGAGATTAATGTCACGTTGACTCATACGGAAAATGAAGCATTAATTCTTGAGCATAATCTTATTAAAAAGTTTAAGCCACGCTACAACGTGCTGCTTCGAGATAGCAAAAGTTATCCATATATTAAAATAGATGATCAGCACGAGTTTCCAAGTTTGACCTTCTATCGTGGAGAAAGAAAAGAAAAGGCACGCTATTTTGGCCCTTATCCAAGTGCGCATGCTATTCGTGAAACGCTCAAAATGCTACAAAAGGTGTTGCCTGTCAGGCAATGCGAGGATAGCTATTTCTCAAATAGGAGTCGACCATGCTTGCAATATCAAATTAAACGCTGCACTGCGCCTTGTGTGGGATTAATTAGCAAAGAACAGTATGCTGCTGACATTGAATTATCTGCGTTGTTCTTGCAAGGCAAGGATAAGCGGTTGAATAATATGTTGCTTGAAAAAATGGAAATAGCTTCCAAAGCGCTAGATTTTGAAACTGCTGCTATTTTTCGTGACCGAATTAACGCACTTAAACGAGTGCAAGCACATCAATCAATTGATAGTGGCAGCGCTGATATTGATGTTTTGAGTGTGGCGGAAATGCATGGAAAATTTTGTGTTGAAGTCAC
>CAZWHW010000020.1:0-2721 GCA_964633815.1 uncultured Gammaproteobacteria bacterium
CCCACCAACATGTCTGGTCGCTTGACCGACTCATGCATGCGGATGACATTGCTTTCTTTCTCTTTCTGCTCTTGTTGTGGCTGTTCTACTTGTGCTTCTGCCTCCGCTGCTTGTGCTTCCGCATCTTGAACAGAATAGCCTACGATTTTCTTATCTATTTTATTCGCCATTTTCTTATCTCTTTCTCTTATCTTTGCAACTGCTAGAAACTTCCTAGTCTTACGTTTGTCTTTACCATTTTTACGATATATAAAATTTTGTATTTGAGCGCCTCACTCTGTTTTGAGCCGAGGATTTTGTTCTGAGGCTAGGCGGACAATGTTCTGAAACAAGGAACATACTGAAGTATGTGACGCGTTTCAGGTTGTTGTCCAACAACGCCTCAGGGCAAAAGCATCGCTCTAAAATTAAAACTTCCCGTAGTAGCCCTCTTTCAAGGCATCAAACAAATTAGCCGCCGTATGCGTCTCACCGTCATACTCAATCTCTTCATTGCCTTTATATTGCACGGTTGAGCCGTCTTCCAAGGTAAAGGTATAGAGCGTGTTCTCAAGGTCTTGCTCTTTGACCAATACGCCTTGGAATGCTTCTGGATTGAAACGAAATGTGGTGCAACCTTTCAGTCCTTTTTCATAGGCATACATATAGATGTCTTTGAAGTCTTCATACGGATAGTCAGTTGGCACATTCGCTGTTTTCGAAATCGATGAATCCACCCATTTTTGCGCTGCGGCTTGAATGTCTACGTGCTGCGTTGGGGTGATGCTGTCAGAGGTGACAAAATTTTCAGGCAATGCATTGGCTGGTTCTTCAGCATATGGCATGGCATCAGAATTGACCACTGTGCGATAAGCCAATAGTTCATAAGAGAACACATCAACTTTTTCTTTGGTTTTGCGTCCTTCACGAATGACATTGCGTGAATAGTGGTGCGCGAAACTTGGTTCAATGCCGTTGGAAACATTGTTTGCCATTGATAAAGAGATCGTGCCAGTTGGTGCAATCGAACTATGGTGCGAATAACGCGCGCCAATCTCAGCCAATTGATCAACCAATTCTGGATCAACTTCAGCGATTTGCTGCATATAGCGGCTGTATTTGGCGTGCAAAATTTTGCCTTTGATTTTTTGACCCGCCTTGTAGCCATCTTTGGCCATTTCTGGGCGCATGGCTAGCATTTCAGTGGTGATTTCAAAATCGTCATTCATGATTGGCGCTGCGCCTTTTTCTTTCGACAATTCTAGTGCTTGACGCCAACCAGTCATCGCCATTTCTTTGGCGATTTTATCAGTGAATGCCACCGACGCATCGTCACCATAGGTCATGCCAAGCATGGTGATGGTTGAACCAAGGCCTAAGAAACCCATGCCATGACGACGTTTGTATTCAATCGCCTCGCGTTGACCTTCTAATGGCAAGCCATTGATTTCCACCACATTGTCGAGCATGCGGCTGAAGATGCCGACCACTTCGTTATATTTCTCCCAATCAAAGCGCGCTTTTTCGGTGAATGGGTCTAAAACAAATTTGGTTAGATTGACAGAGCCGAGCAAGCAGCTGCCATAAGGCGGCAATGGTTGCTCACCACAAGGATTAGTGGCTCGGATGTTTTCGTCAAACCAATTGTTGTTTTTGTCGTTGACTTCATCAATCAAAATAAAGCCTGGCTCAGCAAAATCATAAGTCGAGCTCATGATGGCATTCCACAAACGCTCAGCACGAATCGTTTTGTATACTTTACAAGCCGTCAAACCTTCTGCATTGATCACATAGTCTGATGCTTTGGCAGGGAAACGGCGCCACACCACTTGCTCAGGATTGTTTAGATCAAGCTCGCCACTGTCGGCTTCTTTTTGCGTGAGCGGGAAAGACAACGGCCAATCAGCATTGGCTTTCACTGCTTCAATGAATTCAGAAGTGATTAATAGCGACAAATTGAATTGACGCAAACGGCCATCTTCACGCTTGGCTTTGATGAAATCCATCACGTCAGGATGGCTGATGTCGAATGTTGCCATTTGCGCGCCGCGGCGACCACCGGCAGAAGAAACGGTGAAACACATTTTGTCGTAGATATCCATGAACGACAATGGCCCAGACGTGTAAGCACCTGCACCTGAGACATAGGCATTTTTCGGGCGCAATGTTGAAAACTCATAACCAATGCCACAGCCTGCTTTTAAGGTCATGCCTGCTTCGTGGTTTTTGTTCAGAATGTCGCTCATGGAATCCTGAATTGTGCCTGACACGGTGCAATTGATTGTTGATGTGGCTGGTTTATATGCCTGTGCACCCGCATTAGAAATGATGCGCCCGGCTGGCAATGCTCCATTAGCTAGCGCCCAAACAAAACGCTCATGCCATTTTTCGCGCAAAGCTTCGGTTTCTTCAACTTCAGACAAAGCCTTTGCCACACGGCTATAGGTGTCTTCAATCGCTTGATCAACTGGCTCACCCGCTTTATCTTTCAAGCGATACTTAGTGTCCCAAATGTCTGTTGATGTGTCTTGTAGTGGCATGTCACGCAATTGTTCATGACCATTGGCTAATTTGTTTGAGTTGTCCATTGCAGTTGCTGACGATGATTCTGTCAGCATGTCGTTCTGATTTTCTTGTATTTTTTGTTCAGCGGCTGCATTCGCCATATTGATATTCCTCTTTGTAAATTACACTTTATGTTCGTTTTATTAAATAATTTTCTAAAAAACAGCTTTCTATATT
>CAZWHW010000020.1:2821-32382 GCA_964633815.1 uncultured Gammaproteobacteria bacterium
TTTGACTCTTTGACGAACTGCTGAAATCAAGTTCTCCATGCAATCAATATTGCTGCACTGTGAGTCTGCAAAAACTGCTTTATTTGCTATAAACCACATTCAATCACCAACCAATAAAGCTATTCATCAAGCTTTATCGAGTTTATTCATTGAGTTAAGCACTTTAATTCGCTTTTTCCTCTAGACCTTTACCCCAAGCTAACCAAAAGCGAATATTTCTTATTTATATAAACCCCAACATATGGGGTTTTTTTATTTGGTACAGACAAGATAATGGGTATTAACAATAAAGACAAGTACTTTCTCTAAAAAAAATTTATTCAACAAACGTTATGAATAAAGCACCAAAATCATGCGTATATACCGCATTCCGCATTAAAAATTTAAGAAAAAAACCATAAAACACCTCCAAATTAAGCTATATTCTTGTCTTTATAGGGTAATTTTCCACAATTAAGAAGAATCATATAGATTATGCTTACAAAAATGAGCAAGACACGCATTGCATTAAAGAACTCCATGAAAAAGAGTGCGTTCCTTTCCTGCAGTATTTTTATTGCATGGTGCAATCCTCTTCACGCTCAGCAAGACAATTTTCAACTATTAGCTGCCTATGAAGGCAACCCTGAAGCACAGTTTCAACTCGCCTTAACGTATTCAAAGCAAGCGACAAATTTTAAATTAGCCGCCTATTGGTATAAACAAGCTGCCCGCCAAGGGATGGCGGATGCCCAATACAATCTTGGCCATTTTTATTTACAAGGACTGGGTGTCAAACAAAGCACTAACGAAACCATCAAGTGGTGGCAACAAGCTGCACACCAAAATTATGCTCCTGCGCAACATAATTTGGGCACTGCCTATTTTGAAGGCGTCGGCGTAGAAAAAAATAATGACTTAGCTAAACAATGGTTTTTACGCTGTGAAAAGCTTGGCAATACGGCTTGCACAGAATCACTGCGAATTGTTCGCGCTAACGAAGACACTGATGGTGAACCGGCCGTTCAACCAGAGCTCTTAACTCAAGAAGAACCTTCAACTCAACTTATTTCAAAATCAACAACGGACGAAGTAAAAGTTGATAAAAAAATTCTCATCCACATCAATGCCAAATCAGACAGCACCGTTGTTGCTGAATTGGATAGCCCTGAAGAATTCTCGGTGTTGCAAAGCACGAATGATTGGCAACAAGTTCAACTCAAAACTCCCATAGCTGTTTGGTCTTATAAACCGTTTGTTAGCATAGAGAACTCAATAGGAACAATCACTGGTGACAAGGTTCGTGCTCGAACTGCGCCATCAATCAACAATAGTAAAATCATCACCGAACTCAGCATTAATACACAGCTTGAGGTGCTCGAAGAAACGGACAAATGGGTCAAATTGGCATTAAACGATTATATTGCATGGACACCTCTAGTTCGCCAAACGATTGCCAAAGAAGATCAAAAACCTATCACAACGACGGCTGCGCTCAAGCAAACCAATGAGTCAGATAACTCAAAAGAGACACCGTCAATCAAAGCACCTAAGAAATTAGTTTCTCAATATTCTTTCTTGGATCGCCGTAGTGATGACGATTGGTTATTTTCTTCTGATCCAGAAAAGTTTACTGTATTGCTCGGCAATTATGATAATAGCAAAGATCTGACTCAATTCGCCCAAGAAAATCAGCTGTTAAAGCATAAGCTTGCCCATTTGTTACTCGCCAAGCGAGGCAATATTGAATGGAAATATGTCTTGTATGGCAACTTCAACAGCACCGAAGACGCTATTCAATCAATCAAAAACAATGGCTTTAAATACGCCTTTGTGGCCAAGCTCGGCAACATTCAAGAACAACGCTGTAGCGCATGGAAAACCACTATTCCTTCACCAAAAACTCTAGAAAAATTTTGCTTAAAGAAAACAGCATCCACTTCATGAGATGCTGTTTTCAGCTAAAGCTTGAAAAAGATTCCTGTAAAAACTTAGCCCCCTAAAAGTTTATCCAGCAACTTGCGTTTAAGTGCATCTTTAGCTTCTTTTTTACGTTCCTTTTTGGTTTTTTCAGGCTGCTCCTCGCTAACACCACTTTGCTCAGGCTCACTGGTAGAATTCAGGTCATCGTTTGCTGAGGGATCCCCTGTGGAAGGTTCTGCTTGAGATGGCTCTGTTTGCTGTGTAGCCGAATCTTCAGGAATGCCATATTTCTCATTCAGCTTTTTGCTTAAAACAGACTTCAAAATACTTTTAGAGCTTTTTTTGCTACCGCCTTCAATACCTAATTTACGGTTCAAATATTCATCTTTTTTCTCATCAATTTTATCTTTGAATAGAGATTTAGCGAGCGCCTTCATATCAACACGGTATTTAGGGCTGGTCATTGGCCCAGTGAAACGTATAGGAATCGTAATGCCTTTTAATTTTTCAATCCCTACGCCACCCTGCCCTTCAAAACTATTCACCACGTTAACATTAGTGGTGTAGTCCACTTGTTCTTGCTCCAAATCAACCAAACCAGATCCTAAAATGCGAAAAAGTGGCGCTTTCATTTGGAAATCTTTATTCGTTAAAACATTATCTTTCAAATTAAAGGTGCCACTGAGAGATGAAAATTTTGTTGTGTCAGTTTCATCAGCACTATCTTCATATTCACGGCCTTTAAATTGGTTATAGGTTTTTTCAACACTGCGTAAGATTTTTTGAATATCGATACCTTTGATAGCGCCATCATTGACAGCAATATCAATCACACCTTGGCTAGATTGTTGCTGACCTTGCTGTTCAACAACAACATCAATATTCAAGCTGCCTTTCCCGCTAAGCTGTTCAGAGATTTGCGCATCACTGAGCAAGCCAGCCAATTGCACTGAATCAATTTTTGTTTTAGCGAACTTCAAACGCCCACCTGAATTTAGACGTTCATAGCGAATTTCTCCATCAAACGAACCGTCATAAAGCTTGGCAGAAGGCTTGATTACGGTTGTGTCAGCATCAGAGTCAACATTCACCGCAATATTTTTGATCTTCAAACCACTCGCTATCAAATCATCTATGGTCAATTTACCATTAGCCTTAAACTGCTCAAAAAGTGGCATGAGGGCAAACAGTGCATTAATACCTCTCGCATCAGCCGAGTCGCCTGCTTCAATAGCTTCGTTCTCATCCGACTTTGGCACATAATTATCTAGATTGATGCTATCGAGCGCCAAGTCCATAGCGATATTTGGATTTTCAAAGTTTTTGATTGCTAACTTACCTGTCAATTGACTGTTATCGATAGTTAAGCGCATGTTATTTAGCGACGCTGCGTTAGTGCCGCCGGACATATTCGCCGAAAATCCAACACTTGATAAGGCAGATTCTTGTTCAGGCTCAAACTCTACACCAAAGCTATTCATCATCTTTAATGCGTTAAAAGGTTTTACATCAATCACAGCTTTTACATTAGGGTCATCAATAAAATTAGATGCGCTCAAATCATTTACATTAGCGGTGATGCCATCAACATCAGCAATTAACGCAGCTAGGCTTGCTGTTTGATTAGACAAATTGACCTTAAGAGTTTGCCCGGAAACAACTATTGGTCGACTTTGGAAATCACCTTGCATAGACAAGTCATTAATTTGCAAAATTTGTGACTTTTGATCAAACACTAATGAAGGAATCGACGAATCCACATTCAAAGGGCCGATTTCCTCATTATCCATATTAGCTTTTGCTGTGATTTTATTAATTTCAATTAAAGCATCTTTAGCAAAGCTTACCGCCTCAATTTGTAAAGACGATTTCAAATCACCTCGTTCAATAACTAAATCTAGATCCGCTGCTTTGGCAACCAATGTATCTATATTGACATTCGCTTTGCCATTGATGTCAAATTGCAGAATGTCAGGTGTGCTGCTATCTAAAAGCTCACCCGAAGTGACTAGGCTTGCCAAACTACTGCCAAGCAAATTGCCCGTTTTGACATTCAGCTCACGCAATTCATAACGCTGACCTACTTGACGATCGTCCCAAACCAAACGGCCTGATTCAATATCCACCCCTTGGACAATTAGTGCTAAACCAGCACCGGCTGCAGTTTTTTCATCTTCTTGGGGAGCTTGCTCGTCACCAGACAAACCATCTAAGCTGGTGAGACCTTGTTTGGTGGTAATGATCTCAATATTTGGTTGTTTCAGAACAATAGTATCGACCTGAATGTCTTTCTGTTCTTTAGTAATACTTTTGAGTAGTGGCAAAATTTTCAAACGAATATTCGTGGCATCCACTTCCAGCATATTGCCACCGCCGAAATCCCCACTTAAGTGATTGGGATGCGAAAACGTCATTTTACCTGTCGTTACACCTAACCATGGAAAGACGGATAATTTCAAATCTCCATCAATGCTTAGGTCACGTTGTGTTTTATCCTTAACTAAACTCGAGATTTGTTCACGATAATCATTGGGGTCAAAAACCTTGGGAATAACAATGACCGCAATAATCAATAAAATAACTAAGGTAATGATGCAACCTAATAACCAACGAATAACTTTCATATGAACCTTATGACTCTAAATTTAAAAAAAAGATAACGATACTGTATCAATAATTAATTACTCAAAGTAATAATTAATGCAAAATTGTCATGTTTGAGTTAATCATAATCCTTGATATTGATTTGCTTGTTGTTGCTTTTCAAGTGCATGTTGCAATACTTCTAGCCCTGCGTCCTTTAGATGAGCATTTTCACTGATATGCTGCCGCCACAGTCGTGAATTAGGCTCTCCATGAAACAAGCCCACCACATGACGGCTTAAGTGATTCAAGCGCGTGCCTTTTGCCAGCTGCTGCTCACAATATTCAAAATAATGTTGTAAAACTTGAACGCGACTTAACACGGTTCGATCATCTTCGTATAACTCACTATCAACACCGGACAGAATGTAAGGATTTGAATAGGCTTCACGCCCCATCATGACGCCATCAACATATAACAAATGTTGCTGACATTCTTGCAGTGTTTTTACACCGCCATTGATAATAATTTCTAGCTCAGGAAACTCCTGTTTAAGTTGATAAACCAACGCATAGTCCAAAGGAGGGATATCGCGATTTTCTTTAGGGCTAAGACCTTTCAACCAAGCTTTACGTGCATGCACCAATAACACCTTGCAACCCGCATTGGCAACCGCTTCGGTCAAACGCCATAACGCCTCTTGTGGATCTTGATCATCTACGCCTATACGCGTTTTCACCGTGACCGGAATATCCACTGCCTCAGCCATAGCACGAACATTGTCAGCCACTAGATCAGGGTCCTGCATTAAACATGCGCCAAATCTGCCTGATTGCACGCGATCACTTGGACAACCAACATTGATGTTCACTTCATCATAATTCCACAATTGAGCGAGTTCGGCGCAGTGCGCCATGGTTTGAGGATCACTGCCGCCTAATTGCAGTGCAATAGGATGTTCAGCTGCGCTAAAATCTAAGAAACGCGCTCTATCACCATGAATCATTGCACCCGTGGTTAACATTTCGGTATACATCACCGAATGATGTGAAATCTGCCGTAGAAAATAACGCGCATGCCGATCAGTACAATCCAGCATAGGAGCGACACAAAAGCGGCGATTAATTGAATTATCGTTTGACACTTTCACTATGATTTATTGGCTTAATAATTCAATCAGATTATACCGATTCATTACTGTACAAACATGTTATTTATTTATCTTAGATTACGTTAATTTACACTATAATTAACCCTAGAAATGAAAAGCATCTAGTTAGCTTAACTACTTGAACTTTTCCTTTTAGTTCTTATATTTTACTCGAAAATTATTAGTCTATAATCCCGATGCACCAACATATACAATTGTTTGCCAAATCTAAACTGTTTAGTCATGGCATTATCGGCGTGATTCTTTTCACTGCCTTGCTCATCGCTTTAGAATCATTTCCTCAACTCATAAATAACACTATGCAGTCGCGTTTTGATTTGCTGCATGAAATCATTTTATGGATCTTTATTACAGAGGCAGTAATAAAGCTAATCGCAGCTTGGCCTAAACCACAAGACTATTTCAAAGATTCTTGGAATGTTTTTGATTTCTCTTTAATTGTATTATCACTACTGCCATTTACTGGGCAATTTGCCTTGATTGGTCGTTTATTACGCCTGTTTCGAGTATTGCGTTTGGTGGCCGCATTACCAGAATTACGTCTGATTGTGGAAACATTGCTACGCTCAATTCCTTCGATGCTCAATGTCATTATTTTGATGAGCATTATTTTCTTTATCTATGGCGTGGCGGGCTATCATCTGTTTCATGAACATGACCCAACTCATTGGCGTGATTTAGGCTATGCAATTTTGACCTTGTTTAGAATAGTCACCTTAGAAGATTGGACTGATGTTATGTACAAAGCGATGGAGCTATCCCCTTTTTATGGCTTTTATTTTGTTAGCTTTGTTGTGTTTGGCACCTTCATTGTGATCAACTTGTTTATGGCAGTAGTGATTAATAATCTTGACCAAGCCAAAATAGAGCAACTAAGTAAACTAGAAAACCCAAATGTGCATGAGGAATTAATGCAAACATTAAATAGTACTCGCGAAAAACTCGAACAATTAGAGGCTCAGCTACAACATATAAAAAAATAAGTTCCTAACAACTAAAACCATTGAATATGACAAAATCGCATAATTAATGTTAAGTTGTGAAATTAACTACATAATAATTGCATGAGTTTTCACATTACAATGGTCTTAATTATATGCACAAAATATTTCACCTAGTACATGTACAAAAAGAATTACCCAATACCTGAAACAGCTCAACCTGTTCAAAAAAGCTCACCGCAGATAGCAACGTTTATCAACGATAGTGTTGCTAAGCCTGCTATCAACGATAGTATTGATGCACTCGCTGTGAAAGAACCTAGCTCTCGTGCCCTGAGATTTTTCAAAGCTCATGAATTTTGGCACCCACGCGTTTTTGAGATTCCATATTATTTTTACCTCGCTTGGCAATGCGCGAAAAACCGTATTGGCGTGAAATCAATCGCCAAAGCAAATTATAATTTGTATCATGGTGAAATAGGCTTAGGCTCAAAATTTGAGACTCAACTAGCCTTCAATCAAGATTTTTTCCTACCAACGGTCTTGATTGAAAATACTTCATCTATTGCTGAAAAAAAATCTCAGATCATTAGTTTTATCGAAGAACATAACTACCCGGTGATCCTCAAGTCTGATGTGGGCTGTGTTGGCAAAGGCATTGTCAAAATCGACAATGAAACAGAATTAGATGAAAAGCTACCGATCCTAATTGGCAACTATATTCTACAAAAATTCACCCATTACAAATATGAATGCGGTATTTTTTACATTCGACAAGGTGGAGTGCCAAAAATAACTGGCATTAATGAAAAACACTTCCCAACGGTGACTGGAAATGGCATTAATTCCATTATGGAGCTTGCCGAGCAGCATATTCGCTTCACACATCATTGGCATTCTTTTTTGCAAAAAATAGACACCAACCGTGTTCCAGCTGAAGGCGAACAAGTAGTGTTATCATTTATTGGCTCACACACCTTGGGCTGCAAATTCACAGATGATACACATTTGCTAAACCCAGTACTTGAACTAGCCATTTTTGATGTGTTCGCTGACCAACCAGGCTTTAACTTTGGCCGTGTCGATGTAAAAGCTGAAAGTCAAGAAGCCTTATTAAAAGGCGAATTTATTGTGATCGAAGTCAATGGTGTAGCTTCATTGCCAACGCATATGTTCGATCCAAAGCTTTCAGTATTTCAAGCGTATAAAATCTTTTTCAAGCACGCGAGATATCTAGCTAAAATTGGTCGCGAACATCGTCATCGCGACATGGAATTAATGTCTATTTGGAATGTAATTAAAAAAGCTACGTCGAATCTGGCCATGCTCAACAAGGTGCATCGCAGGTTAAAAGAATAAAACTTCTAATGACTAAAAGACTTAGCTAGAAGCCAAAGACCTTTCTTCGATAACCACAGCATTATGCGCATGTAAGCTTTCTTGGTGTTCAACTTTAAACCAATACGCCTTAACAGAATTGAGACTCTCTAAATAGTTTTTGATTCTTCTAGCAGCATCTTCACAAAACATCAAATTAGTCGCATTCAGTCTGGCAAATTCTTGTTCATCCGCACGTTTTACTGCGGTTTGAACTGGTGTGCCAATAACTTGTTCTAATGCAACTATTAAATCATCCAATAGCGGCCATTTATCGTTGCCAATAGACAGTTTAAGATAAGCATAGGACCGCTGACTATGTGGTGTCGCAATTGAACCTGCAGATGATTGCAGCCATTCCATTAAACTCTTTTTATCAACCGTTGCATCTGGAAAAACTTCGTCTATGGCTTCAGCTTGTAATTGTCTCGCCAATGACGCTGAACAAGGACAAGTGCTTGAATATGGAATCGTCATTTCCAAATCAAAATGAAAACCAGACTTGCGTTTTTCTGCGTTGATTTTGACTGGATAGGCTTGATAGCCAATTTCACCACTAAGCAGTGCAGGTTTTTTCAGCGACATATCAAACTCTAAAGTAATTTTAGCCTGAGAACTGATGCCTGACTGTGACAAAATAATCTCTTCGAGGAGTTTCTCGATGTTTTGTTGATTGCATTCAATATCAGCTAATTGATTGACCACTCCATGCAAGCGAGACATATGAATACCTTTGGCTGAGACTGAATCCAAACTACAGAAAACATCAACTTTAGCAATAAGGTTTAATGACTTCTGGCTCAAAAAACCTGTCTTGATAGGAACCGCAATCTTTTCCATGCCTACCCATTGTAATGGCAAAGAAATTTCCGGTCTTAAATCCGATGTCACATCGGGTAATTGTTGAGATGGCATAATTTTCTTAAGAAATAAATGAGAATTTAAAAGCTGAATAATAAAGCCGACGAATGATATAACATATCAAAAACACTGACTAGCATTTTACTAGTTTTAAATGTTAATCAAAGCTGAGCAACTCATTCCTTGAATCAAACTAACGAACATTCGAACATTTGCCCGACTCAGGTTAGAATAGTAACTGTTTAAAAAGGAAATAATAATAAGAAGTATGAATTCTTTGATCAGCTTTTTCTCGGAGCACCTTGGACAACCTCTGAACCAATTCAGTGTGCTTGTCATCATCACCAGTGCTGTGTTGGCGATTGCAGCCAAACCTATTATTGCTTGGCTCAGCTATGGCCGCCAAGAAGAGGATAGTAGTCGTATGCGTATTCGTCTTATGCGCATTTTAAATGTATTAATTATTGTCGCTGTTTTAGTTAAAACATTTTTTTTAGCGAGTTTTGACTCAACATGGCCCGAAAAAATCATTCAAGTATTAATCATTATCTATTTCGGCATTCTTAGCACTCAAATTGCTCACTTCTTTCTACTCAAACGATTTGGCAAATCTCGGCAAATTGGCGAACAAACGAGCATTGCTGACACTTATTCCAGCCGAGCGTTAAGCATCTTTAGCGGCACATTTATTGCCATTATTGTTGCTATTGGCATATTAAAAATTGTCGGACTTGACTCATGGCTGCAAGCAGGTGGGGTTTTTGGCATTATTGGAATTTTCCTCGCCATGACTCAATCTTCATGGGCTCCAGATATTATTGGTGGTTTAATTATCCTCAATAGCAGACGCTGTGAAGAAGGCGATATCATTCAATTTCATGACAACGGCAGCCCAATCATTGCCCAAATTTTCAAAACGAAATTTTTCCATACAGAGCTGCTTGAACTAGCCAACAATCATCGTTTGATGGTGCGCAATGACATGATGCGCCATGTTGTTCTGCATAATTTATCGCGATTTGCCTCGGCTCGAGGATTACGCGAATGCTTAATTTTCAATATTGGTTATGAACATTCCGAAGCCGACGTAACAGCAATGTTCGAACGCGCTTTTGAGAAATTTTACAATGACCATGATTTACTGGAAGAACAATTTGATCCAGAAATTCGTGTGCTTGACACTGGTGACTATGCAGTGAAATGGGGAGTGTTTTATTACACCAAGAGCATTAAAAATATTCTAGTTATCCGGCAAAAAGTTCGTAGTCAAATTTTAAGCGAATCTATTAAAAGTAACATTTCCTTGGCAACACCCGTTTTACAGGATATTTCAGGCTCGTTGAATAAACAATAAACTCAATTGTAGAACATTCGTGTTTAGATAAACTTTGCAAAAAATAAAAGATTTTAACTTTACGTTAAATTAAGCGATTTTTAGCAGCTTAAATTGAAATTATGTAACTCTTGTTTTTATATAGAGTTACCTATCAACTAAACTCTCCTGCTTTTTGATAAATAGCTCTAAGCATGGCATGCAAACCATTGCTACGCGTCGGACTCAAATGGTCAGTAAAGCCAATGTCTTTAATAAAATCTGGTTTGGCGTTGAGTATATCTTGAGGCTTGCGGTCACCATATACCTTCAAAACAATTGTTACCAAACCTTTGACAATTGCTGCGTCACTGGTGCCATCAATATGTAATTGATCACCTTGCATTTGCATATTCAGCCACACTTGAGATTGACAGCCTTTAATGCGATTTTCCTCAGTTTTCCATTCGTCAGGAAATTCGGGCAATTCCTTACCTAGATCAATAACATATTCGTAACGACCCATCCAATCGTCAAAAATAGAAAACTCTTCAACAAGCTCTTGTTGTATAGATTCGATACTCATTTTATAAATTTCCAGCGCTGGTGGCTTAAGATATTTTCTTCCAGCGCACACCTTCTGCACTATCTTCAATCACAATATTTTTGTCTGCCAGAATATCTCGAATTTCATCCGCCCTTACCCAATCTTTATTTGCTCTAGCGACAATTCTTTCTTGAACCAAGACGTCAATTTCAGCGCTATCATCTTCGTTAACATCGCCTGCAAACCATGTTTCAGCGCTGCTTTGTAGAATGCCTAGCATGTCACCACAAAGATGCAGCACATGCTTTATTTTCGCTTTTTCTGTATCGCTTTTAGAAACATTCGCCTGTTTGACTAACGCGAACATTTCCGCCAAAGCTTTTGGTGTGTTGAGATCATCTTCCAATGCTTCAATAAACGCCACTGGCATTTCAGCGGTCGGATCAGCTTCAATTTCTTCCATATCACGCAAAGCGTTATACATTCGATCCAATTCATTTTTTGCTTGTTGCAAGGCTGCATCATTCCAATCAAGCGGGGCACGATAGTGCGTCCTCAAAAGGACAAATCGAATAGCTTCACCCGGCGCTTCTTTTAAAAGATCACGCACTAACAAGACGTTACCAATGGATTTGGACATTTTTTCCGCATCCACATTAACAAATCCATTATGCATCCAGTAATTTACATACGTCTCACCACCATGAGCACAGGTGCTTTGCGCAATTTCATTTTCATGATGCGGGAACACAAGATCATGTCCGCCACCATGAATATCAATAGTTTTACCTAGGTGTCTAGCTGACATTGCTGAGCACTCAATATGCCAACCTGGGCGACCTCGCCCCCAAGGACTGTCCCAACCTGGCTGAGCATCAGTAGAGGGTTTCCAAAGAACAAAATCACCGGCATCACGCTTATATGGCGCGATATCAACTCTAGCACCCGCCAATAATTCTTCAGGGTCACGGCCTGATAAAGAACCATAGTCTGCAAAAGATTTAACCGAGAACAAGACATGACCTTCTGCTTCATAGGCATGTTCACCATCAATCAAGCTTTGAATCATCTCAACAATGGCATCTAGATTATCCGTTACTTTAGGCTCATGACTTGGTGCTTGCACAGACAATGCTGCCAAGTCTTCATGATATGCTTGCGTAAATTTTTCAGTGATAACTGATATCTCAACACCTTGATCAGCCGCAGCCTCGTTTATTTTGTCATCAATATCAGTGATGTTCCGTACATAAGTCACTTGCGAATAACGCCGCCTTAATACACGCACTAAAATATCAAAGGCCACTGCTGGTCTTGCATTGCCAATGTGGGCATAACTATAGACAGTTGGACCACAAACATAGAGCGTTATATTATTTTCATCAATCGGTTTGAATTCTTCACGTTGACGACTATGCGTGTTATAAATTTTCACTTTGAACCTATGTGGTCTTTCTAAACTCTATATAAATATTAATCACTCTATCTGTAAAAAATCAGGAGTACTTAAAAAGCATATCGCCAAGCCAATTTAGCCGCATATTCTTCAGTACTTTGATTTATTTTTTGCATCAGAAACCGCAGGCGCTGATTTTGTCCAAGACTGAAACTATAAGCAAGCTCAAATTGAGCATTTTGATCAGAAAAAATAGCATCATAGCTTTCAAGCGCATTACTATTCAGTGAAAATGAATCACTATTTTCTTCAACATCGCCAGTAGAATAACGTGCTGTAAACGCCAAACGATCATGTTTTGCGAGCAAGTTTGTAGATGACAAACCTAAACTTAACCATTGTGAGTCATCTAATTGACCCGAACTTTGTGAGAAATATCGAGTGCCTGCATCCGCACTAAAGTTCAAACTTGAACTCAATGATTTCTGATAACGAAGATTAAGAAATGAATATGGTTTATCAAATCCAGTAAATGATTGATATGTGCCATATTGAAAACTAAAACTAGGCTGCGCAGCTTGTTCAAGGAAACTTGATTGATTACTAATTTCTATTAATTCAGTGCCAATGCCCGACACTTGGTCTGAGAGAAAAGTCTTTTGAATTTTTGGTTCTTTCTTTTTCGAACTGTTAGTAACAAGCAACACAACAGCTCCTACAGCCACTAAAGCGACAATCGCGCCACCGGCTCCACCACCGCCTCCACCACCGCCTTCAGGTTCAGGTTCAGGTTCAGGTTCAGGCGCTGGCTCTGGATCTGGAGTCTCTTCAGGAACAGTATCTTCAATCAAATCTACTACAGTGCTTGAATCATCTGCGATAGTATCATCAGCCTCAGTCATAGTGTCATCTGTTGCTGTAGTGGTGTCATCATCAGCATCCATACCACCATCTGTCATAGTGCTTCCATCCATAGTCATTTGCGCATAAGATACAGCTGAATTTAATGACACAAAACTAATAGAAACTGCTAACACTAACAGCTTGGTTATGCTTTTTTTCTTTCTAAAAAAAACAGTATCAGCAAATATTGATCTAACAACTTGATAGTTCATGATTTAACCTTTTTTCTAAATACATTATTATTAGATGATAATTTAACAGTTAACAAAGTAATTGACAGCTTTTTTTAATCATGTGTGAACTTCTTGGCATGAGCGCCAATGTCCCAACTGATATTATTTTCAGTTTCACTGGCTTAATTGAACGCAGTGGGAATACTGGTCCGCATCGTGACGGCTGGGGCATAGCATTTTACGAAGGTAAAGCTTGCCGAACTTTTCATGATCCAGAAGCGGCTTGCGATTCAGCTATTGCTAAGTTAGTCAAAAATTATCCAATCAAAAGTAATATCGTTTTAAGCCATATTCGATTAGCCAATCGCGGCAAGATCAGTTTAGCGAATACGCACCCATTTACCAGGGAACTCTGGGGCAGACATATTACATTTGCGCATAATGGACAACTTAAAGGCATTAAAAAAAGGCCTTTACGTGATTACCTACCTGTTGGAACAACCGACAGTGAATATGCTTTTTGCTGGCTGCTAGGAGAAATCAAACATGCGTTTCCTCAACGTCCCAGTGTTGCGAAACTAAAGCGCTTTATTAAAAACCATTGTGATGAATTACAAAAGCTCGGCATATTTAATATGCTGTTAAGCGACTCGCAGTTCCTATTTGCTTATTGCAGCACCAAGATTTGTTGGATTACTCGCCGCGCACCATTTGATACCGCGCAATTAATTGATACGGAAATGTGCGTCGATTTTGGTCAAGAAACCACTCCGAATGACGTAGTCAGTGTAGTGGCTACTTCACCTTTAACTGAAAATGAACAATGGAACACACTTAAATCAGGCGAACTCTTATGTTTAAAAAACGGAGAACCCCATTAATCAGTTTTTTTTATTAATACAATCAAAACGATTAATTTCCCTTAACTCTAAATACAACCTATAGTGTATTTAGGCTTCAAACTTTTAAAGCCTTTCGAGGAAAACTGATGTTCCAAAGAGCTTACGCTATTTAAACCATTTGTAGCTTCCTTGAAAGTCCAAAGCTGCTATAGCATTGTCCCTCAACTTATACAAAGCTTCTTTGGACACTTTCATAAAAACTCATTGGCTTTAAAACACATGAAATTGTTATATAAAATCACTGGTATTGCTTCACTTGCGACAGGAATTATTGGAACCTTTGTGCCTTTATTGCCAACTACATGCTTCATCTTGCTAGCTGCTTGGTGTTTTTCCAAATCTTCTCCAAAACTATATGCCAGCCTGAAACAAAACCGATTAGTCGGCGGTGTTATCACAAATTGGGAACAACATCATTCCATTCCAATTGGCGCTCAGCGCATAGCGATTGGTTCTATGTTGCTATCCGGTGTACTGTGTTTATTGATTATTGATACTATCTTGATAAAACTTCTTGCACTGACATTCATCAGCTTTGGAATTTGGTTCGTTAGTCAAATTCCAAACAACTAAAATCTAAATAATAAGGTTCAAAGATTCTTAATATTGGACAATTTTGGAACGTTTACGACTTAATAAGCTTAAAGCTACCAATGACATAATCGAAAAAATGATAAGCATACATCCAGCCATGCTTAAACCAAACAAGCTCCAATCAATTTCTGCACAATCTCCACTACCTTGCAAGGTAGTGGCCAACATGTCTAGCAAACCATAATCGCCATCTTGACCCCATCGATAAATCGGATCAAAGCCACAATTTGGAACTTGATCTTTGGGCAAACCTTGCAACCAAACCTGCCGACCTGCAACCGCAACACCTGCCATTGAAAAAGTAGTAATCAGTAGGGCATAAAAACGGTGTAATTTAACACCTGGCCTTTTAATAATTCCGAGCAATGCAACTATTGCCACACCCACTAGACACGCTCTTTGCAGCATACAAAGAGGACATGGAAACAAGCCTAAATGTTTTTGAAAAAAGAAAAAAGCAATAGCCAACAAACTCAAGCTAGTAATCAACGCGGCCCAATACCAATGTAACCCCACCTTATTCCACATAACCTATTACTCAACTATTAATTATTTATATGAAAACTATGCGATCAATTTTACACTTATACAAACAAATGAACTAAGGAAAATCAATAATTCGTTGCTCTAATTTATTCAAATCCACATCTTTTTCAGAAACAACCTTATTTTTAACGGAAATACCTGCTTCGTGAACTGAATTAGGGTCACCTGAAACCAATGGATGCCACGAATATAAATCTTGCCCTTCGACTAATAGCTTATAGGCACACGTTGGAGGAGCATATTCTGCGCATTCATTGACATTGTCTGGTGTCATTACCATGCATGTTGGCACATGCATTTGCCGTTCTTTATAAGCAGTGCAGCGACAGGTTTCAGAATCAAACAAATGACAGGACACATCTGTAAAGAATAATTGATTCGTTTCTTCATTTTCTAATTGCATGACACAACATTGCCCACAGCCATCGCATAATGATTCCCATTCTTCGCGATTCATTTCTTCAAGAGTTTTAGTTTGCCAAAAAGGCAGGATTTTAGTGCTCAATATAAGATCCTTGATATGGCAATTTGAGTGATGTCCATTGTTCCAATTTTTCTTGTTTAGACAAACGAGCATTGGCAGGACTGGTTGAAGGCATCTTCAGAATTTCATAATTCTGTCTAAATAGTTGACTGTGATGACGTTTGAGTAACGCTAACGTCGTGCCGCCATTACACACGATTCTGTTAATGCTATTATAATGGTTTAGCAACATTGGAATATCATTGGGAACTTCAGATTCAGCTTTTATACGACTGTCTAAACTTCCTTGACGTTCACAGCTTTCCAATACATCCCAAACAATGACACCATTTTCGTTCAACAATTTGTGACGTTGCTCATATGCTAATTGATGATCAAAGCCAAACAATTGCCCCATAATCCACCAAAAAGCATTTTGTGGGTGAGCATAATATTGCTGAAATTGCAGAGATCTAACACTTGGAACAGAACCCAACACCAATATAGTGACTTGTTCATTCTGCCCAGCTAATAGCGGCGGAAAACCTATCACTTGATGTTGTGAACTTAGTTGTTTACTAGTGTGTTTCATCGTCAATAAAAAGCCTAATAAAGGATGCTAAAAAATATACTCTCCCTTTTCATTCAAACCAGCTGCAAAAAAAAACGCTATACATCATTGCATAGCGTTTTCTTTTTTGCAGCTGGTATGTAAAACCTTTAATCTAAAAATTCTACATTTTAAGAAAACCTGAACTTATGTGATGGATGCTGAATAAATTGAACCAATGGAATCGTCTAGCTTCGCATCGAACTCTGTATCACTGAACGATGCTTGCAAATCTTGAGTCAATGCGCGCGAGAAACTTGCAATTACACCTTTATTACATGCAGTTCGGCGGTTTGCTTCATCACGACTATAGCCACCAGATAAGGCCACCACTCTCAAAACATTTGGATGAGCAACACAATCACAATAAAAACCGTCAGTTTCAGGCAAAGTAAGCTTCAACATGACCAATTGATCTTCTGCCAACTCGTTGAGCTGCTTCAATAACTCATCAAGTAGCAATGCTTCTGCTTCTGCTTTTTCAGGACTATTGATATCAACCTCAGGTTCAATAATTGGCACTAGTCCTTTAGCCATAATGCGTTTACCAACCTCAAATTGTTGTGCAACAACCGCACCAACACCAACCGGATTAGCTGTTTTAATCACAGAACGCATTTTAGTACCAAATACATTTTGATCAACCGCTTTATCCAATAAAGCATCCAAAGCAGGTATCGGCTTCATCACTTGCACGCCATCTTCTTCTTCAGCCAAGCCTTTATCCACTTTTAGAAAAGGAACAACGTTTTTATCTTGCCAGAGATACTCAGAAGACATTTTGCCTTCAATTTGACGATCAAGTGTGTTTTCAAACAAAATTGCGCCTAAAATTCGCTCACCTGTAAAACTAGGACTGGTGACTATTCGAGTACGCATTTGATGCACTTGATCAAACATTTGGTCATCATTGTTATAGGCGGTTTCTTCAACACCATATAGCTTCAATGCCTTTGGCGTGCTACCGCCACTTTGATCTAATGCCGCAATAAAACCTGATTGTGTTTTTACTTTTTCTAACTGTTGCTCAAAAATACTCATATATTACTCCAAACTATCTAAGAAAATAGGCAATTACATTGCCGAAATAATTTTTAATGTATTTGTTTGGCCTGGAACGCCACGCAAATCACCACTAGTTACTAAAATTTGATCTCCCTCATCTAATTTCATTTTGCCTCGTAAGGCTTTAATGATTTGTTCATCCAAAGTATCCCGATCTTGTATCTCCAAATCCCATGTCAAAGGATATACGCCACGCAATAAAGTCACTCGTTGTGCTGTATCAGGATGACGAGACAAGGCAAAGATAGGAATTCCCGAACTAATCCGCGACATTAAGCGCGCTGTATGTCCTGACTCTGTTAATGAAACAATTGCCACTACATCTGACTTATTGGCAATATACATGCTTCCCATAGCAATGCCTTCTTCTGCATCTTGAAATTCTCGATCATCACGATACTTTCTTGGCATTAGACGTTTACGCTCAGCACCTCCACATACTCGACTGACCGCTTCGATCACAACATCAGGGTGATTGCCCACCGCTGTTTCAGCAGATAGCATTACTGCATCTGTCCCATCAATGATTGCATTTGCTACATCCATCACTTCTGCACGAGTAGGCAGTGCACTGGTAACCATTGATTGCATCATTTGTGTGGCTGTGATGGTGAAACAATCATTATTGCGTGCAACATTGATAATCTGTTTTTGTAAAATTGGCAATTCTTCATCACCAACTTCCACTCCTAAATCACCACGAGCAATCATGGCACCATCAGATGCTTCAATAATTTCTTCGATATTATCAAGTGCTTCTGCACGTTCTATTTTAGAAACAATCGCGCCATTTCCGCCTGCAGCCAAAAATAATTCACGAGCCTCTTCAACATCTGCAGCACTTCGCACAAAAGAAATCGCCAAGAAATCCGCTTTTTCTCTACCTGCAACTACAATATCTTCTCTGTCTTTATCGGTCAATGCGCCGGCTGACAAACCTCCACCACGCAAATTTAAGCCTTTATTATTAGAAAGTTTGCCGCCAACCAGGGTTGTACAGTGAATTTTCTTGCCATCCAATTCAGTTACTCGTAACTGTATTGCGCCATCATCCAACATTAACTCACTGCCAACTTTTACTTCTTTGTATAAGTCTTTATAGGTCACACCAATACTTTGTTGTGTCCCTGTCCCATCGGCCTGATCACAATCGAGAATAAATGCATCATCTTCAGCTAAATTAATCGCGCCGTCTTTGAATTTAGCGATACGGATTTTTGGGCCTTGCAAATCCACTAAAATTCCGACAGTTTCATTCGCTTTCTTTGCCAAACTTCGCACCCTATTAAAGCGTTCGGTTTGCTCTGCATGTGTGCCATGAGAAAAATTCAAACGCACAACATTCAAGCCATTTTCAATCATCCGTAGGAAAACGGCATCATCATCTGTTGCGGGCCCTAAGGTTGCAACAATTTTTGTTCGTCTTAAAGAAAATCCAGTCATATTATTATCTCTTATTATCTCTTATTATCTCTTATTATTTAATTGCTTTTCTTTTCGCTTAGTTTCGTTAACTTAATGCGCGCTGCTCTAGTATCTCTACTGCAGGAAGTTTCTTACCTTCAAGAAACTCTAGGAAGGCACCTCCACCAGTTGATATATAAGAAATATCATCGGTCAAACCAAATTGATCGATCGCAGCTAATGTATCACCGCCTCCAGCAATAGAGAAAGCTGAACTCTCAGCAACTGCTTTGCTCAATATTTCGGTGCCTTGGCTAAACGCTGGAAATTCAAACACACCCACCGGACCATTCCATATAATGGTGCCAGCATTTTTCAATAGTGCTGCAAAATCAGCAGCAGTTTCAGTGCCAATATCAAAAATCATATCATCATCAGTCACCTCAGAAATTGCTTTCTTGCTAGCAGGCGTGTCCGCTGCAAACTCTTTACCACACACCACATCTTGCATGGCGGGAATGGCATTGCCCGAGGCTTCAGCTGCCAAAATTAACCGCTTAGCTTCATCAATCAAGGTTTCTTCATACAGCGATTTTCCTACATCGTGACCTCGAGCCGCTGCAAATGTATTCGCAATTCCGCCACCCACAATTAATTGATCAACAACACCTGACAAACTATCTAATACAGTCAATTTAGTCGATACTTTCGAACCACCTACAATTGCAACAACTGGCTTGGCTGGATTATTCAACGCTTTACCCAAAGCTTCTAACTCACCAGCTAACAAAGGCCCTGCACAAGCTATTGGGGCATATTTTGCCACTCCATGAGTCGAAGCTTGCGCTCGATGCGCTGTACCAAATGCATCCATAACAAAAACATCACACAGTTCCGCCATTTCTTTGGCAAGAACATCCACATTTTTCTTTTCACCAACATTGAAACGAACGTTTTCACACAAAACGACTTCTCCGTCTTGTAAATCTACGCCAGACAACCAATTTTTTTCTAGCCTGACTGGTTGCTCAAGCAATTCACTCAATCTTGTCGCGACAGGTTGCAAAGAAAACTGTTCATCATATTCGCCTTCGATTGGTCGACCTAAATGGGACATAACCATCACTTTTGCGCCAGCTGCAATCGCCATCTTCAGTGTAGGCAATGAAGCTTGAATACGCTTATCACTACTCACTTCTTTACCTGAAATACCTTCTTTTAAAGGGACGTTCAAATCCTGACGAATTAAAACCCGTTTGCTTTTAAGTTCTTTAGAATCTATAGAAGAAAATTTAACAATACTCATAAAAACACAACTCTTTCAAAATTATTCGTTTAAACATTCATCATCGCCTGTGCAGTATCTAGCATGCGATTAGAAAAACCCCATTCGTTGTCATACCATGCACAAACCTTCACCAAGTTACCTTGATCTACATTTGTCAATGTGGCATCAAAAGTGGAACTAAAGGCATTATGATTATAGTCAATTGACACCAAAGGAATCTCTGAATAGCCTAAGACTTTATCATCGGCAGCAGTATGCATAATTTGATTAATCTCATCAATACTAGTGTCGCGTTTCGCGGTAAATGTCAAATCGACAAAAGACACATTTGGAGTCGGCACACGCAAAGCATAGCCATGCAATCTACCATCTAGCTCTGGCAATACCAACCCTACAGCTTTGGCAGCTCCAGTTGTGGTTGGTATGATCGATTGCGTTGCTGATCGAGCACGACGCATATTCTTGTGATATTTATCAATCAATACTTGAGTATTGGTATAGGCATGCACTGTAGTCATCATGCCACAAGAAATACCGACAGTATCATTCAAGGCTTTAGCCAAAGGAGCTAGGCAATTAGTTGTGCATGATGCATTTGAAACAATCGTATCCGAAGATTTCAAGTTGCCATGATTTACCCCATAAACAATAGTTGCATCTACTGCATCTTTTGCAGGTGCGGAAATTAATACTTTTTTTGCACCTGCCTGCAAATGTTTTCCTGCACTATCTTTAGTACGAAAAACACCTGTACATTCCAACACCACATCGACATCTAATTCTTGCCAGGGCAGTTGAGCCGGATCTCTTTCAGAAAATACTTTTAAGCGATCACCATTGATAATCAAATCTTTTCCATCAATTTCAACATTACCAGAAAACTGCCCATGCACAGAATCAAACTGCGTCAAATGGGAATTAATCTCTGTATCACCCAAATCATTAATAGCGACAACATCAAACGTTTGCTGTTGGCTTGATTCAAAAATTGCTCGCACTATATTGCGGCCAATTCGCCCATAACCATTTATTGCGATTTTAATAGTCATATATTATCTCCTCTATTTCTTATCATTATTCTATCTTGATTTAAATAATCACTTCATAAAAACAAGATTTTCATAGATAAGCAGTATTGACTAATTTTAAACCTGAGATAGCAATGATTTTGCAGTCATTCTAACGTTATCAACTGTAAAACCAAAATACTCGAACAACTCATCCGTCGGAGCGGACTCACCAAAACGATCAATACCAACGACAGCACCTTCTAGACCAACATATTGATACCATGCCGCAGTTGCACCCGCTTCAATAGCTACACGTTTTGTCACAGCTGGCGGCAAAACACTGTCTCGATAGCTTTGATCTTGCTTAGCAAAGAAGTCTACCGATGGCATAGAAACGACTCGAACTGCGATTCCGTCTTTTTTGAGTGCCGTGGCACTGTCCATCGCCAAAGCCACTTCTGAACCCGTCGCAATAAGAATTAACTCCGGATTTCCTTGGCAATCTTTCAAGACATAACCGCCTTTTTTAATATCTTCAATTTGCTGCTCTGAACGTTGCTGAAATGACAACGTTTGACGCGAAAAAACCATACTAAAAGGTTGATCGGTCGCTTCAGCTGCCAAACGCCATGCCACTGCTGATTCGACTGTATCCGCAGTTCGCCAGACAGAGTGATTTGGAATCAAGCGCAAACTTGCTGAATGTTCTACTGGCTGATGCGTTGGACCATCTTCACCCAAGCCAATGGAATCATGTGTAAAAATATAAATAACGGGTAATTTCATCAATGCCGACATGCGAATAGCATTACGCGCATAATCAGAGAAAACTAGGAAAGTTGCGCCATAGCCTTTGAAGCCTCCGTGCAAAGCAATGCCATTCAACATGGCTGACATACCAAATTCACGCACACCAAAAAACAAATAATTACCATCGGCATCATTGGCAGTCACAGTTTTTGATCCAGACCAAATTGTATAATTCGAGCCCGCCAAATCCGCTGAGCCGCCCAATAGTTCTGGTAACTGTGGGCCATAGCCTTCAAGGCATTTCAATGACGCCTTGCGGCTGGGTATATCTTCCGCTTTGTTATTAATTCCCGCAATGAAAGCATCCGCTGTAGCTTGCCAATCCGCATGCATCTCACCTTTCATACGGCGCATATATTCTGCTGCCAACTCTGGATATGCTTGTTCATAAGCAGAATATTTCTCATTCCAATCTGCTTCAGCTGCTTGACCCGTTTGTTTCGCATCCCAAGCGTCTTTAATCTCAGCTGGGACGCTAAATGCTGGATGCTCCCATCCCAATTCTTGACGAACCAGATCAACCTCATCAGCACCTAATGGCGAACCATGACAATCTTCTTTACCTTGCTTATTTGGCGAACCTTTACCAATCACCGTTCGACAGCAAATAAGGGTTGGCTTATCACCTTGCTTGGCTTGTTTAATTGCCGCCTTGATTTGTGCTGGATCATGTCCATTTACACCAACAACCACATTCCAACCATAAGATTCGAATCGTTTCGGTGTGTCGTCAGTAAACCAACCGTCTACTTCACCATCAATTGAAATGCCATTATCATCCCAAAAAGCGATCAGTTTATTTAAACCCAGTGTGCCAGCCAAAGAGCAAGACTCATGCGAAATTCCTTCCATCAAACAACCATCGCCCAAAAACACATACGTATTGTGATCAACAATGTCATGAGCTTCACGATTAAATTGAGCCGCCAAAACTTTTTCAGCAATCGCCATGCCGACCGCATTTGAAATACCTTGCCCTAAAGGTCCGGTCGTTGTTTCAACACCAGGCGTAAAGCCATATTCAGGATGACCTGGCGTTTTAGAATGCATTTGACGAAAATTTTTAATGTCATCAATTTTGACATCATAACCTGACAAATGCAGCAATGAATAAATCAACATAGAACCATGGCCATTTGACAGCACAAAGCGGTCACGGTTGTGCCAGCCTGGATTTGCTGGGTTATGAACCAGAAAATCATTCCATAAAACTTCAGCGATATCCGCCATACCCATAGGCGCACCCGGGTGACCAGAATTAGCTTGTTGAACAGCGTCCGCGGATAGGACTCGAATGGCGTTGGCCAGTGTTTGACGAGAAACAGATGACATGTTTTTTTTCACAATCTATAAAGTTATTAAATCACAATCATTGCAAGTGAAGCAGTGATCATTTGGCTCTAATCATTAGTAATACAACAAAACATCTGAAACTTTTCTAAAAACATAACGAATGCACAAATTGACTAGAGCTGTATGATAACTAAACAGACTAAACATTGCATCGCTCTGATGGCTTATTCTTAATAAAGAATCAATATTTTTTAGTTTAAGCTATCTGAAAATTTTTCAAGGGTTATAATCACGACTATAAAAAGAGAACTTCTAGCAGCTATTTATATGAATAACCCTACTGTCCCGAGACTGAGCACAGCACTTCAAGGCCCTCTTAAAGCGCTCGAAAACACATTAATTACGTATGAAGATAAAATCGAACAATGGTTTCGCAACCAATGGCTAACATCTCCCGCACCGTTTTACTCTTCGGTTGATTTACGCAACTCAGGCTATAAAGTTGCACCAGTAGATACAAATCTATTCCCTGCTGGATTTAATAATATTAGCATAGAAATGGAAGCATTATGCGTACATGCGATTCAAAGTGTGACTGATCGTTATATGCCAAAGGCTTGTAAAATACTACTCATTGCCGAAGACCACACGCGCAATCAATTTTATTGGAAAAACATCCTGCGCTTGGAACATTATTTCAAAAAAGCCGGCTATGAAATCAAAATTGGCTCGATTTCAAAAGATTTGTCCGAATCTAGCGAATTGGCTTTAGATTCTGGTGAAACAGTAACAAGGCATCCACTCAAGCGAGTCAAAGACACGATCTATGTTGATGGAGAACGACCTTGCATGATCATCCTGAATAATGACATGAGTGGTGGCTTTCCTGAAATATTAAAAGATGTCAGCCAAATAATTGCTCCACCGCCGGAACTGGGCTGGTCAAATAGACTCAAATCAGAACATTTCACGCATTATCAACAAGTAGCCACCGAACTTGCCGAACACATTGATATAGATCCATGGTTGCTCAACCCTATTTTTACGCAATGCGGTGAAATTGATTTCAAAAGCCGTGAAGGTGAAGACTGTTTATCACTTAAAGTCGCTGAAACTTTAATTGCCATTAAAGAAAAGTATAAAGAATATGGCATTGAGGAAGAACCTTTTGTCTTTGTCAAAGCAGATGCAGGTACTTATGGAATGAATATCATGGTTGTGAAAAACCCTGATGAAGTGAAAGACTTAAATCGCAAACAACGCAACAAAATGGCCAAAGGCAAAGATGGTCATCATGTCGCTAATGTATTAGTGCAAGAAGGTGTACGCACCTATGAAACCTGGGGCAAAGACAATTCAACTGCTGAGCCAGTGGTATACATGATTAATAATTTTGTCGTAGGTGGGTTTTATCGTGTGCATACCAATAAAGGCAATGATGACAACCTGAATGCACCTGGGGCTCATTTTGAACCACTTCCTTTTGCCGACGATTGTGTTCGCAGCAAATCTTCCGAAGAGGATGATTGTCCACCCAATCGATTTTATACTTATGGTGTGGTTGCGCGAATGGCTTGTTTAGCCGCTGCGCGCGAAAAAGCAGACGTAATTTAACATTAGATAATTAAGACAAAATGACAACAAAAAAGCGTATCGGCTTTCTGATGGACCCTATTGAGTCTATCAGCTTCAAAAAAGACTCAACTTTGGAAATGATGTGGCAAGCTCAACAACGTGGCTGGCAGCTTGAATACTTCTTGCAAGGAGACTGTTATGTTGACAATGGCATCCCAAAAGCTCGCAGCAAAGGCATCAACGTAGCAATGGATTCTGAACAGTGGTTTGAATTTACGCATGAAGATGACATTGCACTTGGCGAACTTGACGTCATCATGATGCGTAAAGACCCACCTTTTGATATGGAGTTTGTGTATACCACCTATATTCTCGAATTAGCAGAAAATTTGGGCTGCTTAATTGTCAATAAGCCCAATGCTCTCAGGGATTGCAATGAGAAGATGTACACACAATGGTTTCCTGAGTTGACACCTAAATGCTTGATCACGCGCAATGAACAGGATATACGTGAATTTCTCAAAACACATGAAGATATTATTGTGAAGCCATTAGATGGCATGGGCGGAACTTCGATTTTTCGCTTGCAAAAACAAGACCCAAATATCGGTGTAGTTATTGAAACCATGACGGATTACGGCAAGCAATTTACCTTGTGTCAAAAATATGTTCCTGAAATCAATCAAGGCGATAAACGCATTTTAATGATCGATGGCGAACCGGTAGATTTTTGTTTAGCCCGCATTCCAAGCCAAGGTGAAACCCGCGGTAACCTGGCTGCTGGCGGACGGGGAGTCAGTAAACCATTATCTGATCGTGATCGAGAAATTTGCTCTGTAGTTGGACCTGAGCTCGTCAAACGTGGCATTATCTTTGCTGGGCTTGATGTCATTGGTGATTATCTAACTGAAATAAATGTTACTAGCCCAACCTGCATTCGTGAACTTAACGAGCAAAGTCAGCTGAATATTGCAGGCGCTTTAATAGATGCAATTGATAAAAAGTTAACTTAGCGCTGAAGTCATGAGTAAAACCAATATTCATCATGCGGTTCCGACTAACTTACTAGTAGAACCTGGCACTGGATTTTTATTAAATACTCGCCTACAGAGTGCTTTGTTTGCTTCCGCTTGCGCACATATTTTCTTAATACTCGCTGTAGGTTTTGCCATCCCAAAGATCGTTAATTCTAGCATCGCCGACAACACATTGGATGTGGTAATAATCAACAAAAGCAACAATGTGAAAAGTGATGAAGCCACAATCGAAGCCCAATTTGACAACGCTGGTGGCGGCACAACTGATACAGACGCAACCACCCCCTTACCTTGGAAAGACGTCAATCCAAGCCCCGTTGAACAATTAGCCATCAACACCAGTTCAACCGAAGCCGTTGAAGAAGTGACCAAAGAGTTTTTCGTATCATTAGGAAGCAATGAAATCAAACTACCTGATGAGAAAGCGCCAAACGAAGAAAAAGAACAAAAGAAAAAAGATAAAATCAAGTCGATTCAACAAATTCGATTGGAACGAAAACGCCTAACCGCAAAATTTGACAAAGAACGTAGCGAATTTCAAAAAAGACCTAAGCGAGAATATCTTTCTCCTGAGACTGTCCGAAGTGAGTCCGCAGCTTATCTTGTAGAATTAGTTGAAAAAATAAATCGTGTTGGCTTGTTGAACTTTCCTTCTGAAATCCGCAATCAAAAGATATCTGGTCGCTTAGTTGCCGATTTGGCGTTGAATAGGAATGGCACCATCAATAGCGTTAAAATATTAAAATCATCTGGTAATGCCTTGCTAGACAAAACTGCCATTAGTTTTATTCGTATCGCATCACCTTATAAGCCTTTCAGTGATAACATGCTTGATAGCGACACGAATATTATTCACGTCACACGAACCTACATCTTCACGCCAAATACAATTCGAAGTGTAGAAGTACGACAATAACTAAGATATCCACAGATGAATGGCCATCAAGTTGTAATTGGTTTTGATTTTGGCGCCAAACGCATTGGGCTCGCCATTGGGCAAACCTATTTAAAAACAGCGCAAGAGCTCAAACCAATCAACACAATTAATAATTTACCAAATGACAGTGAGTTAAAAAAAATTATTACTGAATGGCAGCCCAATCTTGCCGTGATTGGCAAGCCAGCTTCAGCGAGCAAAGGCTTTAATAAGAAAATTAATAGCTTAGCAAATCATCTTGCCAATCATTACCAATTAGATTCCTGTTTCGTAGATGAAACTCTGACAACAGAACAAGCCAATTATGAAATGCATGCCGCCCAAACCAAAGTACATCAAAAACAACAACAACGTGACTCGATCGCTGCTCGATTAATCATCGAAACTTTTTTTGAAACTTTGAATTAAAACAGCTTCCTCTATACAAGCAATAAGCTTTTCATTCTCTATTCAAGTCAAATTGTGTTTGGTTTTTAACAAAAAACCACGTATCATCGCCACTCAATGAAAGTTGAGATTAACTCGGAAACATTGACGCAATTATTAGAGGTTCAGACGCTTGAGTGACGCGCATTTACAGCTAACCCCACAAGGAAAATTGCAACATTTTTTGACCATTGATGGTCTTTCTAAACAGCATCTTATTGAAATTATGGACACTGCTAAGCAGTACATTCAATTCAATGCCAAAAAAGACAAATCAACTCTAATCAAAACTGACACATTGAAAGATAAAACTGTCGTCAATTTGTTCTTTGAGCCAAGTACCCGTACGCGCACAACATTTGAAATTGCTGCTAAACACCTTGGAGCAGATGTTATCAATCTTAATGTAGCCCGCAGCTCCGCCTCAAAAGGAGAAACGCTTCTCGACACTATTCATAATCTCGAAGCCATGCATGCTGATCAATTCGTGATTCGCAATAGCAGTGCAGGTGCAGCCTATTTTGCAGCACAACACGTTGAAGATCACGTCAGCGTCTTAAATGCAGGTGATGGAAGGCATGCTCACCCAACTCAAGCCATGTTGGATATGTTTACTATTCGTGAACACAAACCAAATTTCGAAGAATTGAGCGTTGCAATTGTTGGCGATATTTTGCATTCCCGTGTGGCTCGTTCACAAATTGACGCACTAAAAATACTCGGAACCAAAGATATTCGAGTAATTGGTCCGAACACTTTACTACCAACCGAAATTGATGCTCTTGGAGTGCGGTCATATAACTGCATGGAAAAAGGGTTAGCAGACACTGACTTAGTCATGATGCTCAGACTTCAACGAGAACGTATGGAAGGACAATTATTTCCAAGTGACCGAGAATACTTTAATGCTTTTGGCTTAGATAATGCCAAAATGCAATACGCTAAAGACGACGCTTTGGTTTTACATCCTGGCCCTATTAATCGAGGCTTAGAAATTTCTTCAGATATCGCTGACAGTCAACGCTCACTCATTTTGCCACAGGTAACAAATGGCATTGCTGTGCGCATGGCAATCATGCAAATCACACAAACTCATCGCGCGGAGGCTGCTGCATGAACAATGATCTCACTTTGATCATTAGTAACGGTATGCTGCTTGACCCAGACAGCAAAACTAAATGCCACGCCCATATCGTTATCAGTAATGGAAAATTCTTACATATCGAGAAAAACCTAAATGAACTGAACGAGCTGAAAAAAAAATTTACTGATGCAAAAGTAATTGATGCGCAAGATAAACTTGTATTACCTGGCTTAGTCGATTTACGAGCACGTTTTCGTGAACCTGGCGAAGAGCATAAAGCTACTATTGCTTCAGAAGCCTACGCTGCAGCTAAAGCGGGAATAACATCAGTTTGTATCCCACCCGACACAGACCCTATTATTGATAAACCTTCTGTCGCTAACACCATTTTTGAGAAATCTCGACTTGCGAATGCGGCCAAAATTTACCCTGTTGCCGCCTTAAGCCAACATCTTGATGGCAAAATGCTAGGCGATATCTGGACAATGACACGTGCTGGCTGTGTCGGCGTTAGTAACGCTAAAAACAGCATCAACAGTGTGCTTATGCAACGCCGCGCGATGCAATATGCAGCCAGCTTTGGTATAACCGTTCATTTATACCCGCAAGATCATGAATTACTCGGCAATGGCTGTGTCCATGAGGGACTCACAAGCACTCGTTTAGGCTTGCCTGCAGTACCAAGTGCCGCAGAGATCGTCGGACTAGCGAGAGATATTGCGCTCATCGAAACAACAGGGGTAACTGCACATATTATGGGGATTTCTTGTGCTAGATCCGTAGAAATGATCGCTCAAGCACAGAAAAATGGCTTGAATATTACTGCCGATGTCGATATTCATCATTTATTGATGAACGAAAATGATATGCGCGACTTTGATAGTAACTTCTATATTCAACCACCATTACGAACTGCTGATGATCAATTAGCATTAATTGAAGGAGTGAAAAATGGCGTTATTCAAGCTATTTGCACGGACCATCAACCACATGATGATGATGCTAAATTAGCACCATTTAGTGAGACTGAACCAGGCATTTCCAGCTTAGACATTTTGCTTCCGGGCATGTTAAAAATCAGCAAAAAACATGGCATTGACTTGCTTGAATCTATAGCAGCAATAAGCAATCAGCCTGCAAAAATTGCTGGACTAACTGCAGGCAACATTGCCATAGACAACCCAGCAGATTGTATTATTGTTGAACCAAATGAAACTTGGCAGCTAAGTAAAAGCACTGTAAACAGTAAAGGAAAAAACTCTCCTTACTTGAATCAAACCCTCACCGGACGCTGTTTGCAAACCATAATCGATGGTCAACTAGTTGACTTAGATTAATACAAATCAAACT
>CAZWHW010000021.1:0-31193 GCA_964633815.1 uncultured Gammaproteobacteria bacterium
AAAGAAAAAGGCCTACTAAGGTGTGATAAAGAAGCCAACAAAGTGTTCTACAGTCTAGTTGATGAAGATTTAGCTATATTAATCAGTTCAATTAGAAAGGCTTTTTGTAATAAGGATCATTTAAACAGTATTTAATTAAATTCAACCATCTAGAGTTTTTGTTATGTTCATAGAGTTTTTCCAAGAAAATCTATTATATTTTGGTCTGCTTTTAACATTAGTCTTAATGTTAGCTTTTGATATTCAGAAAAACTCTCTGGGTGGCACAAAAAAAGTTTTCCCCTCGAAAATTCCTTTTTTACAAAAGGAACAGGAATTATTTATCCTCGATGTAAGCCCTAAAAAGTCTTTTGAAATCGGACATATTTTAGGCGCCATTAACATACCTGCTAATAAATTTTCTGCTGAAGAAAAAATATTTAACGTAAAAAACGATCAAACTGTTTTAGTGGTGGACCAAAATGGAATGCATGCTGGTGGAGTTGCCAAAAAAATTAAAAAAGCCGGTTTTACTAATGTTCTCATCCTTGATGGTGGCATTACTGCTTGGCAAAAAGAAAATTTCCCGTTAACGAAAAATTAGTCGTTAATTCAACCATTACTAAATTAAAAAAATTATCATGGCTGCTGAAGTTAAATTTGAAATTCGTAAACTGTATCTTAAAGATGCCTCGTTAGAATCGCCCCAATCTCCTGAAGTTTTTCTTCAACTAGATTCTTCACCCGATATCAATATTGATTTAAATATTGAACAGCGTGAACTAGAAGAGAAAACTTATTTTGAAGTTGTTTTAAAAATTTCTGCGGAAGCCAAACAAGACGACCAAACCGTTTTCTTATGTGAAGTACATCAGGCTGGTGTGTTTGTTGTTTCTGGTGTTCCAGAAGAAGAGCTTGATTTAGCATTAAACATTGCTTGCCCTAATGTCTTGCTCCCATTTGCACGCGAAGCTATTTCGGACTTAGTAACTAAATCTGGTTTTCCACAATTATTACTTTCTCCTATTAATTTTGAAGCTTTGTATCAGCAAAAGAATAAAAAAGCAGCGCACTAAGTGCTGAGCACATTATAAGAAAATGTGCTTTAGTCTTGCATAACAAACAACAACAAATTGCTGTACTTGGGGCGGGTTCTTGGGGCACCGCCCTTGCTTGCTTATTAGCCGATAATGGTCATACCGTGAGTTTATGGTCGCATTCCAAACAGCACCTTAACGCTATAAAAAAGGCTCGAGAGAATGTGCGGTTTTTACCTGGAATAACATTACCTAATAATTTGCTGTTCGAGGAATCACTCACAACTCTTTGCTCAACACATAAAAAATTTTTAATTGTTGTCCCAAGTAGAGCATTTGAAGAAATATTAAATGCTTTAGTTGATTCAAAACTACAGGAAGACACTCTGCTTATGTGGGGGACTAAAGGATTTGATTCTAAAAATAAACAATTACTTAGCTCTCTAATTGGGCAAAAGATTTCTACCCCTCATAGTAAAGGAATAATAACTGGGCCTAGCTTTGCTCTTGAAGTTATGCATAAATTGCCTACAGCCTTAACCGCTGGAGCAAATAGCAATTCTGTTGCGCAAGAAATCGCCAAACTATTTCATAATGATTACGTCAGGGTTTATGCTAATTCTGATCTAGCAGGCGTACAAATTGGTGGCGCTGTTAAAAATGTTTTGGCAATAGCCTGTGGAATTAGTGACGGTCTTGGTTTTGGTGCAAATGCTCGTTCTGCCCTCATTACTCGAGGCTTAAAAGAAATATGCCGTTTAGGTGAAAAGTTTTCTGCTAAAAGTACTACTTTTCAAGGTTTATCCGGTTTAGGTGATTTGGTACTCACTTGTACTGATGATAAATCAAGAAATAGACGGTTTGGTTTAGGTATTGGCAAAGGAAAAAAAATAGATAACATTTTGTCAGAAATTGGACAAGAAGTTGAAGGTTTAGTAACTTGCAAAGAAGTTATTCAAATTTCTGAAATGTATCAAGTAGAAATGCCTATTTGTAGAGAAGTTTATAATGTTATTTATAACAAGGCTTCTCCTAAGCAAGCAGTTAAAAAACTCTTTAACCGAAATATAAATGATGAATAAATTTAAGCCTCTTTTGATCATTTTTCTGATGACTTTGCTTTATGGTTGCGCTGGAAAATTAGCCAACCAGACTTATAATGACCATAAAATTTCTGATCCCTTAGAACCCGTAAATCGATCTTTATTTACATTCAATGTGATCTTAGATTTAGCAATTGTCCGCCCTGTTGCTACCGGATATGCTTATATAACTCCTCCATTTTTTAGAGATCGTGCTTCATCTTTTGTTTCAAATTTAAGTGAACCGAGTAATTTTATTAATAATCTTTTGCAATGGAAACTCAAACGAAGCTTTACTTCATTGGCACGTTTCACGGTTAATAGTACCTTAGGTCTTGGCGGCCTTTTTGATATTATGAGTCGCAGTGGAGTACCTTCTTATCCTGAAGATTTTGGTCAAACTTTAGGTTATTGGGGATTTAAACCTGGCGCCTATATTTACTTGCCTATTTTGGGCCCTTCTACTGTACGCGATACTATAGGTAGAATTGGTGATTTTCTGACGCTTAGCCCTCAAAATTTATTGAGCAATTCCGAAGATCAAGTAGGTGTTACTGTGATTTCTGTTGTAGAAGCCCGAGCTGATTTATTGCCCTTAGATTCAGTTTTAGAACGTCAACTCAATATATATAATTTTTTAAGAAACGGTTACGAACAAACCCGTATTAATAACATTTTTGATGGTAATCCTCCTGAACAAGAAGAAGATTTTTAATCTGTTCATTTTTAAGGTATTTGCATGACAGATTATGTTGTTGGAGACATTCAAGGTTGTTGTGATTCATTAATAGCACTGTTAGATAAGGTCAACTTTGATCCACAACTTGATCATTTATACTGTGTTGGTGACTTAATAAACCGGGGCCCTAAGTCGCTCGGCACTCTAGAATTTTTATTTTCTCTAGGTAATAGTGTAAGTACAGTTTTAGGCAACCATGATATACATTTAATCAGTTGTTACTATAAAATACGCAGTTTAAAGAAACAGGATACTGCGCAAGAAATATTAAACTCTAGCTCAGCTTCTTTTTGGGTTAATTGGTTATGCCAACAACCATTAATGATTCACAACGAAAAGAAAAACTTTATTATTGCTCATGCTGGTATTTATCCTCATTGGTCTATTGAAGAAGCGCTTAATTTTTCAATTCTTTTTTCAAACCAATTAAAATCTGATAAGGTTTTGATTTTACTAGAAAAAATATATGATAATAAACCAAATATTTTTTCTAAATGCACTTCCGAAGATGAATATTTGCGGTTTATTATTAATGCTTTTACTCGAATGAGATTTTGTTATAAAAATGGTCGCTTAGACTTTTCTAACAAAAGTTTTCCTAGCGATAAACACAACCCTGAACTTATTCCATGGTATTGTTTACAACAAAAAGTAGATCCTTCTACACGAATAATTTTCGGTCATTGGTCTAGCTTAGGCTTGTATCATCGCAACAATATTATTTGTATTGATACTGGTTGTGTTTGGGGAAATGAATTAACCCTATATAACATCGATCAAGATTGTTTTATTCAACAAAAATCTATCGATTAAAGCTACTATTTTACAATGTTTACTACTGATAATATTTTAATCAAAGCTGAAAGCGCCTATATTAAAGAGCAATCTAAGCCAGAGAAAAATCATTTTGTTTTCTCTTATACAATGACTATTATCAATAGTAGTGATGAAACCGTTCAATTACTTTCCCGTCATTGGTTAATTAAAGATTCAAATTACAGAATAGAAGAAGTTATTGGAGATGGAGTAGTCGGTGAACAGCCTATCTTAGAACCTAATCAAGGCTTTCAGTATTCAAGTGGGGCTATGCTTCAAACTGATGTTGGCACTATGGAAGGGTTTTATTACTTTAAATTAGCCGATAATTCTAAAATTAAAGTTTCGATTCCTTTGTTTGTATTAAGTGTGCCTAGAAAGATACATTAACAATAAAAAGCTGTCTTTAAGACAGCTTTTTATTGTTAATGTATCTTTTGCTTTTTTACACATCTAAATTACTAACACTGAAAGCATTATCTTCAATAAACTCTCGCCGAGGTTCTACTTGATCCCCCATCAAGATAGTGAACGTATCATCAGAAGAAACATTGTCTTCAATAACTACTTTCAATAATCTACGTACCGTAGGGTCCATAGTGGTTTCCCACAATTGTTCAGGATTCATTTCTCCCAAACCTTTATAGCGTTGTAAATTAATGCCTTTTTTAGCTTTTGACATCAAAAAGTTTAAAGTTTCTTCAAAATCATCAAACTGTTGTTCTTGCTCATTTTTAAGCAATACAATCTGGTTCTCAGAATTTATTAATGATTTAAGTTTTCCGGAGATTTGTTTTATAGCTTTAAATTCTGGCGATAACCAAAAATCAGCATGAATTTTTCCTTCCGATGTCAGGCCATTTTGGGTTTTTTCATAACTTAAGCTCGTTGTACCATTTTTTACCAGTCTTAATTGATACCGTGGCATCTCATAACTATCGCTCTCGAGCTCTTTATTTAATTTTTCAACCAAAGATTCGGATAACTCATCATCAACGTTTAAAACGCTATTTAGGGCATCTAATATATTCTTATCGTAATGATTGGCCAGACGACTTACCATCGCCATTGAACCTAAATATTGTTGGCACAAATCAATCAATTCTTTATCACGAATACTTTCACCTGCAGAATCTAACAAAACGACATCTTTAACTGCTTGATTTAACAGAAAATCTTGTAAATCAGCGTCATCTTTAACATAAGTATCTTTTTTTCCTTGCGATATTTTATACAACGGCGGTTGAGCAATATAAACATAACCATTATCAATTAATTCTTGCATTTGACGATAGAAAAAAGTTAATAACAAGGTGCGAATATGAGAACCATCTACGTCAGCGTCGGTCATGATAATTATTCGATGATAACGAAGTTTTTCTATATCAAATTCTTCTGAACCAATGCCCGTGCCTAATGCTGTGATTAACGTCGTCACTTCTTCAGAAGTTAACATTTTATCAAAACGCGCTTTTTCAACATTTAATATTTTACCTTTCAATGGCAAAATCGCTTGAAATTTACGGTCTCTTGCTTGTTTAGCTGATCCTCCAGCAGAATCACCCTCTACTAAATAAACTTCAGAGAGAGCCGGATCTTTTTCCTGACAATCAGCTAATTTTCCAGGCAAACCGCCTAAATCTAGTGCGCTTTTTCTTCTAGTCATTTCTCGCGCTTTGCGAGCAGCATCTCGTGCTCTAGAGGCTTCTACAATTTTTTCACAAATTCTTTTGGCTTCAACTGGATTTTCCATCAAAAATTCAGCTAGTTTTTCATTTGCAATTGATTCAACAACACTTCGGACTTCTGAAGAAACTAACTTATCTTTAGTTTGAGAAGAAAATTTAGGATCAGGCACTTTTGCTGAAACAACTGCTGTCAATCCTTCACGGACATCTTCTCCAGAAACTGTAACTTTTTCTTTCTTTGCTATTCCAGAACTTTCAATATAATTATTAAGCGTTCTTGTTAAAGCACCACGAAATCCAGCAAGGTGAGCCCCACCATCTCGTTGTGGAATATTATTAGTGTAACAAAAAATATTTTCTTTATATGAATCACTCCATTGCAAAGCTAATTCAACGCCTACTTCATCTTTTTCTCCCACAACCCGAATTACAATTTCATGAAGCGGAGTTTTATTACGATTTAAATGTGTGACAAAAGCAGCGATGCCACCTTCATATTTAAAAACATCCTTTTTCTTATCTTCTCTTTGGTCTTCTAAAACAATTCGAACACCCGAATTTAAAAAAGATAACTCCCTTAATCGTTTAGCTAAAATATCATAACTGTACTCAGTAATAGTGAAAATTTCTGGGCTTGGTTTAAATGTCACTTTAGTGCCACTTAGTTTTGTTATTCCAACTTCTTCTAAATCTTTTTGAGGAACACCCAAATGATATTTTTGTATATAAGATTTTCCTTCTCTATTAATCTCCAATATCACTTCATCTGATAAAGCATTAACAACTGAAATACCAACCCCATGTAAACCACCGGAAACTTTATAAGAATTAGAATCAAATTTACCACCAGCATGCAGAACTGTCATAATGATTTCGGCCGCTGATTTCCCTTCTTCTTCCAAAATTCCAACTGGTATGCCACGGCCATTATCAGAAACAGTAACAGAGTTATTGGCATTTATAATGACATTAATTTCTGAACAGTGTCCAGCAAGAGCTTCATCAATAGAGTTATCAACTACTTCAAAAACCATATGGTGCAAACCAGTGCCATCATCAGTGTCACCAATATACATTCCAGGCCTTTTCCTTACTGCATCGAGACCTTTTAGAACTTTAATACTACTAGAATCGTAGCTCATATTTTTTCCGTCGTTTTGTTTATATTTCTAATGTCTATATTCTATCAAAAATAGGCTATTGACTGTTGTTTTTTAAATTGTTCGCATCACTAAAAAACCCATGTTTCACGTGGAACATGGGTTTAAAATAAATTCAAACTTATAAAGTGTTTCACGTGAAACACTTTATATTCTCATTGGCATTATTAATGCTATTTTATTCGATATTTCAGATTCTTTTATTATTCCACTTGAAGAAGAATCTTTAAATTCAAAAATAATATCTTCAGAATTACAGCTTCTAACAGCATCTAATAGGTAATTTACATTAAAACCTATTTCTACTTCTTCTCCTTGATAGTCAATTGACATTTCATCATTAGCTTCTTCATGATCAGGATTTCGGGAAGTCACTATTAAAGAGTTAGGAGCAAATTTAATTGAAATACCTCTAAATTTCTCATTACTAAGAATTGAAGTTCTTGACAACATTTCACTAAACAACACTTTATTGATAATAATTTTCTTATCTAAATTATTTGGAATAACTTTTTGATATTCAGGATATCGTCCATCAATTAATTTTGAAATAAATTGATAACCAGCAGATTTAATCGAAATATGAGAATTATTAATACCAATTTGAATTAATTCATTACTATCAATATTTAAAAATTTAGATATTTCTTGAATAGCTTTCCTAGGAACTATTGATTGTTTAACTTCATTTGATAGATCTGGATGAGAAATTTTATTTTTTGCTAAACGATGGCCATCAGTTGAAACAACATTAATTGAACCATGACCCACTTCTACTAACAAACCATTTAGAAAATATCTAACATCTTGTTGTGCCATTGAATAAGCAGTTGATTCTAATAAAGAAGCAAAATCAGATTGTTTAATTGAAAAATTAAAATCATTTTCTGATGTTTCTAATAGAGGATATTCAGTTGCTGGTAGGGTTTGCAAATTAAAACGACTTCGCTCTGAAGTTAAAATCATTTTATTATTTTCAACTGCAATAGATATCATTGCATCATTTTTAAGTGAACGACAAATATCAAATAATTTTCTTGCAGAAACTGTTGTTTTACCATTTACAGAAATTACATTATTTATTGTAGTAGTAATTTCTGTTTCTAAGTCAGAACCAACTAGAGTTAGTTGATTATCATGAGCTTCAATATAAACATTACCTAATATTGGTAATGTTTGTCTTTTTTCAACTATTCCGCTGACATGTGTTAATGCAGGTAATATTATTTCTTTATTTATTTGAATATTCATTTTGTATTTATAGTTGTTTTTATTAGCACGGTGTAAAAATAGATTAACCTTATAATAATTATGCTTTTCAATAACTTAAATTAAAAAAAAAGAAAGAAACCCTGTGGATAAAATTATTAAATGATTGAATAAATTGTGTATAAAAATTTATACCATGTTATTCACAACTTATTCAGTATATTTCTATAATTTTATTCACACAGTTAATGTTTTTTGAAGTTTGTCATAATCTTCACGCATTCTCTCGTCATTTTGTAGTAACTCTTCAACTTTACGACACGCATATAAAACCGTTGTATGATCACGTCCACCAAAAGCATCCCCAATATCAGGCAGACTAAGCTCAGTTAATTCTTTTGCTAAGGCCATGGCTATTTGTCTAGGCCTTGCAATTTGACGGCTTCTTTTTTTAGAGTTTAAGTCAACTACACGCATTTGATAATAATGGGCGACAGTTTTTTGAATATTATCAATAGTGACCTGTCTATTTTGAAATTGAGTCAAATCTTGTAAAGTTTCTTTGGCTAAATCAATATCAATATCACGCTTGGTGAAATTTGAAGAAGCTATTAAACGGTGCAAAGCACCTTCTAATTCACGAACATTTGCTCTGATTTTTTTAGCAACTAGAAAAGCGACATCATCATTTAAGGATACATTTTTAGAAGCAGCTTTTTGCTGCAAGATAGCAACTCTGGTTTCAAGTTCAGGCGGATCAATTCGCACTAATAAACCACTTTCAAATCTAGAAATAATTCTTTCTTGTAAGTTGTTGATTTCTTTGGGAAATTTATCGCTAGTGATAATAATTTGACTGCCGCTTTCTAATAAATTATTAAACGTGTGAAAAAACTCCTCTTGTGATTGGTCTTTGCCTGCAAAAAATTGAATATCATCTATTAATAGAGCATCTAAAGATCGATAATAAGATTTAAACTTATCCATTTTATTTGATTGGATAGCTTTCACCATGTCAGAAACAAAACGTTCCGAATGAATATAGGCAACACGGGCTTTTGGCTTATTTGAGCAAATTAAATTACCAGCGGCATGCATTAAATGGGTTTTGCCTAAACCTACTCCACCATAAATGAATAATGGATTATATGCCTTACCTGGATTCTCACCAACTTGGTTAGTGGCAGCACGTGCAATTTGATTTGATTTACCTTCTATATGAGAATCAAAAGTGAAATTTAAATTTAGTTTGTTTTTTTCGGAGGTTGAAGCATTATCATATTCAATAGCCTCAATTTCTGAAGAAACAGACGCTGGTTCTTTAAAACCATTATCACCTATCACTATATTAATTTTATAGTTTACGCCTAAAAAATGTTGAACAGAATCTAGAAGTTGTTGTGCGAGATTAGCTTTTAACCAGTCTGCTACAAATTGGTTTGGCGAGAAAATTGTCAGTACTGAACCTTCGAGTTCGGCTTCTAATGGTCTAATCCAAGTATTAAAATCACTTTCTGTAACATCAGCTTGAATTCGTTCTAAGCAATTGTTCCATAGTTGTTGGTTAATTCCTTCGTGCTTATTCACTCTATTACTCTATTTGAAAAATGATAAAATGCGCAAAAACTCTAGTTTTATATTATTTTTAGGTGGTTGGTTAATATAACTCTGTTCTTTGTCCAATAATAGCTAGAAATTGTTAAAAACGGTTGTATTTATACGTTTTTTTATATTTTTAGATTGACTAACAAAGGCAAAAAAAGTACCTTTGCAAACCCTTGAAAAAGTCTCTTTTTCAAGTTAATTTGATCGAAAGAATTTATTGGTGAAAAAATGAAACGTACTTTCCAACCTAGTACTCTTAAGCGCAAAAGAACGCACGGTTTTCGTTCTAGAATGGCAACTAAAAGTGGCCGTGCCATTTTAAATGCTCGTCGTGCTAAAGGCCGCGCTAAGTTAGCGGTTTAATTTTTTAGGTGTATCTCAAGATATGCCTAAATATTAATAAATTAGGACATTGAATTTTGCCGGTGTCCAAAAATTTTGTAATGCGTAAAACCATGGATAGGTTCTAAGCCTTTACTTTTGAGCAACAATCACACATTTTCGAAAAGTAATCGATTATTGAAGCCAGGTGAGTTTCAAAATATATACAAACATGGCCAGTGGGTAGCAAATCGCGAGTTAGTTGCGAATTTTAAAAGTCAAAATAATCATACGTCTAGGTTAGGAATTACAGTCTCAAGAAAAGTTTCAAAACGTGCAATTGATCGAAATAGGATCAAACGTCAAATTAGAGAATGGTTTAGAAGAAAAAAACAAATAAATGTTGATTTTGACTTAATTATTACAGCTAAACCAAATGTAAAAATTAAAACCAACCAAGAAATACAACACTCACTCGATGACTTATGGCGGAAAGTGCAAAAAAAATGCTAATTAAAGCCATTTTATGGTTTATTTCTATGTATCAACTTATATTGAGCCCATGGTTTGGACGAGCTTGCCGATTTAATCCAAGCTGTTCCGAATATGCAAAACAAGCAATAATTAAACACGGTATTGTAAAAGGTAGCTATCTCAGTATGATGCGCATTGTAAAGTGTCACCCATGGGGTGGGTCGGGTAATGATCCTGTGCCACCTGTTTCTCGAAAATAAATATTTTCTTTAAATTTTAATCCTCGAAACTGATAAAAGAGTCGTTCATTATGGATATCAAACAACAAATACTGATCGCTGGAATTTTTGCGATGGGTTTTATTTTGTGGACAAATTGGAATACCTTTCAAGAACAGAAATTAAATCCACAAACTACTCAAACTAATTTAAATCAGGCTGTAGAAGCTAATCCAAATTCAGATAATTTTGTTCCTAACGCAGAATCGAGCTTGCCAAATATTGGCAATATTGACGTCAATCAACAAGTTGAGCAGCAACTAAACACAAAAGATTTTGTGGTTATTGAAACTGATTTGTTCACAGCAAAAATTAATCCTCAGGGAGGTTCTATTGAAAGCTTGGTGCTTAAAGAAGAATCCGTAGACGCTAAAACACCTGAAATAGGTTTTGAGCTGCTTAAAAATTCGCCAACAGAAGTATTTGTATCGCAATCAGGTTTGATAGGAACGCAAGGAGGATTTCCAAATCATACTTCTAAATATAATATTCAACAAACAAGCTATTCTTTAACAGATGGTAAAAATGAGATAAAAGTTCCTTTATTTTGGGTTTCACCTGAAGGCATAAAATACACAAAAACTTTTATATTTAAAAAAGATAGCTATGTAGTAGATGTAGAGTTCGTGGTAGAAAATTCTCAGGCTAAATCATGGCAAGGCTTTATGTATGGACAATTTAAACGTACTCAACCGATAAATGGTAAACAAGGTTCAATTTTACAATTACCGAGTTATTTAGGCGGCATTCAATACACGCCTGAAGATAAATATAAAAAAGAGTCTTTTGACGATATATCTGATGGGCCATTGGATATTAATACACCCTCTGGATGGGTTGGTATGCTACAGCATTATTTTGTGGGAGTTTGGATGCCTCAAGAAACAGCTGAAAGCTATAATTTTTATAGTAGTTATAAGAATAAGCCAATCCAACCTGAATATATTATGGGCTTTAAGTCTCTAACACCGCTCACAGTTGCACCAGGACAACAAGGAGCGGTTAGTGCAAGCATGTTTGTTGGGCCCAAAGAGCAAAAGCGCTTAAAAGAAGTTCAAGCTAATGGTGTTGAAGGTTTAGCTTTAACGGTTGATTATGGTTGGTTAACTATCATCGCTGATCCGCTTTTTTGGCTTTTAAAAACCATTAATAATTTAGTTCAAAACTGGGGCTGGTCAATTATTATTTTAACTATATTAATCAAGCTAGCTTTTTTCCCATTGTCAGCAGCTAGTTATAAAAGCATGGCACGTATGAAAAAATTACAGCCTCGCATGGAAACTTTAAAAGAGCGCTATGGAGATGATAGAGCAGCTTTACAACAACAAATGATGAAACTTTATAAGGAAGAAAAAGTTAACCCTGCTGGCGGTTGTTTACCCATATTGGTACAGATTCCAGTTTTTATCGCTTTGTATTATGTTTTATTAGAAAGTGTTGAGTTACGCCACGCACCATTTGCTTTATGGATTCAAGATTTATCATCTAAAGACCCATACTATATTTTGCCAATCTTGATGGGTGCATCCATGTTATTACAATTTAGATTAAATCCAACTCCAATGGAGCCAATGCAACAAAAAATCATGATGATCATGCCAATTGCAATGACCTTTTTGTTTGTGACTTTTCCTTCTGGTTTGGTTTTATATTGGGTGGTGAACAATGTCTTATCAATTGCCCAGCAATGGACGATTAATAAAACGATAATTAAAAAGCAAACATAGGTTAGTTTTGTCTAGTGAACAAAATAGTTCAATAATCGAGACAATTGCAGCAGTGGCAACACCGCCTGGGAAAGGCGGTGTTGGCATCATTCGTTTGTCAGGACCAGATAGTTTTCAGATTGTTGAAGCAATTAGCAATCACTCGCCATTTAAAAACCGTTATGCTACTTATGCTAAATTTTATTCCTTTAAAAAGGATATTATTGATTCAGGCTTAGTGATTTGTTTTGAGGCACCCAACAGTTTCACAGGAGAGCATGTTGCTGAGCTTCAAGCTCATGGCGGACCAGTGGTTTTGCAAATGTTACTCGCTAGAGTGATTGAGCTTGGCGCACGCCAAGCAAGGCCAGGAGAATTTTCGGAGCGTGCATTTTTAAATGAAAAGCTAGATTTAGCTCAAGCTGAAGCCATTGCAGACTTAATTGAAAGCTCTTCAGAAGCCGCAGCAAAAGCAGCCACACGCTCCTTACAAGGAGAGTTTTCTGGGACTATCAATATATTACTTGAGGATTTAATAAACATACGTTTATACGTAGAGTCTGCTATTGATTTTCCCGAAGAAGAAATAGATTTTTTAAGCGATGGCGTAGTGTTAGGAAAAATAAACAAAGCTATCGACCAAATTAAAGCAGTTGAAAAGTCAGCTGGTTCGGGGCAGCTTTTGCAAGATGGTTATAAAATCGCCTTAGCGGGAAAGCCTAATGCGGGTAAATCAACATTACTAAATGCTTTATCAGGCTATGAGACAGCAATTGTTACTGACATCGCGGGGACAACTAGAGATAGTATCAATATCACTTTGGATTTTGATGGTTTGCCAATCCATATTACCGATACGGCAGGTATTAGACATAGCGAAGACATTGTTGAACAAAAAGGAATAGAAAAAGCTAAAAAAGCCATTCAAGAAGCTGATCATGTTTTAGTGTTAGTTGATGTACAAAACCCCAGTGATTTCGATATATTGCTTGCTGAAGGAATTAATAAGCTGGATAACAACATAACTGTGGTATTCACAAAACAAGATATCCACCCTTCATTTATAGTAGACAGTGATTTCCCTTTACCATCAATAGTTATATCGGCTCAAAATAAGTCTGGAATTGATGAGCTAAAGGATTATGTGAAATCACTTGCAGGATATCGCACAGAAGACAGTAATGTTTATTCTGCCCGAGAAAGACACATAGAAGCTATTCGAGCAGCTAGAGAAGCTGTTGAACAGGCGAAAAAATGTTTATTGGGAAAACAAGAGGGAGAGCTTGTGGCCTTTGAGCTGTTGGTTGCTCAAAATGCATTAAATTTAATTACTGGAGAATTTAATGCTGATGATCTTTTAGGAGAAATTTTCTCAAGTTTTTGTATTGGCAAGTAAATTATTTATCTTTGGCTTTTAAGTTTTTGAAACTCTAACCATTGCAAATATTCTTGATACTCAGGATTGCTAACGCTAGTTGTTTCAACAGGATTTCTAGCATCTCTCCACTGGCGGTAAGATACGGCAGTGCTCCAGTCTATTTGTTCTCTCGGTTCTCTCGATTCTGACCCATACCTTGCAGCATCTTTTTCAATATCAATTCCAATTGTATTGTCATCAGCTCTACCCGCTAGTCTTTCAATGTCAGTGCTTCTAGTGATTCTGAAAAATTCTGTATTGAATAGTCTTCCAAAGTATGACTTACGCGGGTTTTCACCATCCTTGTTAGCTTTTTTTTCATTCCTCTTTGGATCAATGCTGAAAAAATCTGAATTGGCTATTCTTCCAAAGAATGATCTAGGTTTTTTCTTTTTTTCTTCAGCATCTTTTTTAGTATCGTTTGCAGCTGTAGCGGTTTTATTTGCAGAGGGGGCTTTCTTTTCAGTAGTGCTTTCTTGTTTTGCTTGCTTTTGATTAGAATCATTGTTTTTAGAAAGGCCAAGAAAGTTTGTTGAACAAGCGCTAAGCGTTGAAAATAAAATTATAAATAAAAATCCTCGAATTAAAGTCATTAGAGAAAACCTTAAGCTACTATTGTTTTTGAAGTTTTTTAAATTCAAGCCATTCTTGATATTCCTTGAACTCTTGATAATCATTTGAGCTACTTGCTCTAGCACGTTTCCATTCTTCGAAATTTGCGGTGTCTTGAGAACTAATCGCAATGCTTGGTTGTTGATTAACAACCGGTGCATTAACAACCGGTCCACCACCAACACTTGGAGGAACAGTGAGATCACCTTTATTTCTTATATTTGTAGTATTAGTTGGTTGATAAACAGGCGCATTACCTGTTCTTTGTGCATTTTCAAGACGTTCGAGGCGAGCACGTAATTCTTCATTTTCTTTTCTAGTTCTTGATTTAAAAATGCCTATATTGCCGAGGTCTAAAGAAGGATCGTCTTTATCTTCTCTATCAAATTGATCTTCGGCTTCACCAGTGGCCCTACAAGCAGATAAACTAATAAAAATGAGTATTGTAATTAAAACTCGAAGCATATTCATAATAATTTTTAGAAGCAATATAAATCAGAGTTCTGAATAATAACTAAATATGCGCAGTAATAATAGATTTTATTAAAAAATTGATTATTGAATAATTTGTTTAAGGTTTAATTTGAAGCTATTAGACAAAAAAAAGCCTAAACAAGAAGTTTAGGCTTTTTTTGCGCTATAAGTTTTAAAAAACTTAGAATTTGACGCGGCCACCTAATGCCCAAACATTATCATCATCGTTGTCGGCAGTTACAACGTTGTTTGTCCAGTCACCATAGTTTAAGTAAATTTCAGCACCTTTAACCGGTTTCCAAACTGCACTAAGAATAAGAAGTTCATTCGAGTCACCACCTTCTAGTACACCATCAGCGCTGCGCTCGTCCTCTTCACCATATCCAGCTGAAATAACAAAGTGTTTGCCGAGGTCCCAAGAAGCCATGAACCAATCGTTTTCAGATGTTGTAACGCCAGCAAAATTTTCAAATTCACCAGTTGAGTAATTAAGACCTAAACCAAACGGGAACTTATATGCAACAGAGAAGTCAAATGTTTCAGAGTCATCACTACCTCGGTCAGTCAATCCAATCTGTGCTCTAACTTTTCCCCAACTGCCTTTAGCGTTATAATATCCAGCAATTTCAGTTGTATCTAAATCATTAAGAGAAACAGCAAAGGCGAATCCACTCCAGTTAGGTGAATCATAACGTATACGGTTCTCACGAGAACGACCATCAATATCTGAGAAGTCAGTACCAACACCGTTGAACAATAAGTGAGCTTCAGCACCACCTTGGAAGTTAAGGATGCCGTATGATTCACTGGTACCGTTTGCAGCACCGTCACCACGACCAATGCCGATTTTACCGAAAGGGCCTGCAACCCAAATGTCAGCATAACGTACTTCACGAACAGGCGTAGGGCCAAAATTATCGTTAGGTGTACCATCCGCAGCAGTTGCGCCTACAGGATCTGCACCACCAGAGTCAATACCAATTTGGTCAGGGTCGTTAGACTGAGCGAATTGAGCTTGAAGCTCAAAACGAGTACCAACAGAAAATCCGTTGCCGAATTTTTTATCAGCTATAAAACGGAAACGTGAACCAGTTGTATTGTTATCAACGACTGTAAGATCGTCAACAGCGCCACCTGCAAGAGCAGCAACGTTTACTTGTCCTGAAATTTTTACTGCAGCTTGAGCTGAAGGTGCAGCTACCATACCAGCTGCTAAAGCAGCTACTAAAATTTTAGTTTTCATAGAATTACCTCTATTAATGTTAGTTTTTTTGAGAATTTCCGCTTAAAAATTTATGTTATATAAAAAAGTAATAAGCAGAGAAACTCTAGCTAAAGAACAATTTGATTGATCTAGAACAAACTACAGTATACCTCAATTTTTACAAGAGTGTTAAAAAAATCGACATTTTTGCAACAAACATGTTGTTTTTTTACAACATGAACCCTTTTTCTTGTCAAATATAATGATGAAGATAGGTTTAATAGGGGAAAGTAACATATAATTCAATTTCTCCAATTTATAGGTAGTTGAATATAAAATCAGCCTTTTAGAGGCTATTTTTTCTAAAGAAAGGCGGATTAGTTGCAAAATAAAGACATGTTCCATACTGAAAATTTCGATGTCATTGTTATTGGTGGTGGTCATGCAGGTACTGAGGCCGCTTTGGCGTCAGCCCGCATGGGTTTAAAAACTTTATTGATAACCCATAATATTGAAACGATTGGACAAATGTCCTGCAATCCAGCGATTGGTGGTATTGGCAAAGGACATATTGTTAAAGAAGTGGATGCTATGGGCGGTGCCATGGCAACAGCAATTGATAAGGCAGGTATTCAATGGCGCACTTTGAATGCTCGTAAAGGTCCAGCGGTTCGTGCGACCCGAGCTCAAGCTGACAGAGTTCTATATAAAGCAGCTATTCGTGAGATCGTTGAAAACCAGGAAAATTTATCACTATTCCAACAGGCGGTTGAAGATTTAATCATTGAAAATGACCGAGTGGTTGGTGTAATTACCCAGATGGGTCTTAAGTTTCAAGCAAGAACAGTTGTAATGACAACAGGAACTTTTTTGGCGGGGAAAATCCATATTGGTGAGCAAAATTATCAAGGTGGTCGTGCCGGCGACCCCCCTGCAAACACTTTGTCTGCCCGGTTGCGTGAATTGTCTTTTCGGGTTGAACGCTTGAAAACTGGAACGCCTGCAAGAATTGATGGTAGGACTATCGACTTTTCTAAAATGGAAGAACAGCCTGGTGATCAACCTATACCTGTTTTTTCTTTTATGGGAAATTTAAGTCAGCATCCCAAACAAATTTCTTGCTATATCACGCATACAAATGAAAAAACCCATGATGTCATTCGCAGTGGTTTAGATAGATCACCTTTGTATACTGGTGTTATTGAGGGTGTTGGCCCACGCTATTGTCCTTCAATTGAAGATAAAATTATGCGCTTTGCCGACAAGAATTCGCACCAAATTTTTGTTGAACCAGAAGGATTATCAACTTATGAAGTGTATCCGAATGGGATTTCAACTTCCTTGCCCTATGATGTGCAGTTCAACTTTATACGCTCGATTGTTGGCTTTGAAAATGCCATGATCACGCGCCCAGGCTATGCAATCGAATATGACTATTTCGATCCGCGCGATTTGCATCCAACGCTAGAAACTTCTAGTGTTTCCGGTTTGTTTTTTGCTGGACAAATAAATGGCACGACAGGCTATGAGGAAGCTGCAGGCCAAGGACTGCTCGCTGGTATTAATGCAGCGCTACAAGTTAAAGGCAAGGAGCCATGGTATCCAAAACGGAACGAGGCTTATATAGGTGTTTTGGTTGATGATTTAATTACCATGGGCACTAAAGAGCCGTATCGCATGTTTACTTCACGCGCAGAGTATAGGTTGCAATTGCGTGAAGATAATGCGGATATCCGGTTGACTAGCAAAGCCCATGAATTGGGCTTAATTGATGAGAATAGATGGCGAGCGTTTAATGAAAAAATGGATGCAATTGCTGCAGAAACAAAACGCATGGAAAGCACTTGGATTCAAGCGGGTTCAGTAGAGCCAGAGCAAGCCAATGAAGTATTGGGCAGTGAATTAAAACGTGAAGCCTGTTTAATGGATTTATTGCGTCGACCGCAAGTGAATTACGCTAACTTGATGACTTTGCCAACGGCAGGTGAATCAGTGTCAGACCCAACCGTTGCAGAACAAATAGAAATTCAGGCTAAATATCAAGGGTATATTGAGCGCCAGCAATTAGAGATAGATAAACTCAAACGCAATGAGGATACTGTGCTGCCCGAAAACATAGATTTCGAAGCGGTTAAAGGTTTGTCAAATGAAGTCAAACAAAAACTGATGGATCATAAGCCAGCGAATATTGGTCAGGCATCTCGTATTTCTGGCGTCACTCCTGCGGCAATTTCTTTGCTCTTAGTGCATTTAAAAAAGCGACATAATTCAATGAATCCTTTGTCAAAACAAACAGTGAACTAATGGTTGCTAGATTGCCAGATTCTTTGGTCATTGAAGGGATGCGCTGTGGTTCCGCAGCTTTGTATAAAACGTTATCAAGTCACTCAAAATTATTTCTTCCTGACACTAAGGAGTTATATTTTTGCTCACCGCGGTTGAAAAAATCAGGTGCTTCAAGACAGGCGCAAAACAATAAGCTTAAGATTGAAGTTTCAGTTAAACAGCAATTAATCCGAAAGTTCCAACAATACAGAACTTTTTATTTGGTTAGGGCGACTAGGGCGTGAATTGCCTTAATAATGAAAAACTAATCAAGAATCTTTCAATAATGTCTATCGTAACCTTACAGCATGAACAGCAACTATGTGATGGATTGCTGAATCTTAAAATAGATTTTGATGAACAACACATTGTGCAATTGAAAAACTACCTGACTTTATTAGCTAAATGGAATCAAACTCATAACTTAACAGCCATCACTAATTTGCAGCAAATGATAGATCTACATATATTAGATTCTTTATCAGTGTTGTCGATGATTAAAGGAGAGAATTTGTTGGATGTGGGTAGTGGTGCGGGTTTGCCTGGTTTGGCCATCGCGATATTTAAACCAGAAGTTCAGATTTCATCGATTGATACTCGAGGAAAAAAAATTCAGTTTCAGCAGCTTGCAGCGGCAACATTGGAGCTGCATAATTTTCAAGCAATACACACTAGAGTTGAGGACTATCAAGCGCCAGTGCTTTTTGAGCAAATTATTTCTCGTGCTTTTTCCAGCCTAGAAAACTTTATACAATGGACCAAACACCTATTAGTTGCAGATGGGGAGTGGCTAGCCATGAAAGGTCAGTTTCCTGAGCAAGAATTATTGGCTCTAACTGAAACATATGACATACAACCAGATTCGATAAAAGCTTTGAGTATCCCTAATGTAAAAGTAGATAGACATTTATTAATTTTTAAACCTAAAAATAACGAAAATGTGGAATTTAAAACCTCGTAAAGCTGATGAGGTGATTGGCCAAAATTATTTGCGTCGCTGGCATTTGCGCCGAAAGATAAATAGTTGGAATTTATATCTGCATCGTTATGATGGCAGCGACGATGATCGAGCTTTGCATGATCATCCTTGGAAAAGCATAAGCATTTTATTATGGGGCAGTCTGTTTGAGATAGAAAAACGGCGCCGCTATCGGCTGTTATGGTTTTTGCCAAAATATCGTAAAGCTGACCATGCGCATCGCATAGAACTTCATAGTCGTTGCGCTTATACCTTGTTTTTTACATTTAAAAAACAGCGTGAATGGGGCTTTCATTGTCCACAAGGATGGAAACATTGGCGTGATTTTACTGGTCCAGATGGCCAGCAAACAGGCGCAGGTTGCGGTGAATCTGATAGTCAAAATTGAAAATAAATCGTTAAAGATATCAAGCCTTGAGGGGTGTTCCCAGTAGTGAAATTTGTTACTCTATCGAGCCCTAGCTATTTTGAGCTTGGCAAAAACTAATCATATCAGGACAAAGGCATGCCGAAACAAGCCAAAATTATTGCTGTTACTAATCAAAAAGGTGGAGTGGGTAAAACGACCACTAGTATCAATCTGGCTGCAAGTCTTGCACGGGTTGGTAAAAAAGTGTTGATGATTGATTTGGACCCCCAAGGCAATGGTACGGTTGGCAGCGGTGTAGGCAAAGGTGAATACGAATTGTCAATTTATGAAGTTTTAGTTGATTCAACACCTGTTAAAGAGGTCATTAAAACCGTTGAAGCTGGATTTGATGTTATCCCTTCAGATGGTGATTTAGCTGGAGCACAAGTTGAACTAATTAATGAAATTGGCCGTGAGCTACTTTTAAAAAATGCATTAAAAGCAGTTGTTAGTGATTATGACTATATGTTCATTGACTGCCCACCTGCATTAAATGTGTTAACAATAAACGCTATGGTTGCGGCAAATAGCGTCATTATTCCAATGCAGTGTGAATATTTTGCACTTGAGGGTTTGAGTTCTTTAGTTGATACGATTAAGAAAATTCGTGACACTTTAAACCCTGATTTACAAATTGAAGGTTTGTTACGCACAATGTTTGATTCGAGAAATAGTCTTGCGGGTGAGGTGTCTGATCAATTAGAAGCTCATTTTGGTAATAAAGTCTACAAAACTATTATTCCACGTAATGTTCGTTTAGCTGAAGCGCCAAGTTATGGTCAGCCGGCATTGTTATATGACAAGAGCTCTAAAGGTGCTCTTGCCTATTTGGCCTTGGCTGCTGAGATGGTGTCGTAATAAATTTAGATTTTCAAATAACGAAAAACGATGGCAACAAAAAAGAAAAAATTAGGTCGTGGCTTAGATGCCTTGTTAGGTGATTTGGCCGGTGGTGTAAAAACTGAAGATTCACAGCAAAACTCATCATCTGGAGAAGTTCAGTCGACCAAGCGCTTTGGCGATCGTCTTGCTGAGCTACCTATTGAAAAGTTGCAACGTGGTGTTTATCAGCCGCGTTCTCATATGGATGAAGAGTCATTACAAGAATTAGCTGAATCTATCAAGGCTCAAGGAATTTTACAGCCTATTTTAGTCAGGCCGGCTCCTAATAATCCATCATCTGAACAATATGAAATTATCGCAGGCGAAAGACGCTGGCGTGCCTCCCAAATAGCACAATTAGATACGGTGCCAGTGATTATTCGTGATATTCCTGATGAAGCGACTCTAGCAGTTGCTTTGATTGAGAATATTCAACGGGAAAATTTAAATCCCATTGAAGAGGCTGTCGGTTTGCATCGCTTGTTAGAAGAATTTGATTTAACTCATCAACAAGTTGCTGAACATGTAGGACGTTCGCGTTCTGCGGTTTCTAACTTATTGCGGCTTTTAGCACTTGAAGACCGCGTTAAAGATCTGGTATTTGCAGGTAAATTAGAAATGGGTCATGCAAGAGCCTTATTAGCTTTGCCAAAGGAACAACAATTTAGAGTGGCCGAATCGATTGTTAAAAAACAGTTTTCGGTAAGGCAAACAGAAAGTTTGATTAAGCTAGAAACCCGGCCAGTTAGTGAGAAAGCTGAAAAAAACAAAATTGATCCTGATATTAAACATCTACAAGATGAGTTATCTGACAAGCTGCAAGCGCAAGTAACCATTCAAGATAAAAAAGGTAAAGGTAAGCTTATTATTAGTTATTCAAATTTGTCGGCACTTGATGGGATTTTGAAGAAAATAAAATAGCTTTTTAGGCTTATTTACACCAGTTTCTGAAATGACAGGAATAATATTTCTTAGTGCGGTTGATTATTTGTTAGACGCGGATTATACTCCCGCGCGCAGATTATAAAGAGGTGCTATGACTGTCGTAACAAAGCTGACATTCATTCAATTCTTTTTTACGCTAATTTTCGCTTTAGTAGTGTACTTTTTATGGGGCACACTGCATAGCGTCTCAGCGTTGCTAGGTGGCTTGATTTGCACAGTGGCAAATTTGTTTTTTGCAAGCAAACTTTTTTTTGGAAGTCGAAGCAAAGAACCTAAACAAATTTTGCGACAATTTTACCGCAGCGAAGCGATGAAGTTTGCATTCACAATTGCAATGTTCATTGTGGTATTCAAATTGGTCACCATTGAATTTTTGCCATTTATTTTGGCTTATTCACTTGCGGCGCTACTTAACTGGTTATGTTTGCCTATTCTTAAATCTTAAGAACAGCAAATAAAACATCATTTCAATATTACAATAGTGAAATTGGTACAATTATGGCAGCAAACGGTGAAGCGTTAACAAGCGCTGGTTACATTAAACACCACTTAACCAATCTAACCCTTGGACAAAAAGCCGATGGTTCATGGGGTTTTGCTCATTCTGCTCAAGAAGCTGCTGATATGGGTTTTTGGGCGATTCACGTTGATAGCATGGCATGGTCAGTTGGACTGGCATTAATATTATTTTTTGTTTTCCGTAAGATCGCTAAAGGTTTTAGCATTGAAAACCCATCCAAAATTCAACTATTTATTGAAACATTGTTTGAGTTTGCCGACACTAGCGCTAAAGAAGGCTTTCAATATAAAAATTTATGGATAGCTCCCTTGGCCTTAACAATTTTTTGTTGGGTATTTTTGATGAACTTAATGGACTTGATTCCAGTTGATTGGATTCCTGAATTGTTTGTTTTTATGGGTGTCGGTTATATGAAGATTGTCCCATCAACAGATATTAATGTTGCTTTAGGAATGGCGTTAGCAATTTTCATTATGATCATTTATTACAGCTTTAAAGAAAAGAGCCCAATTGGATTTTTCAAAGAGCTTTCGACCCACCCTTTTAGCGCTAAAGAGTTTGGTGTGTCAAACACAACAGTTCAGATGATCATTAATCTGCTGATTCTTTATCCATTAAATTTAGTCTTAGAAACTGTCAGTCTTCTAGCGAAGCCAGTTTCACTAGGATTACGACTTTTTGGCAACATGTATGCCGGCGAGTTAATTTTTATTCTAATTGCATTGATGTTTAGTCAGTTGTTCGCACTGTCATTCACTGGCTTTGCCATGGGTGTAGCTGGTGGTGCACTGCAATTAGTTTGGGCGATTTTCCATATTTTGGTTATCACCCTACAAGCGTACATTTTCATGATGCTAACGATTGTTTATCTCAATCAAGCGCATGAGCATGGTGATCACTAAATTGTAACTAGTGATTGAATATTAATTTTTTATTTTAACTAGACTCAAAATTTTTTAGGAGTTATCAATGGAAACTGTCGTAGGTTTAACAACTGTTGCAATTGGCATCATGATTGGTTTGTCAGCTGTCGGTGCTGCAATCGGTATCGGTCTTTTAGGCGGCCGCTTTTTAGAAGGCACGGCTCGTCAACCAGAAATGGCTAACACGCTGCAAGGCAAAATGTTCTTAATGGCTGGTTTGATTGACGCTATCCCAATTATTGGTGTTGGTATCGCACTTTACTTGCTATTCGCATCAGGTCTAGTTGACGCTGAAGCAGTCAAAGCACTAAGCGCTGGTTAATAAAAGAGTTTGACGTTAAACGTTCGAATTCAAATCATTAACCCTTAAACGCTAGAGGAACGACCATGAATATCAATGCAACCCTATTAGGGCAAACGATAGCGTTCTTTATCTTTGTTTGGTTTTGCAAAAAATTTGTTTGGCCAGCAATGATGGGACCTATTGCGGAGCGTCAAAAGCGCATCGCTGACGGTCTTGCGGCAGCAGAAAAAGGTCAGCAAGCAGAAGAGCTTGCCAAGAAAGAAGCTGAAATGCTTGTTTCCAAAGCCAAATCTCAAGCAGCAGAAATCGTATCTAATGCGGAAAAACGCGGCAGTTCGGTGGAATCTGAAGCCAAAGATAAAGCGAAAGCTGAGAGTGAACGTATCGTGACTGCCGCTCAAGCAGAAGTTGATCAAGAAACTAATCGTGCGCGTGAAGAATTGCGTAAACAAGTTTCGACATTAGCGGTTGCGGGTGCAAGCAAGATTATTAACAAAGAGATTGACGACAAAGCTCACGACAGCTTGCTTGAAGATCTCATCACAGAGTTAAAGGCCAAATAACATGGCAGATAACGCATCTATCGCAAGACCTTACGCGAAAGCAGTATTTGATCTGGCTACCGAAACAGGTAATCAGGATGACTGGAGCAATGCTTTGGAATCATTGGCTGTGATTGCGCAAGATGAAGATTTTGGAAAGGCTATCAATTCGCCTCAAGTCAAACCAGCACAACTTGAAGAAGTTGTTATTGGCTTGCTAGGCAAAAAACTGCCAGAAGGTGGTGACAACTTTATTAAGTTGCTTGCTCAAAATGGCAGACTTGAAGCCTTACCAGGTGTTCAGCAACAGTATGCAGTATTACTGGCTGAATCTCGGAAATCCATTGAAGCAGAAGTTTTGACAGCGCGTCCATTGAGCGCTGCTCAAAAAACTAGTTTAACGGAAGCCTTAAAAACACGTTTAGGTGTTTCCGTTAGCATCGTGGAAACGATAGATGAAAGCTTAATCGGTGGCGCAATAGTCAAAGCCGGTGATTTGGTCATCGATGGCTCGGCAAAAGGTCGAGTAGAAAAATTAGCTATCGCACTTAATTAGTGCTGATAGTAAAGAATAGCCTGAGGTATAGATTGTCATGACAGCACAACTAAATCCTTCTGAAATCAGTAGCCTGATTAAAGATAGAATCAAAAATTTTGAAGCATCAGCTGAAGCGCGCACCGAAGGTGTGGTCGTCAGCTTGACTGACGGTATCGCTCGCATTCACGGCTTAGCCGAAGCAATGCAAGGCGAGATGTTGGAATTCCCAGGTGGCATCTTCGGATTGGCACTTAACCTTGAGCAAGACTCAGTTGGCGCGGTAATCCTTGGTGACTACAAAGGGATCTCAGAAGGCGACACGGTCAAATGTACTGGTCGAATTCTTGAAGTTCCAGTTGGTGAAGCCCTACTTGGCCGTGTAGTTAACTCATTGGGCCAGCCTATTGATGGCAAAGGTGCAATTGAAACAACGGAAACTTCACCAATTGAAAAAATTGCACCAGGCGTAATTGAGCGTCAAGGTGTTGATCAACCAATGCAAACGGGTTTCAAATCAATTGATGCCATGGTGCCAATTGGTCGTGGTCAGCGCGAGCTAATTATTGGTGACCGTCAAACAGGTAAAACGGCTATTGCGATTGATGCCATTATCAATCAAAAAGGCACAGGCGTTGTTTGTATCTATGTTGCGGTTGGCCAAAAAGCTTCTTCTGTTGCTGCTGTTGTTCGTAAATTAGAAGAACATGACGCTATGGCACATACTATCATCGTTGCGGCAAACGCATCTGACTCTGCAGCGATGCAATACATCGCACCTTATGCAGGTTGTTCGATGGGTGAGTATTTCCGTGATAAAGGTGAAGATGGTTTGATCGTCTATGATGATTTAACAAAACAAGCTTGGGCCTATCGTCAAGTTTCATTATTACTACGCCGTCCTCCTGGTCGTGAAGCATATCCAGGTGACGTATTTTATTTGCATTCTCGTCTTCTTGAGCGCGCAGCGCGTATCAACGAAAATGAAGTTGAACGTTTGAGTGGTGTTAAAGGTAAAACGGGTTCATTGACCGCTCTACCTATTATTGAAACACAAGCGGGTGACGTGTCAGCGTTTGTACCAACTAACGTTATTTCAATTACAGACGGTCAGATTTTTATGGAAACTGACTTGTTTAACTCAGGTATTCGTCCTGCGGTAGATCCAGGTCTTTCTGTATCTCGTGTGGGTGGTGCAGCGCAAACTAATATCATTAAGAAATTGGGTGGTGGTATTCGTTTAGCACTGGCTCAATATCGTGAGCTAGCAGCTTTCTCACAATTTGCATCTGACTTAGACGAAGCAACACGTGCGCAATTATCGCGTGGTGAGCGAGTCACAGAATTAATGAAGCAAGCGCAGTATGCGCCAATGTCAGTTGCGGAAATGGCAGCAACATTGTTTGCTGTAAACGAAGGTTACTTCGATGATGTTGATACTAAGCAAGTTGGTTCGTTCGAATCAGCAATGCAGGCTCACTTGAAATCAAACTTCAAAAAGTTGATCAATTCCATCAACAAAACACCGAAGTTGAGTGACAAAGTGACTGAAGAGTTGAAAGCAGCATTAGATGATTTCAAAGCGAATGGCAGCTGGTAACAGCTCCTGAAAACTTCATCTACGGCAATAACAAACACATAAGAGAACACAATGGCTGGCGGCAAAGAGATTAGAGATAAGATCAAGAGTGTGCAAAGTACGCAAAAGATTACTAAAGCGATGGAAATGGTCGCGGCAAGTAAAATGCGTAAAGCTCAAGATCGTATGCTTGCAGCACGTCCTTATGCGGATAAAATTCGCTCAGTAGTGGCGCATATTTCTAAGGCTAACTTGGAATATAAGCACCCTTTCACGATTGAACGTGAAGCAAAACGAGTAGGTTACATTGTTGTCAGTTCAGATCGCGGCTTGTGCGGTGGTTTGAACATCAACATTTTCCGTAAAGTGATGGCTGATTTTGTTGAATGGGATAGCAAAGGCGTTGAAATTGATGTGGCTTGCATCGGTTCTAAATCGCTTGGATATTTTCGTCGTCAAGGCGCGAATGTTGTTTCCGAAGCATCTCATTATGGTGATGCACCTAGTATGTCTGATTTGGTTGGTGCGATTAAAGTTATGCTAGATGCTTATGAAGAAGGCAAGATTGATCGCCTTTTCATCATCTCAAACACGTTCGTCAACACTATGACTCAACAGCCGACAGTGCAGCAATTGTTGCCAGTTTCTGCTGATGAAGCAGCTGCTGAAGAAGTGCCAGCATTGTTTGATTACATTTATGAGCCGGAAGCAAAGCCGGTTCTTGATGTGGTGTTAAAGCGTTATGTCGAATCTCAGATTTATCAAGGCGTTGTTGAAAACGTTGCGTGTGAGCAATCTGCTCGAATGATCGCAATGAAATCAGCAACTGATAATGCTGGTGATTTGATTAAAGAATTACAGTTAGTGTTTAACAAAGCACGCCAAGCAGCGATTACTCAGGAAATTTCTGAGATCGTTTCAGGTGCAGCGGCTGTTTAAGACAGTGTTAAACGTAATCAATAGAAAGTATTTTAAAAACAAATTTAAAGTCTTAAGCGTAAGAGGAAACTAAACATGAGTTCCGGAAATATTGTAGAAATTATTGGCGCGGTTGTGGATGTACAGTACCCAGCCGGTTCTGTGCCAAAAGTATACGACGCATTAACTGTCGCTGATGCCGACTTAACACTAGAAGTTCAAGCGCAGCTTGGTGACGGCATCGTTCGTACCATTGCGATGGGCTCTACTGAAGGTGTTAAGCGTGGTATTGCAGTTGAAAATACAGGTGCGCCGATCTCAGTTCCTGTAGGTGCTGGCACACTTGGCCGCATCATGAATGTTCTAGGTGATCCAGTTGACCAAGCCGGTCCTGTTGAAACTGAGCGTAAAGATCCAATTCATCGCCTTCCTCCAGCTTATGACGAGCAAGCATCAGATGTTGCTATCTTAGAAACAGGCGTGAAAGTTATCGACTTAGTCATGCCGATCGCGAAAGGCGGTAAGGTTGGTCTATTCGGTGGTGCCGGTGTTGGTAAAACAGTAACCTTAATGGAACTGATCAACAACATCGCTGTAGCATCAGAAGGTTTATCAGTATTTGCGGGCGTTGGTGAACGAACTCGTGAAGGTAATGACTTCTACTATGAAATGAAAGAAGCAGGCGTACTTGATAAAGTAGCCATGGTTTACGGTCAGATGAATGAGCCTCCGGGCAACCGCCTTCGTGTTGCATTGTCAGGTTTGACTATGGCGGAATATTTCCGTGATGAAGGTCGTGATGTATTGATGTTTATCGATAATATGTATCGCTACACACTAGCAGGTACAGAAGTATCTGCACTTCTAGGACGTATGCCATCTGCGGTAGGTTATCAGCCAACACTTGCAGAAGAAATGGGTGTGTTACAAGAGCGTATTACATCAACAAAAACAGGTTCAATTACCTCTTTCCAAGCGGTTTACGTTCCTGCGGATGATTTAACCGATCCATCACCAGCTACAACCTTTGCTCACTTGGATGCTACATTAGTACTTTCGCGTCAAATTGCTGAGCTAGGTATTTACCCTGCGGTAGATCCACTTGATTCAACTTCTCGCCAACTTGATCCACAAGTCATTGGTGATGAGCATTACGAAGTGGCTCGTGGTGTGCAAAACACACTTCAGCGTTATAAAGAATTGCGTGACATCATTGCGATTCTTGGTATGGATGAACTTTCTGAAGAAGACAAGCAAGTGGTTTCACGTGCTCGTAAGATTCAACGTTTCCTATCACAACCATTCTTTGTTGCTGAAGTATTCACAGGCTCACCTGGTAAATACGTTTCATTGAAAGATACTATTTCAGGATTCAAGAAAATTCTTGATGGTGAAATGGACGAATACCCTGAGCAAGCATTTTATATGGTTGGGGGAATTGACGAAGTTATTGAGAAAGGCGTAGCAGAGTCTTAATTCATTCAATACGGCGTCTGCTGAATAGCATTTTAATTTATTTTTAAGGTACAGATATGGGTACTATGCGTGTTGAAGTTGTTAGTGCGGAGCAAGAGGTTTTCTCTGGTGAAGCATCTATGTTGATCGCGACTGCGGAAGCAGGTGACGTGGGCATCTATCCACAACACACACCAATGCTAACGCGTTTGAAAGCAGGCGATGTGCGTTTGCAAATCGAAGGCGGTGAAGAACAGGTGATCTACATTTCTGGCGGCATTTTAGAGGTCACTCCAAAAGTGGTGACTGTGCTATCTGACACAGCTATGCGTGCGGACGATATTGATGAAGCACAAGCCTTGAAAGCAAAAGAAAAAGCTGAACAAGCATTGAAAGATACCAAAGCCGACATGAATTATGCTAAAGCCAAAGCTGAACTAGCTCAGGCGGCAGCTCAGTTATCAGCTTTGAAGAAACTTAAAAAGCTTAGATAGGTAAAATTAGTTTCTAAAAACATTAAGCCCAGCTATATGCTGGGCTTTTTTAATGTATTCTAAAGATCTAATGTTAAATTAACTATTAAAATAGATAACTTTAAATGGGAAAAATAAAAGTTTTGCATATCGGGCATTCAGCTAAATGGCGAGGTGGAGAAAACCAAGTACGATTATTAATCGAGAGAATGAATGAGTTGGATTTAGGAGTAGAGCATCATTTAGCATTTCCCCAAAAAGCGATAATTTTTGAGCGCTTACAAAAACAAGTAAATGGTTACATACAGTTGCCATCAAATAAGCCAATGGATCCAAGGTCGGTATTTCAAATTGCACGTTATTGTAAACATAACAATATTCAAATTATACATGCTCATTCTGGTAATTCGCATACAGTAGGCTTTTTAGTTAAAAAGTTAGTTCCATCATTAAAATTTATTGTTCATCGACGGGTGGATAACCATATAAGAAAAAAATTAACATCAAGGAAAAAATATTTAACAAAAGAGGTAGATCAGTTTATTGGTATCTCAAATGCGATCGTTAGTATTTTGAAAAATTATGGAGTTGATGAAAAAAAGATAACATTTATCCCATCGAGTGTTGATGACAAGCCTTATAGAACATTGGATAAAGGGAATGCAAAACTGAAGTTAACAACGAAATATGGTTTAGATAAAAATAAACCTTTGATTGGATTTATTTCAGCGTTAGAAAATCAAAAAAACCCTGAGCTTTTTATAGAAATATTGAATGAACTAAATACAAATGGGAAAAATTATTGTGCGATTATCGCTGGTTCAGGTAGGAAAAGTGAAAAAATAGCTTTGTTAATTGAAAAATATAATTTAAGTAAAAATGTAAAAATGCTCGGTTTTGTTGAAAACGTAAATGAAATATTTAGTGCATTAGATATATTTGTTTTGCCCTCAAGAAATGAAGGTTTAGGTACGGTATTACTAGAAGCCTCATTAGCAAAAGCGGCATTGGTTGCTGCAGATGTTGGCGGAATAAGTGAGGTGGTAATTGAAAATAAAACAGGTTATTTGATAGAAAGTACCCAACTTAAAGAATTTGAATTAGCAATTAGTAGCCTAATAGATAATGATGCTGAAAAAAATAAATTAATTAATAATGCTTATGAGCATGTAAATTCAATGTTTAGCTTAAATAAAATGGCTGAAAATACATACAAAGTTTATAAAAAAGTTATGTGATTAATATGGCTGTAGAAAGTTTAGTAGATAAAATAAACTTTTAGAATCATTGCTTTTGCAGGTCAAGCAATAAATAATGCCATGACTATTCTTACAAAAAGATACTGCAATGAAACAAGCCATATTATTAGTATTACTATTTTTCTTTAGCGTTAATATTCCTGCCAAAGAGAATATTTATATTGATAATGGAATTGCATCAAGTAAAGAAGTTTGGATTGACTCAGACTATAAAGCTTTATTACAAGCGCTAAAGGATAATAAAGTGCCTTATCCTATCATTGACTCGGGTGAATCAGGCGATATTTTTTTAGCAATGGTTTCTGAGAAGAATTTACAGTTCTTTGATTTTTACCTATCGGATAAGGCTGGTTTAGGGCCAGCAAACTCGATTAAAAATGCATTGACGTTAGGTGTTTCAATGTTGGAAAACACGCGTTTTATTTTTCAATTATATTTAGAAGATTCGGTTAAATATGAACGAGAACTAGCTGAACAATTAGCATTTATGACTACTCTTAGTGGGAACCTGTTAATTGTGGCTAACAAGTTTGTAGAATTCAATGAAGGTAATTTAACGGATGTACAAAAAAATGGTTTTAAAAAAATGCGTAGTGGATTAATGATGATCATGGATGGATTGATAGCGTCAATAAGTGAACCACAATTTTCTGATGCAAGTTTAACTTCTATGTCTGAATCATTAAATAAAAATATAAACAATTATTCTCAGCTTTATGATGAGGAAAATAGAAAAGTGATTATTGCACGACTCGATATAGTAAAAAATAGGCAAGAAAACTCTTTTGTAAAATCTAATTTAACAAGTGCAATTGAGAAATTAAAAAGTAAATAATAAAATATCTGTGACCAAATAAGTTTTAGTTTTTTGATTAAGCTGGAATATAAAGGTTAGCAATAAGGACTTATACAAATGCTAATGCTTCACAAACCCAAATTCATAAGCGCGTTCAGATAGCCAAAACAATTCATAACCCAAAGATTGCAATCTCTTAATTAGGGCAACGGTGTCGTCATAAGAAATGCCTTTATAGTTATAGTGAAATTCGATCAAAAATTTATCGATGGAAATTTCACCGTCTAGGATGTTTGGCAAGGCTGACATTTCTGAGCCTTCGATATCGAGTTTTAGAATATCTATAAGAGTGTGATCATTTTCTTGGCAGAGCGTGGCCAAATCTTTGACTTGGTAACTAATGGTTTGTTCTGGATATTTTCCGCCACGATTGACGGCTGAATAGTTATAACGCCCTAATCTTCTTGGAATATAAAATGATAACTCTCCACAATAATCAGCCAAGCCTAATGGCTGGAAGTTGAAAGTTTCGGGAAGATTTTGTTCTG
>CAZWHW010000022.1:0-26364 GCA_964633815.1 uncultured Gammaproteobacteria bacterium
ACAATGTCAACTGTAGTTATAATGTATTGATAAGTAAATGGATAACATCTTTCACGGTCTTAGCTTAGCTGAATTAAGTGTTTTGTATTAGATTTTGTTGAACTTTGTTCATTTAATAGTTAGCTTTTATTATTTAGCTTTGTTGAAGTTGTTCTTTCTCAATTCTTGCCCATGAGTCCCGCAGGCTGACAATCTGGTTGAATACCAATTTGTCTGGTTGGCTATTTATGCTGTCTTGCCAAAAATATCCTACCCGTTCAAATTGGAAGCGCGCATTGTTATCCGCTTGTTTTAAGCTGGGTTCAAGTTTTGCATTAGGGAATACAGCTAATGAGTCTGGATTGAGCTGCTCAATAAAGTTGTCGGCATTGGCAGGGTTTGGCAGTCTAAATAGGCGATCATAGCGGCGCACTTCGGCGTCAAGAGCATACTTGGCGGATACCCAATGAATGATACCTTTGATTTTGCGGCCATCCGCTGTTTTGCCGCCAGCACTGTCTGGATCATAAGTGCAGCGTAGTTCTGTGACATTGCCCGCTTCATCTTGTATGACTTCGTGGCATTGAATTGCATAGCCATAGCGCAGGCGGACTTCACGATCTGGACCTAATCTGAAGAACTTTTTCGGAGGATCAAGCATGAAGTCATCTTGGTCAATATAGACTTCTCTAGTGAAAGGAATTTCGCGCGTGCCCAGGCTTTCGTCTTTTGGGTGATTTTTTGCGTTGATCCATTCAACCTGGTCTTCAGGGAAATTCGTGATGACTACCTTGATGGGTTTTAATACGCCAAAGGCGCGCAAAGCATTGTCCTCAAGATCATGGCGGATTGAATTTTCCAATACCGTCATTTCAATTAAGCTATCTTTTTTGGTGATACCAATCTCTTGGCAAAACTCGCGAATGGCAGTGGGTGTGTAGCCACGGCGGCGAATACCTGCAATTGTTGGCAAACGTGGGTCATCCCAACCGTCGACATGCTTGTCTTTCACCAGTTGATTGAGCTTGCGTTTGCTCAACACGGTATATTTCAAATTCAAACGGCCAAATTCATATTGCCTAGGCTGGCAGTCGATGGAAATATTCTCTAACACCCAGTCATAGACAGCACGGTTGTCTTGGAACTCTAAGGTGCATAAAGAGTGAGTGATGCCTTCAATCGCATCAGAGATACAATGAGTGAAGTCATACATTGGATAGATACACCACGTATCGCCAGCACGGAAATGTTTGGCAAATTTGATGCGATAGATGACAGGATCACGCATGATGATTTGCGGTGATGACATATCAATTTTTGCCCGCAAAACATGCTCGCCTTCTTTGAATTCGCCAGCTTTCATGCGGGCAAATAAGTCCAGATTTTCTTCGATAGAACGTTCACGAAAAGGGCTATTTTTGCCAGGTTCTGTCAAAGTTCCTCGATATTCGCGCATGTCATCCGCACTCAGGCTGTCAACATATGCCAAGCCTTTTTCGATCAATTCAATAGCATAACCATGAATTTTTTCAAAATAGTCCGAGGCATGACACAATTTATCCCATTCAAAACCTAACCATTCGACATTATCTTTAATTGAGCGCATATATTCATTGCTCTCTTTTTCTGGGTTGGTGTCGTCAAAGCGAAGATTAACTTTGCCATCAAATTCATCGGCAATACCGAAATTCAAGCAAATTGATTTCGCATGGCCTATATGTAAATAGCCATTGGGTTCGGGAGGAAACCGTGTGTAAGTGCTTTGATGTTTGCCATTATTGATGTCGGTAGTGATTATGTTGCGAATAAAATTCGCTGGGGCGGCAGGGATTGTGTTGTTTTTGTCTTGACTCATTGAATTTAAATTTCATCCATTGATTCTGGGTGTGGAAACATTGTGCATAATTTCGCAAATTATACGGCGCAATGGCAGTGAATCCTATTGATTGGAATGATTTTTTGGAAAATGGGACGTAATAAATTGAAGAGAGTAAAATTGTAAGCAGCGATTTTTGATTGTTTCCAAAAAAAACGCCTTATTTGCTTGTCCTAGCAAATAAGGCGTGATTGCATTAAGCAGTGCTGTGTAATACAGCTATCGAGTCAGGTTGTTTTTATAAAATTAGCCTATTATTGGGTTGCTGCTGAAATATCAGTCGCACCCCAAAGTTTTGAGAATTTTTCACAATGCAAAGCAAGTGTTTTGAAGTCTTTAAAATTCGCAGGCAACGCATAAACTTGTTCGCCTTTATTTGATGTTAGGGGGGAGATAATGACTGCACCATTCATGGCATTGCCGTTATTCATTTCTGCGACTGAAGTATTAGTGAGAATAAACTTAAGATCAGGCGCGTTTTTGGTTTTAAAGTCACTGCTAAGTACTAATTTCGCACCATCAGCGTCTTGAACGATTTTCCATTCGCCGGAAATTTTAGTGAACTTTTTTGTCCATGTACCCGTAGTTTCAGCAGCAGTAGCTGATTGACTAAACGCTAGAGCAGCAGAAAATAATAGAATCAAAAAACTGAAAGAGTGTATGAATTTGTTTTTCATAAAAGTTTCCTCAAAAAATAAATTGTTTATTCAATTGATAATAATATAGACCTTGAAGGGTTTTGAATGCTTACTAAAAAAATTGAAATCAATTCATGCATTAATTGAATAGATTTGATTCGTTACATTGTAAAAGGCTTCAGGTAGAATAGCGCTTGAAAAAAAACAGTACATCCAGGAAGGTCATCACATGGCTAATCAACGATTTAATCACTATATTTCGAGCCTTATTGCGGCTGAAATTAATCGTTTCTCAAAATATTATGAAAGTGCAACGCATGTCTTGCCTGTACAGGATGTCAGTGATGATGTTTTTGCAAATGTTCAGAGTGATGAAAAATTTGTACTTGAAAATTTGTCAGAATTATCACCACTTGAAGATACAGACAGACGAGTGTTGATTTTGGATGGTAATTTCAACCATGATGAAGATATCCAAGATTTGTTAAATCAAATGTATTCAAAAACGGGGCGAGGAGATCGCATTGTGGCGGTGTTGTGTAATCCTTATTTTCGTTGGATTAACAAACTGGTCAACCTAGTTAAGAAAGCCCCGAATGGTGAGCAAGTGACTTTCATTACTAAGGCGGATATTAATAACCTCAATAAACTGTGTGGTTATGAAACAGTTCGATTGAGAAATGTTGGTTTTGTTCCTTTTTCTTTGTTTGGGGTCGGCGATTTTGTGAATAAATTGCTTGCCGCTACGCCATTGCTTAAATGGTTGAGTGTTGCGTCTATTGTGGTGTTAAGGCCCATAAAACAGTTTGATAGCAAGCCGTCATTGTCCATTGTGATTCCGGCTAGAAATGAGTCGGGCAATATCGAAAATGGCTTGAAACGCTTGCCGAAAATGGAAGGCGTTGATTTAGAAGTGATTTTTGTTGAAGGCAATAGCACGGACGATACTTGGGAAGAAATTCAACGAGTCGTTGCGCTGGATGATTATAAGCACTTGAATTGCTTGGCTTTGCAGCAAACGGGCAAAGGTAAAAAAGATGCAACGATGACTGGTTTTGATGCAGCCAGTAAAGATTTGGTGACTGTATTGGATGCTGATTTGACGATGCCGCCTGAATCTCTGCCAAGGTTTTATGAAGCGTATCGTTCGGGTCAAGCCGATATGGTCAATGGCACTCGTTTGATGTATCCAATGGAAGACGAAGCTATGCGATTTCTGAATCGCTTAGGTAATGTATTTTTCGCTAAAGCGTTGAGTAATGTTTTAGATGTGTCAATTGGCGATTCTTTGTGCGGAACAAAACTGTTTGCACGACGAGACCATCTTCGTTATTTGCGTTGGTTGGCAGATTTCGGTGATTTTGATCCTTTTGGTGATTTTCAAATGTTGTTTCCAGGCGCGGAGCTTTGTCTTGGCACGGTTGATGTGCCAGTTGTTTACAAAGCGAGAACCTATGGCAGCACGAATATTAATCGCTTTCGAGATGGTATGATTTTGTTGAAAATGACTGCTCAAGGTTTTGCTAAAATCACGCTTGGAGCGATACCCAAAAACAAATAAGAGTGATTGAGTCGAATGAAAAAAGCACTAGCCATTTTTGCAATTGCAGTTGCTTCGATTTGTTTGACCTATGTTGTTAGTCAACGCTATCAGTATTTTCCAGCGACAATACAATTAAGCTATCACTCAGCTGATGCTGAGGCTATGACCATATATTTTGATATTGGTGCAGGCTTTCAGCAAAGAACTCGTTTTTATTCTGCATTAAAGCAAAGGGATTCTGGTGAAAAGCACACATTCAGTGCGCCTCTGCCGTTCCAGCAAGTCAAAGCGATTCGTATAGATCTAGACTCTGCGGATGTGAATCGAACGCAGCAGTCTATAGCTATTGAAGAATTGTGTATCAAGCACACTCGTCAGCAACACTGCTGGGCCTCCCAAGAGTTGCATAAAGCATTTGTGCCTATGAATGCGATCAACGCTCATGACGTAGTATTAGAAAACGAGAAGCCTGCTTTGTTTCTTCAAGCTCAAGGTTCTGATCCACACTTTCGTTTGGATATTCCTATTGCTGAAACGCATGAAAAAATTGCAAAAATTGCTAAGTTTCAGTATGCCTTGCTAGCAGTGTTGCTGGCGATCATTTTCTTTTATGTGCAGAAGCTGATGTTTGGCATTGTGTTGCCTGCAATGCAAAATGCTTTTAACCAGCAACGACAACAATCTTTTACAGTGTCGCTCAATACTGCTGTTGCGGGAGTCACATTATTTTCAATTGTTATAAGTGGTGTGTGGTTAATCGCATATCAAGCAGGGGTTTTGGCAAGTGTATTATTGATCGGCGGAATTTCGGCGATAGCGTTATTGCCTTCGACTAAAACAGTGAGTTTGAAACCTAATTTTTTTAGCCACTGGTCGCGATTGACGCGAGATTTTCACATGAGACAGTTGTGTTCGTTAGTTGTCATTGCTGCCATTACGCTATTACCGATTATTATTTTTCTAGCATCAACTTGGGTTCAAGAGTTTCCGCATTTGGGTGATCATGAATACCATTTTTGGGGCAATCGTGTCAGCTACCGTGCTATCAGTTTCAATGAATTGGCCTTGTTTTCTAGTTTGATAGCCATAGCAATAGCTTATGCGTTGGGTTGTTTGCATTGGGCTTTGGTTTTTGTTGCCATTTTGCTAGTTTCCACCGGGTTTTGGAATGTGTTGCCTGAAAATATGCTTTTAGACACGCAAGGGATATTTTCGCGTTACCCCGGTGGTGCAAGAGTTTTAGCGCATCCATTTGTTCATTGGACTTATCAATTTCAGTGGGCTGATCCTTTGAATGCAGGCCGAATTGTAAATGCGTTGTCAGTGCCAATTTGGTTGTTGTTGTTGCGCCCTGCGATTATTGGTCGTGCGCCTCGTTGGGAGACCTTGTTAATCAGCGTATTATTTTTCTGGCAAGCTGAAGTGGTTTATCAATTCAGTAGCGCTTATTTAGACATCTGGAGCGTCATTTTCATCTTGCTGGCAACAGAGAAGTTAATTGTCTCGCAAACCCAGTTGTCGCAAAGAGATGATAACGGTTATTTAAAATCTTGCTTATTGCTTGGGGTTGCTTGCGCATTCAAAGAGCCTGCAGTGTTTATCATTCCATGGTTTTGGTTTGCTGGTTGGTCGCGTGGGGTTTTTAAGACATTCTCTGGAAAGGCATTAGTGCAGCGGTTTTATCAAGCCTGTGTGATTGGCTTCGCCTCTGTTTTGCCATTTTTGATTTATTATGTGGTGCGTAAAGCCTTTGGAGTCAGCCGCTATACTGTCAAAGGTTTTGAGTATTTTCTCAGTGGAGAATGGTTTGCCGAGATGGCGACTCGTATCGGCTTTCATTTTGGTTGGTTTGGGAGTGCAATGCTCGCTATAATTTTGTTGTTATGGCTGACGGTGTTAATTGCGCCAGTTTGGAAAGCGCAGCGTTGGATGATGTTTTGTATTCTTGGTGCATTGTTAACTCAAATATTCTTATTTAATTGGGATCAGGGAGGCATAGCTTTTACAGGATATTTCAGATTTTATTTGCCAGCCTTAGTCTTGTTTTCTGCGCCATTAATATTGATTTCCTCAAGCCGTGATCAATTAGCCGGATTTTTTCCGAAGGCGATTCTGTTATTTTCAACGGTCTTATTTTTGGGCAATGCGCCAACGTTATTTGCCACTGCGGCAAAACTTTCTGAGCCAGACTCAGCAAGAAATTTTAATGAGCATTATGATGCCCCTATTTATTTGCCCATACGCAGTTTGATTAAAACGGCGGAAGCAAAAGGTGTTTTAGAAGGCGAAAAACGTGAGATTTATATAAATCATGTGACATCTTGGAATCAGCCTGCATTTGTTTATTCAGATTTATTGATTAAATATAAATTGCGAATGGAGAATGATTTGAAATGCGGTTGTTCTGTCGAAACACCTTCGGTTTTAGCACCTTTTGTCAATATTGTTGGGCTGAATGAACGTATTCACAACATGCCTATTGAACAAATACAGAAAATTCCACAGCATCAAGCGAAGTATGTTAAGCGTTGGCGCGAAGTGAATGATTCTAAAGGAATGTGTATCGCGAAGATTGAACGTAGTTGTCAGTACTCAGCTAAGCAATCACTGAATGACGGAACAGTGATTGGAATTATCGGCGTGGGCGCTAAATAAATTATTTCGTTATCTAGCTAGTTCAGTTGTTTCGGCAAAAATAGATGATTTCTCAGTAATGCAATTATTCCAAATAGTAAAATCAAATGCATGGGCCATGCGACGATCGCATAACGGGTGAGGGCTGCTTGTAATAATGCTGTGAGGAAGAAGTAGGCGTTGGTTGAGCAAGCCATAATAAACAAGTGATTGTATGTTGCGCTTTGTGGTTTAAATCTAAGGATATATAGAGCTCCAAAAAATACCACGAAAATATTGAGTATTGCTATTAGTGTTAGCAGAGGTTTTAGGACAATAGCTTGGATTGAATCATCTTCATTAAGGTAGTAGGGTTTTGGGATGCTATCTTTAAAATTTGTAGTGATTTGGTCTAGCTTTTGATTATATTCAAGCGCGAATGACTTGGTTTGTACTTCGCCAATTGACCATAAATTTACAAAATTGAGACCGACATCATAGGCGTAGCTCTTTGGGTTTTGTTGTAAAACAGCAAGAGCTAAATCTTTCTGTGCTGATTTTGAATCATCGCTTTGCATAGCATCGACAATGGTTGGCATATTATCAAAACGAAGAAAATCATAGGTGTTGAGTGCGAATAAAAATTTCTCGCTATGTTTGTCTAACTTTTGTCTTGCTTCATGTGATGGTTGCATGATGTCTAGCCAGAGTTTGCCAGCCTCAGGATAAGGGGTTTTGCTTGGGTCAAATGGCGTGAAAGCGAGTTTGCCTATGAGTTGATTGCCAAAGAATGATCCTGGTGAAAATTGTTCATGCACTGAATAACGGTAACTAGCTCCCAAAATATGCATGCAGACAAATCCAAATAAAATATAGGTGAGGCTACGGATGGCATTTTGCCGTAAGGACAGGTGTTGCCAAACAATGAAAACTGGAACCGCAATAAGTGACCATGAAACGGGTTTAATCAAAATCAACCAAGCAAATAGCACACCCAGTAAAGCGTAGTTCAACGGGCGTTTAATTCTGCCGCTGGAAGTGCGTGTATAGCAAATTTTTAATATCAGTCCTAAAAAAATAAACAGTGAGGCAAAATATAAGCTTTCAGTAATGATGCTGAAATTATAACGTGTGATTGCTGGGTTCAAGCCGATACCAATTAGTAGCGCCAGACTTAGACCTAAGCTATTGAAACGTTTATTGAAAGATATGACTAAAAATGCCAAAGATATAAAGAACAAGAAATTTTGTATGAGAGGAACTTGCTCTGTGTTTAAGCCTAGAATTCGAAGTAAGGCAAGGAAAGCTGGATAGCCAGCACCTCGATAATCTTGAAAATCAATGTAACTAGTTGAATCTGGCATCAGCAATGCAATTTTTGCTGGATATAATAACCAGTATGCGCATAATGCCACACTAAGACTGATGATGATTAGCTTAGAAATGGGATGTTTAGCGAGTTCGTGATCGAATTGAAACAGATTGCGCATAAGAAATAACAATGAATAGCGATTTGTTTGCACATTATGAATACAATTGCGACTTAAGCAATCCCAATAGCATAAAGAATGACAATAAATGCCTTAAAAAAGTTAAACTATTGGCTGAAAAATTCGCATTAGCGACGTGGAATAAAATCTAATGGTAAAAGTAGTTCTTTTTTCGGGTGGACGCGGATCTTCAGCGTTAGCAAAACAATTAGTTGTACAGCCAAATGTTACCCTATCTTTGCTGATTAATGGTTATGACGATGGCATGTCTACAGGTGAAGTACGTCGGTTTCTAGGTGACAGCCTTGGGCCATCGGATTTTCGTAAAAACTCGACTAGGATGGCATCCATTTTAGAGAGTGCTCCAACTGAATTAGTCGAACTGCTTGATTTGCGATTGCCGCTGGAGGTGACTCCTGAGTTAATTGACGCCATAAATAAGACTTTAGCGGGTCAAGGAAATTCATTTAAACACGAGTTTGTGACGCAAATTGCAAATTTATGCCAACAATTAGACAGTGCTTCAGCGCATGCTTTAGCAGACCGCATGATTGCATTTAACCAAGAAAAAGAATCGACAGGCAAAGATTTTAATTTCGCAGATTGTAGTCTAGGAAACTTGATTTTTGCGGGCAGCTTTTTGCTGTCTGATCGAGATTTCAATAAAGCTGTTGATGACTATTCATTATTACTTGGCCTTGAGCCTGGTTTAGTGATGAATATTACTAATGGTGAAAATGTGTTTTTGGTTGGCCTAAATCGGGATGGCGAATTTTTAGCCAGTGAAGGGGATATTGTTGATGATAATAAGCGTAATTTCATTCAAGATTTTTTCTTAATTGATCGACCGTTGACTGAGCAAGAAGTTGCTCAGCAAGCAGAAGGAGATATGCGTAGTTTGTTGGAACAGCGAGCGGGTGAGATTAGCTTAAACCCGCAGGCGCAATTGGTTATTTCTCAGGCGGATATTATTGTTTATGCTCCGGGCACTCAACATTCAAGTTTGCTGCCATCTTATATTACTCCGAAGCTTGGTGAAGTGATTGCAGCCAATTCACATGCAGCCAAATTATTAATCACTAACATTCAAGAAGATGCAGAAATCCCTGATAGTGATGCGATTTCATTGATTGAAAAAGCTGCTTTTTATTTGCGTGAAAAAGGCACGCAAAATTATCCTGTTTCTGCGCTTTTCACTCACTTTTTGATTAACAAACCCAAACAAAAAGGTTCAGAAAGCAAATATATTCCTATTGGTGATTTGCACGGTGTTGACGACCCTCGATTATTACAAGTCAGGAATTTTGAAGATCAATTGTCAGGAACACATGATGCAGACAAAATTTTAACGCCATTTATTGAGGCGATTGAATTTTCTAATTCTGCTTTAACGATTGCAACCTTATTGCTGAATAATGTTTCCACTGAAAAAACCGTGCAAACAGTGATGGATATGTCACGTTCGTATGTGGCAAAACAGTTTGCCCATGATGTGACGGTTTTTTATGCAGGCGATAAAATTGACTTATTACATTCTATGACTTTGCCTTTTGCTATTCGTCATATCAATGCGTCGAGTGAGATAGAGGCTGATAATGCGTTATTGCAAACTAGTTTGTCTGAAGGTTTTGATTATCTTTGTTTAATGGAATGTTCAGGGATGTATCATGGCAGTGATGCTATGCAGCTGATGTCCAGTTTACAAGGTAAACAAATTAGTTCGATTTGGGGTAGTCGCCGCCTATCAGTTTCCGATGTGCAAGCTTCTTATCAATTTCGTTATCAGAAACATTGGCTACTGGGTTTAATGAGCCGCATGGGTAGTCATGCTTTAAGTTTGATGTATTTAATTTTATATGGGCACTTTATTTCTGATACTTTATCGGGTTTACGCCTTGTTAAGACGGATGTATTTAAAGATCTGAATTTGTCGGCTGAGAATGAAAATTTTAATCAATTAGTGTTATGTAAATTGTTGCGTGAAAAAGGCATGGTGTTTGAAATGCCAGTCGGTTTTTTACCTATTTCTCCTGATAAAGTGAAACGCACCAGTGTCTTGCAAGGCTTAAAGAATATTGGTGTGATTTTAGCCCAACGTTTTAAGCGATCTTGATGTTTGGTAAATCATTTAAAGCGATGTTTAAACAACAAAGTGAACTCAAAATTGAAGGATTAGTATTCGATATGGATGGTGTGTTGGTTGATACTACTCCTAGCCACAGCAAGGCTTATGATCAACTCTGGCAATCATTATCTATCGATGGGCCTGAATATTCTGAGATTGCGGGTCGGAGCACTAAAGAAGTAGTCGCTGAATTTGCCAGTCATTTGAATGAAAAACAATTACATGATGCTGTTGCGTTCAAACAAACTTCTGCTCTTGAATTGTTAAAAACTGCCGAAATTAGCTATGTGGATACACTGAGCGCATTGCGAGATTTGCAGGCGCGTAGTTTACCTATGGTTGTGGCGACTAGTGCTTCTTGTACTAGTGCAGAATTGGCGCTTAAAAGTGCCAATATCGCACACTTTTTCTCAGCCGTTATCACTGCAGCTGATGTAGAGCGTGCTAAGCCAGCACCAGATCTTTTTCAAGCAGGGATTTCAGCGTTGGGCTGCACAGCTGAGCAGGCTTTAATTTTTGAGGATAGTCAGTCTGGTTTGCAAGCAGCCATAGCGGCTGGAGCATACGTTGTTGCGGTTCGCGATGTGCCTGAGTTAGATAAGAATATAGTGGACAGCGAGAAATTTATGGGTCATTTTGATAGTCTAAATGCTGTTGTGGAGGCGTTAGTATGAATGTCATGATTATCCCTGCTGCAGGTCGAGGCACGCGCCTCAATTTCGATGGTCCTAAGTTATTGTATCCTTTAGGGGGCAAGACCTTATTGGCATATCTCATCGAGCGTTATGAGCCATATGTTGACAAATTTGTAGTGGTTATTAATCCAGATGTTGAAACAGCAGTGACTCAAGAGATAACTAGCTTGTTGCAAGAAAGTGATGCTGATTTCATGATTGATTTTCAGACTGAAGCTACAGGCATGCTAGATGCAATTACCATTCCGATGACTTCTCTAGAACAGTTTGATGGAATTAATAATATTTGGATTAGCTGGTGTGATCAAGCATCCATAACCGCTGCAACAGCTGAAAATCTAGCGCAAGAATTAACTTGTTTAGCTAAGCAAACCGATGTTTATATGGCTTTACCAATTGCGAAAGTAGCGAACCCTTATATTCATATGCAGCGCGATAATGAAGGTAAAATTATTGCTGTGCTGCAACGCCGCGAAAATGATGAAATGCCTGAGATTGGAGAGAATGATTGTGGTTTGTTTGCTTTAAGCAAAGATGCATATTTTAATCATTTGCGACAATTTGCAAATATGAATCAAACGATGGGATCTGAAACCAAAGAGCGCAATTTTTTGCCTTTTATTGCTTGGTTAAATAAAGTCGCACCAGTATCGACGTTTGCTGCATCCAGTGAAATTGAAACTCTGGGCATTAACACTGTTGAAGACGCCAATCGTTTATTAAGCGCTTGGCAATAATTATAAAGAGATATTTAAACCAACATGAGTAAAATCATTTCTATTGTCATTCCTGCTTTTAATGAAGCGCAATTTATAGGGGATTTATTGGACAAGATTGCATTGGTTGATACTGAATCTCTAGGTATTAACAAGCAAATTATTGTGGTCAATGATTGTTCTACTGATGAAACTGCTAATATTGTTAAAGCATTTGCAGATGTGATTTTACTTGAACATGAGGTTAATCAAGGCAAGGGTCGAGCAGTTCGTACCGGCCTAGATGCTGCAACAGGTGACTATATTATTATCCAAGATGCTGATCTTGAATATGATCCTGAAGATTATTTGCCAATGCTACAGCCGCTTCTGGCTGACGAAGCTGATGTGGTCTATGGCAGCCGGTATATGAAATTTCCGGGTGAAGGTATTGTAAAAAATTTACTGACGGGCAAACATCCTGAACAAAGCTGGCCTGCGTATCTGGGTGGACAAAGTTTGAGCTTTATTGCACGTTTGTTTATCCCAATGTTTATTACTGACACGGTGACAGCCTATAAATTGTTCAAAGCGCACATATTAAAAACTATGACGTTAGAAACATCGGGCTTTGAAACCGATCATGAAATTTCATGCAAGGTATTGGCTCAAGGTTTACGTATAAAAGAAGTACCGATTGCCTATTTTCCACGAACGGTGGAGGAAGGTAAAAAAATTGGTTTGAGTGATTGGTTTTGTGCGATTAAAACCTTTTGGAGATATCGCAATGGTTAATCAAGAAATGCAAAAAGGTCAAGCTAAACCAAGTTTGCAAATTGCGATTTATTGCATAGCTGCGATGATTTATTTGGGGATATGGCTATTAATGTCTTCGAACGAAAATGCATATTTGCAACTTGATAGTTATGACTATCTTTTGCTTGGTCAAGCTATATTCAATGATTTTAATTTTCCCAGCTCTTTTAGAACGCCATTATTTCCATTGTTTGTTGGTTTTTGGGAAGCGTTATTAGGTCTGAAAATTCAATATTATATTTTGATACAAATTCTCTTGGCGCTAGTGAATATATATTTATTAGGTCGCTTAGTGAGCTATTTTTTATCCGCTAAAATGCAGTTGCTAGTCATGTTGGTTTTCGCGGTTGAATTGGTGACAGCGCAAGTTGCGAATTATGTTTTGGCGGAAACCTTATTTTCATTTTTGTTATTACTGGCACTAAATTTTCTTGTGCTAGCGCAGAGAAAACAGAAATATGCGATCAAATATGCTGTGATTTGCGGTGTAGTTCTAGGTTTGTATGCTCTATGCCGTCCAGTTGGGCAATTTATTCCTTTTGTCTTAGTTGTTTGGTATTTTTTGTATAAACGTTCGGATGTAAATATTCGCACACAAGTGCTGGCAGTGTGTTTGGTGATATTCGGTACTTTGCTCTCAGTACATGCTTGGAAATTCCATAATTACGTTACTAAGGGGCAATATTTCACTTCGGTCACTATGTCCTATAATATTTATAATTATCGTGCCGCATGGAATGTTGCGTATCGTGATGGTAGAAGTTTTGAGGATGTGAAAGACGAATTTCATGCTGTTCGAAAAGAATTTAAACTTAACAACTTGCAGGCAACAGAATACGATATTGGACAGCATTTTTTTAAGGAAGGTTTGAATATTATTATAGACACTCCCAAAGAGACATTTTTCCAAGCTGTGAGAGGTTTAGTATTTTTGTATGGAGGTATTTATAATGGTTCATTAGACCGTATTTTTAAAAATCAATTGGCTAAAAAAATAGCTCAGATTTATACGTTTCTTTATAATTTTATTCTCTATGCTGGGATTTTATTAAGTGTTTTATTTATTAGGCGTTTAGAACAACAAGAACGGTCGCTTCTTATCATGAGTGGATTTATCGTTGCTTATTACAGCTTTTTTTCTATCGGTGTCGAATCATATGCACGCTTAAGAGCACCTTTTATCCCCTATTTAGTTATTATTGCCGTTGTCGGTTGGATGAAGCTTTGGCAATTCAAGACAAGATCAAGCTAGATCGATGACTTTGTCTAAGTTAAAAATTTCGATTGTGATGTCTGTTTTTAATAATGAAACAGATGTAGCTCAGGCAATAGAATCGATACTTGCGCAGTCGTTGACTGATTTTGAATTTATCATCATTGACGATGCTTCAACAGATGCTAGCTTAACGATAATCAATCGCTATGCAAAACAAGATCAGCGAATTCGAGTGTTAACGAATAGTCAAAATTTGAAATTAGCAACAAGCCTGAATAAAGGTATTGCTATTGCTCAAGGTCAGTATATTGCTCGAATGGATGCTGATGATGTAGCTTTTCCAGAAAGGCTCTCTATTCAATATGATTTTATGCAGACTCACCAAGATATCGCTGTGTGCGGTTCTTGGGTGGAAATATATGAAGATAAAGAAATAGTATGGAGAACTAGTACATCTAAACAAGGTGCAAAATGTGCTGCTTTTTTTGAATCGTGCTTTCATCATCCAACGGTCATTATGCGAAAATCAGTATTAGATAAATATGGCGCTTATGATGAGACAGTGTCGACTGCTCAAGACTGCCATTTATGGAGCAAGTTGGCGTTCGATCACCAGCAAGAGTTGATTAATATTCCACAGGTATTATTGAGATATAGAAGTCATCCTGAAAATCAGCGTGAAGAATATCGCGCTGATCAACATGCTAAGGCGAGTTCTTTGAGAAAGAAAAATCTACTTCGTTTGAAAATTGACGCTGACGCTGAACAGTATGAATGGCATGATATTTTATGCTGTGCAAAACCAATAGTTCATCGCCAACAGTTTCTTTCTTTATTGGCATGGATTAGATTTTTAGAAAAGCAAAACGTGCAAGAACAGTTATTAAATTCAAAATATTTCCAGAAAGAACTAAATAATAAATTTTTAGGCGTTTGCTTAGCATCAGCACCCAGTTCAATTTATGCAGTAATGTATTATATAAAACGTTGCTGGAAAACGGATGTTTTAAGAAACTCCTATCGCGCTGTTCGTATGGTATCTCTATACCTTTTTAGTAAAAATACAGCTATAACTTCGAATTGAAATATGAAGAGAATCTCATTTTTTATTGATTCCTTAGCGGGTGGCGGTGCCGAACGTGTGATGCTAAACCTGGCCAATCGTTATGCTTTGCAGGGTTATGCCGTGGATATAGTTCTAGCGCATAAACGAGGCGAGTATTTAAGTGACGTTGATGAACGTGTTCGCCTAATCGATTTAAAGGTAAGTCGTTTCTGGCAATATTTTTTCCCTCTAATTAGATATTTTAGAAACGAGCAGCCAGATGTCATGTTATCCGCTACCACTATATTGAATTTGCTAGCTATTATGACAAGAAAGATGACTTTGGTTAAAACTCGTTTGGTGGTAAGTGAGCATATTGACATTGTGTCATTTGCCGAAAGAGGTGCTTTGCAAAGGCCGAAAATTGTTAGGCAATTGCTTAGGTTTATTTACCCGCTTGCTGACCAGGTTGTTGCTGTGTCTAAAGGAGCGGCAAATAGTTTAGCGACCTTTGCAAATTTACCTCTTGCGACTATAAAGCCTATTTATAATGGTGTGATTGATCAACATAAACTAGATCTTGCCAATGAACCTATAGATCATCCATGGATTGGTGAATCAAAGGAAAAAGGCATTCCAGTTGTCTTGGGTGTTGGGCGTTTGCAGGATCAGAAAAACTTTCCCATGTTGTTGCGAGCTTTTGCTATGTTGCGCGAAAAAACGCCAGCGAGGCTTATTATTTTAGGCGAAGGTGAATTACGTGATTCTTTGCAGCAACAAGCTGAAAATCTAAAAATTGATCAAGATGTATCATTACATGGGTTTGAAGATAATCCATTCAAATATTTAAAAAATGCTAATGTATTTGCCTTATCTTCATTTTATGAGGGTTTGCCGACAGTATTAATTGAAGCCTTGGCTTGTGGTTGTCCTGTGGTCAGTACTGATTGTCCGAGCGGACCGAATGAAATTTTAGAAAATGGGCGCTATGGTGCATTAGTGAAAGTTGATGATGATAAGGAATTTGCCGATGCATTGTATAAGGCTTTAGTTAAAGAACAAAGCTCTTCTGAAGAGCATCAGCAGCATAAAAAAAATTTGGTTGAATATGCTGAAAAATTTGGTGTTGAGCAAGCATTTGCTGCATATAGTGAAGTATTGCAATTAAATCCATTAGAAGACTTGAATGCCCAAAAGTAACCAAAAACATTCAATAGCCGTGTTTTTGCCGAATCTTGAAAAAGGAGGTGCAGAGCGGCGTATGATTTTGTGTGCAATTGGGTTGCAACAAAGAGGCTTTCAAGTTGAGATAATTGTGTTGCGACAACAAGGTATTTTTACAAAGGCGGTAGAAGATGCTGGTATAGTGATTCGAAATGTCGGTAAAAAAGGACGTTTTGATATCATTGGTGCTGCTTTAAATACTCTTAAAATTTTCAAAACTCATGAATATGACGCAGTATTTTCTTGCTTGCCTTCTGCCAATGTATTCGCAGTTTTGAGCAAAACACTGAAGCCAAGTACGCCATTAGTTTTCGGCTTGGCTGCTGCAGATATGCCTATGATTGATTACAGTTTATGGGCGAGGCTAGGGGCAAGAGTGCAAAGTAGTGTTTCTCATTTTGCTGATAAGGTGATTGTCAATTCAAATAAAGGATTGCAAATCGCTTTACAGAAAGGTTTTTCTGCAAAAAAAATGCAAGTTATTCATAATGGTGTTGATACTAAACAGTTTTTTTTGGATAAGTCTTTAGGTCAAAAGTGGCGGGGAAAGTTCAATATTTTTGATAAAAATAAAGTCATTGGCATAGTGGCTAGGTTGGATCCTGCTAAAGGGATAGAAACGTTTTTACAAGCTGCAGAGCTTGCGAATGAGCAAGATTGGTATTTCATCATATTTGCTTCTGGTTCTTCTGCGTATGCAGAAAAATTAAAAACTAAGATTAAGTCTCATTCCTTATTTGGAAATCGACTCTTCTTGCAAGAAAACATTCAAGTGGATAGCTCAGTTTATAATACTTTTGATGTGACAACGATAAGCTCTGTTTCAGAAAGTTTTCCTAACGTGATGTTAGAGTCGATGGCTTGCGGTGTGCCAGTGGTTGCGACTGATGTAGGAGATTGCAAGCAAGTACTCCAACAGTTTGGAAAAATTGTGCCGGTTAAAAATCATGTTGCCTTGTATAGTGCTTGGCGTTCTCAGCTTGAAAATGAGTTCAGTTCAATTGGAGCAGAAGTTATGCGTGAATATATTCTAAGTGAATATTCAATTCAGCACATGATTCGTCAATTTGAATCTGAGGTGCAAACGATTCTTAATGAACAGAAAAACTCGAAAACTAAACAAAAAACCAAACAAGTAGATAAATGACATTTTTAGCTATCGTTCTTTTCACTGTTTTAGCGTGGTTAGTTTTTTACTTAGGCTGGCGTAAGTCATCTCGTTCATTCTTAGTATTGTACTGCGGCTTGTTTGTTATTGTGGGTCACCAGGTGTTTTCAGCTGCAAATGTTGTTTTTGGGCCATTTCCTTTTGCTGAGCTTGATGCTTATTCTTTTCATTTGCATGGTGTGCAACGAGTAGAAATACCTGAAACAAGAGTTTGGACAATTGGCTCAAGTATTTATAAATCACTATTGGCGAGTTTATATAGCGTATTTGGCATTTCTTTATGGCTTGGACAGGCATTTTCTATTGTGTTTTTTGCGCTAGCGGCTGCAATTTTTTGTCATTTTTCTAAGCAACTTCATTTATCCAATTTGTCTTTAGCAATTGCTTTATTACTGTTTGGTTTATTGCCTAGTTCTTTGTTGTATGGTTCTTTTACATATAGAGAAACCTTTATGGTTGCGTTTTTCATGCTAGGTTCCTATGTTAGTTTTTTGTCAATTCAAACTAAGAATCGACAGCGGCAATGGTTGTTGGCTTCGTTGGCTTTATTGGCGTTTTTACTTATGGGCTTGTTCCATATGGTGCTGTTGGTTTATGCCATCATTATTTCTGCGCTGTTGTGTTTGGTTTTATATGCTCAACATGCATCGTGGCAGCGAGTCATTATTCAAACGCTCGTACTTACCATTGTGGTTGGAATAACATTGCTATTGATGAAGGAATTTTTGTCAATTAATTTGGCGGACAATTATTTCGCCATGTTGAGAGTTCAGGTTGAAGGCAAAGTAGTGCCTATTCCACATGCAATATCTATTTACCATCAAACTGCCAATGCAACAGGTGCGGCTACACAGTATGACGCTGCTTTGGAGTTCACAACATGGGGGCGAATGCTGTTTGTATTTGCATATTCTTATATTTTTTATATAGGTTGGCCGTTAACAGGTGATTATACTGAGCTCAGCACTTGGGTAATTTTTTTGGAGGCAGTTTTTCGATTGCTTGGAGTTGCTGCGATGTTTTTGCTAGGAAGGAAAAATAAGCAGTGGTATTGGTTAATTATTCTCTATGTGTCTTTGACTTTTTTGTGGAATATTGGCACTAGCAACCATGGGCAAGCTTTACGCCACCATATAATGACGGAATGGATTTTAATTCTCGCTATCTTAAGCTATTTGCAAATGCGTTTTTCAACGTTATTGCATGGTCATCAACCTAAACATGGAAAGTTATCGGATTCCTAGCATGAAACAACAAGCTAAAGAAACTCCACAAGTGATGCATGTGATTTCTGGCTTGCGTGTTGGTGGTGCTGAAACGATGTTATATCGATTGTTAAGCCAGTCCTCATTACAAAAAAACAGTGTTGTTATTTCATTAAGTTCTGGAGGAGAATTGACTGAAAAAATAAGGCAGCTTGGTGTTGAAGTTATAGAACTACCGCGTGGTTCATTATTTAATACATTGAAACAGTTGGTTGAACAAATTCAATTATATAAGCCCAATGTACTACAGTCATGGTTGTATCGTGCTGACTTATTAACTTCGTGTGTAGCATGGCGAGCAAGAATTCCTTTGATATGGAATGTGCGCCAGACTGAAGTAGCCAAGGTTGAGCAACAATCGCATATTTGGTGGGCGCAACGCATGGCCGTATATGTGTCGAAATGGCTGCCTAAGAAAATTATTTATTGTGCTCAAGCTGCGAAAGATTCACATGAACACATTGGTTATAAGCAATCCAAAGGGGTGGTGATTAGCAATGGAGTTGATACGCAACATTTTTCTATGGATGAAAGTTTGCGACGTTTGCAACGCCAAGATTGGGGTGTGCTAAATGATGAGATGTTGGTTGGGATGGTCGGTCGTTATGATCCTTTGAAAAATCATGCACGTTTTCTACGAGTGCTTCGTGATGTAATTAAACAGTGTCCAAAGCAAACGGTCAAGGGAGTACTGATTGGACGAGGCATTAATATCGGAAATGATGAGCTTATGGAATTGATTAGACGTTATGATTTAGTAGAAAAGATAGAGTTCATAGAAGAAGTTGACAATATACTGCCAATGTATTGTGCGTTAGATGTGCACGTGTTGACTTCAGATAGTGAAGGATGGCCAAATGTATTAGCAGAAGCAATGAGTGTTGGTCTTCCTTGTGTCGCAACAGATGTTGGAGATGTTAGCGGAATACTCAGTGATGCGAGTGCGGTTATTAACAGAAATAATGAACCTGAGATTGTAAAAAAAGTGGTTGAATTTGTGCAGTTGCCTAAAAGTGAACGATGGAAAATTGGTAAATTAAATCGTGAAAAAATACAGCAAAATTCATCACTCCAAAGCGCCGTTGAACGCTATGATGATTTATACTTAAATATTGCTGAGTAACTGAGATTTCATTTTTGGAATTTTTTATTTTCAATAGGATTTATTAAAGCGTTCACAAAATGTGTGGTTTAACTGGTTTTTTAATAGACGAATCTAACGAAAGTCTTATCTCTGCTTTTACGCTAGATAAGCGTAAAACACTATTAAAAAAAATGGGTCAGGCAATTCACCACCGAGGTCCAGATCAAGACGGTGAATGGTTATCTGCGGATGGCATGTGCGGATTTGCTCACAGGCGCTTATCTATTGTTGATTTGAGCAAAAAAGGTTTGCAACCAATGATTTCAAACTCAGGCCGTTATGTCATTAGCTATAACGGCGAAGTTTATAATCATCGTGACATTGCCAAATCTCTTGCTGAATCAGGTGTTGTACTAAAAGGCTCTAGTGATACGGAGGTTATTTTAGAATCGATTGCACTTTGGGGCCTAACTGCGACCTTAGAAAAAATGCATGGCATGTTTGCTTTTGTTTTATACGATAACGAAACAGGTGAATTATCGTTTGCTCGTGATCGAATGGGAGAAAAGCCGCTATATGTTGGCAGCTATTATGGTCAGATTGTCTTTTCTTCAGAACTCAAATCATTAAGCGAATTGTTTACCTATCGTTTGTCTGATGGTGAAATAACTAAACTGCCGCGTCGACCGGACTTGAATCGACACGCGATAGGTTTGTATCTTCGCCATGGTTATGTGCCAGCGCCTTATTCAATTTTTGAAAACATTTTTAAATTGCCAGCGGCGCATAAGGTTGTGATTACTCGAGAGCAGCGTGCTGCGTTTATTCAACAGCCTAGTCAATGGTTGTCTGCATTTGTTCCTTATTGGAGTCTTGATCAAGATACGGCTCCAAGACTCACTGGTGATGCACAACAAGAACAGTTTCAAACTTTGTTGGAAGGAGTCGTGCAACGAGAAATGCAAGCGGATGTTCCGTTAGGCGCTTTCTTGTCTGGTGGTGTGGATTCATCCACAATTGTTGCCTTAATGCAAAAAACTGCTGAGCGACAAGGTGGTGATACAGTGCGTACATTTAGTATTGGTTTTGAACAAGAACAGTTCAATGAAGCGCCATTTGCTGCTGCTGTGGCAAAACATTTAGGTACACAACATCACGAACAAATTGTGACAGTTCAAGATGCTCAAGCTGTCATCCCGAAATTAGCGAGCATTTATGATGAGCCATTTGCTGATTCTTCACAAATTCCGACATTTTTGGTGAGCCAGTTGGCTCGCAAGCATGTCACCGTGAGTCTGTCAGGCGATGGTGGAGATGAATTGTTTGGCGGTTATGAGCGCTATGATTGGGCACAACGTATTTGGCGACAAGTTGCTTGGTTACCACTTGTAGCTAGAAAGCTTGTTGCTAATATATTGTTATTGTTAACTGATTTAAACCATCAAAAAGCACCTCAAAATGTCCAACAAATAGTAGCTAAATTCGAACGGTTGAATGCCATGTTATCGGCTGAGAGCAGGCAAAAATTTTATCGTATATTGATTTCAGCTGGTGTGAATGCCGATCAGCTGGTTTTGCAGGATAAAGAGACGGTTTATTCAGGTGATGTATTGAGTAAGAGTTGCTGTGGTGACGAGCATTTTTTACACCAAATGATGTATTTGGATATTCATAGTTATTTACCAGATGATATTTTAACTAAAGTTGACCGAGCTAGTATGGCTGTGTCCTTGGAATCACGAGTGCCTTTATTGGATCATGCAATTGTTGAACACGCGTGGCAAATGCGCGATATTGCTTTGAATAGGCGTTTGCCAGCTAAGCAAGTGTTACGGCGGGTGTTATATCAGTCTGTGCCCAAAGAACTGATTGAGCGTCCTAAAAAAGGCTTTGCGGTTCCTTTAGCTAAATGGCTTAGAGGAGATCTCAAGTCTTGGGCAAATAAGTTGTTGGATCCAATGCGTTTGCAACAAGAAGGCGTTTTTGATGCTGATGCCGTGACTAAGATTTGGCAAGATTTTATTGCTGGCAAAGCGGGCGCAGAACATTTATTGTGGAGTTTGCTAATGTTTCAGGTTTGGCAAGAACGATGGTATTAAATAAACAACATATGTAGCTAATAAAGGTAGCAGTGTTTGGGTTATAGAAATGTCTAAAGCAAATCAATCAAGGATTATTATTGCACATAATACAGCTAAGTATTTGTTGATGCATTATCGTCAATTGCTCATTGTATTAAACCAGCAGTTTGGACGTGTCATTTGCGTGACTCCAAAAGATGGGCATCATGAAGAGTTTGATGACTTGGGATGCGAGTTTCATCCAATTGACATGCAGCAGCATGGTATGAACCCCTTGCTAGAGTGGCATTTAGTGAAGCAGTTTTTGGAGATTTATCGTCAATATCAGCCCGATTGTGTATTGAATTTCAGTATTAAACCTTGTCTTTATGGTGGTTATGCTGCTAAGAAGCTTAATGTGCCAAAAGCGGGCTATATGGTGACTGGTTTAGGTTATGTTTTTATGACATCTGGTTTAAAAGCGTCGACTTTAAAACGCTTGGTTGTCAAACAATATACGAAAAATTTACGTAGCAATGATGAAGTTTTCTTTCAAAACAAAGATGACGCTAAATTATTTTCTGATCTTGGCATTACTGGTGAAGCCAATAGCCATGTATTACCTGGCACTGGCATTGACTTAAACCAGTTTAAACCTGCGCCGCAGCGCGATAAACCGATTGATAAGGTTAGGTTTTTATTTATCGGTAGAATGCTAAAAGATAAAGGCGTTTATGAATTGGTTAAAGCTTGTTACGCGTTGCGTAAGCAAGGAGTACGTTTTCAATGTGATTTGCTGGGACCACTGGATAAAAACCCGAGTGGCATAAAACGCGAAGAATTAGTGGCATGGCAAAAAAAAGGTCTAATTCGTTATCTTGGTGAAGTACCTGATGTTAGGAGTCGAATAGCGAAATCTCATGTATTTGTTTTGCCTTCTTATCGTGAGGGCTTGCCGAGGTCAGGGCTGGAAGCAATGGCGATGGGCTTGCCTGTGATCACAACCGATGCTCCAGGATGTAGAGAAATAATTGATAATGGTAAGAATGGCTTTATGATTGCTTCGGAGCGTTCAACGCCTCTAGCAAAAGCGATGAAAAAGTTTATCGATGATAAAAGTTTAATTCAATCTATGGGTGATCAATCCAGAGCAATATGCGAAGAACGATTTTCTGTAGATATCATGGTTGATATGGTTCGCAGCGTTATGCTCAAGCCTGTAGAATAGCCAAGATAACTTTATCAACCTAAATAAGAATGACTCACTCAGCTAATCGATTGTTTGCTATATACGGCTTAGTATTGCTGGATGTTGTAATGGTATTTGCTGCATTTTATATTGCTTCAAGCCTGGTTTATGGGAATGCTGCAATAGGCTCTTTTATCGGTTTTGTATTTATAGAGCTAGCGATTGTCTTGTCCGTTTATTTGTTTGGAGGTTATGCCTTAAGGCGACAACTCAGTTATTGGCATATCCCTGGGTTAATGGCAATTGCTGCCGTTTTGGCGTTGATCATTGTGGCCAGCCTTGGTTTTATTACCAAGCTAATTGAGACGGATCTTAACTTTTGGCGAAGTCAGTTATTAACGGGCATGTTCTTAAGTTATGCATGGTTGTCAGTGTCACGTTTTGCGGCACGCTTTTTTTTACAAAAATGGACAGATGAGCCGGTATGGGTGGTTTTCGGCGCTGAACAAGACGCTGCTCTTGTCCAGCAAGATATGCATGCGATCTATGGCGAAGGTCAATATCGTGTTCATCAAGAAATTGAAGAAGTCGTGCAAGACATGCAAGCATCTTCCGTTGATGGTTTGGTGTTAATGCCTGAATCTTTGAGCGAGGGTATTGAAAATCACTTGTTAGACCTGCGTTTTAAAGGGACACGGATTTTTAATGTTTCTGAGTTCTATGAGCGTTATTTATTTAAGGTGCCGCTCAAATTCCTTGATCGAACTTGGTTTGCCACTAGCGCTGAATATGGTTTGATTAATCAAGAAGTGCCACTTAGGGTTAAGCGCCTGATTGATGTTGTTCTAGCGATTCTCTTATTATTACTGTCTGCGCCCTTGATGTTGTTGGCGTCACTCGCTATTTATCTTCAAGATAGGGAGTCAATTCTTTATAGTCAGGTCAGAATGGGGATGCAAGATAAGGTGTTCAATATCTACAAGTTTCGCACCATGATTACTGGGGCCGAAAAAGATGGTGTGGCGCAATGGGCAGCAGAGAATGACTCGAGGATCACGCCGTTAGGTAAGTTTTTGCGCTTGACTAGAATTGATGAATTGCCACAATTATTTAATGTCCTCAAAGGGGATATGAGCTTTATTGGGCCAAGACCTGAGCGACCAGAGTTCGTTAAAGAGTTAGAGAAAAATATCCCTCTATATAGTTATCGACATGCGGTTAAGCCAGGGATTACTGGATGGGCGCAGGTGATGTATCGATATGGCGCTAGTGAAGAAGATACTCGCAATAAATTAGAGTATGATCTGTATTATATTCGTAATTATTCGTTAATGTTGGACGTGTTTATCGTCTTAAGAACCGTTAGGGTTGTATTATTTGGTTTGGGTCGATAGCTTTTTCCAGGATCACGATTCTCAACAAGATATTTAATAAAATTTTCATTAGGAAGTTATAGAGTGAGCATTCCATTTATTGATTTAAAGTCGCAATATCAGCAATCAAAAAAGAATATTGATAAGGCAATTCATACGGTTTTGGATCACGGTCAATATATTATGGGGCCTGAGGTTATAGAGTTAGAGCAACAATTAGCCGAATATATTGGCGTTAAGCATGTCGTTGCTTGTAGCAGTGGGACAGATGCTTTAGTTCTTCCACTCATGGCAAAAAAACTGAATAAGAATGATGCTGTTTTCACTGTTTCATTTACATTTTTTGCCACTGCTGAGTCTGTTTCACTGGCTGGAGGTACTCCGGTATTTGTTGATATTGACCCAGAGACATTTAATATGTGTCCACAATCGTTAGAACATGCAATTGAAAAAGTTTTAGCTGAAGGAGATCTCACGCCGAAAGGAATTATGCCAGTAGATTTGTTTGGCTTGCCGGCTGACTATGATGCGATTATTGCTATCGCAAAAAAGTATAATTTATTTGTCTTAGAAGATGCAGCTCAAGGATTTGCAGGTAATTATAAAGGCAAAAAAGCGTGTAGTTTTGGCGATGTTGCAGCGACTAGTTTTTTTCCTGCAAAACCACTCGGTTGTTATGGCGATGGCGGCGCGGTATTCACTGACGACGATGAATTATATGCTGAACTTATTTCCTTAAGAGTCCATGGGCAAAGTAAAGTGGGTGATAAATACGATAACGTCACCATTGGTTTGAATGCTCGTATGGATAGTATTCAAGCAGCTGTTCTTATCGAAAAGCTGAAACTCTATGATGATGAAATTGTTCAGCGTAATCGCGTGGCAGACCGTTATGATCAGAATTTGCGTGATGTCTTAAAGACTCCTCAAGTTCCTGAAGACTACGGCAGTGTTTGGGCGCAATATTCTGTGTTAGCAACATCTCATGACCAACGTGAAAGTATTCGTTCAGCATTGCAACAACAGGGAATTCCAACTGCGGTATATTATCCAGTGCCAGTGCATTTTTCATCTGCCTATGCATCGCATGGTTATCAGTTGGGTGATTTCCCAGTCACGGAAGACTATGCAACTAAAGTATTCAGTTTGCCGATGCATCCCTATCTGGAAGATGCACAAATTGATACGATTGTAGAGATCATTAAGGCAACGGTTTAATTCGTTTTATTTTAATTCTTATGAGGTGATCATTGGCAAGTATCTTTCTTTTTTTGCTAATGTTGGCGGTGTTGTTCTTGCCTGGTTGGGCACTAATCAGCATTGCTCGCCTGAAATATAAGGACAAACAATTATGGCTGTTATCTCCATTTATACTATCTATTAGTCTCTCATATGCGTTGTTTGCTTTTGTTGTTGTTGTGGCAAGAGTTTTACAAATTTCCTATGCACAATTCTCAGTTCTTATTTGGGCTTATTTATTTGTCGCTGCGTTAGGCATTGTTTTCTTATCAGTAAATGCGCAAGCGTTGGCAAGATTAACCAAGCTAATTAAAAAGGATTGTTTGCTTGTTAGCATTGTTGTATTACTAGTTGCTTATCACATTGCCTTTGGCGCTTATACTGAAATCCCTGCCGATATTTATTTCCACATAGAAAAGTTTCGTCAAATATTTGCCAATTTCTCTGCCAATGAAATGAAGCCGGTTACCTCAATCGCTACGATCATTAAGCAGGATGCAGAGGTCTGGTATCACTTGTTAGCTTGGCTTACTTTGAATTCAGGTGTTTCAGTAGGGCAAATGGTGCAAACAGCAAGTTTGATCAGTCAAACTGTGTTTTTGTTGGCAGTATATGTTTTCGCATTACGTATTTTTCAAAATCAAAATGCAGCCAAATTCATTGCGAGTATCGCTGTCATATTAGTAGCGCTTCATTTTGGAGTCAGTGTATTTTCTTTTTTACGCTATTACTCACTTGCTCCAGCGATGCTGGCATTCGTATTTTATTTTTCTGTGATGATTGTTGTTTTGAATGTCTTGCAACAAAGAAGCTTTTCAAGATTATTATCAAATAGTTTGCTGTGCCTAGTTTTGCTTATGGCGGCTGTTTTAGTTCATACTCAAGAAGCGATGTTTATTGCAATTCACGGCTGTATTATCTTGTGCTTGTTTGCGCTCGCTCTGTTGAAAAATTCTACTGTTTTATATCAAGCGCAAATGTCTGTCGGCACTCAACAGTCGCGGCATGATTTTGATTTAGTAGTAAAGCTT
>CAZWHW010000023.1:0-11421 GCA_964633815.1 uncultured Gammaproteobacteria bacterium
CGTGATACTGAAAATCGAATGCGCCATACAATGGAAAATTTGTCACGTGTTGATGATATTGTGGTGGAATTGGAAACTCAATTAAGGCGCTTGAAACGTCAAGCTAACTCTGCTGAGCGTTATAAAAAACATAAAGAAGAGTTAAGACAGTTCCGATATTGGCAAACCATTCTCAAATGGTATGAGTTAGATGAACATTTACAGCAAAAACAGTTAGAGTTGGCTGAACTTGAAACTGAGCTTGAGAAAAGCCTTGCTGATCAACAAGGTGCTGAGACTGGTATTGAAAGCCTCAGAGAAATGCAAATTGAATTGACTGAGCAGGTCAATCAAGTGCAGGCAAAATATTTTGCTTTGGGTGGCGAAGTCTCGGCTCTTGAACAACAAATTAGACATAGCCGTGAATCACGTCAGCAACAGAAATCTGAATTACAACGTATTGTTGAAACACAACAAGACTCGCAGCGTTTATTAGCTAGCGATGAACAGCGATTGCTTGAAGTTAAGGCGCAAATAGAAGAATCGCAGCCGCAATCACAACAGGTGTTAGAAGCGCATCAACTGGCTTTATCAGCGTTACAAGAAGCTGAGCAACGTCATCAAATATGGCAAGAGAGTTGGGATTTATTGCAAAGCCAATCGATGGAACCTGAAAGGGAACGAAGCCATCATTCTGGTTTGATTGATAGTTTGCGCCGTTCAATTGAGCAAGCCACTGATCGAAAAGCACGAACTCAAAGTATTCTGGCTGAAATCGAAGGCAATATTGATATTCAAGCGATTGACGATTTGCAGCAGGCAACTGAGCAGTCGGCGCAGGTTTGTGCTGAGCTTGAAGGTCAATTGACTGAAATTGATGCGAATGTCGTATCCACGCGTGCCGAAATTGAGCGTTTGCGCGATGATTACAATTCGGTTCGTCAGCGCTTACAAGGTGATGATGCGCGTTTAAAGTCTTTACAAGAAATGCGGGTTAGAACTCTGGGTGCTGATGATAAGTCTTTAGAGTCATGGTTGTCACAACAAGGTTTGAGCGATGCCTCACGTTTGGTAGATAGCCTGAATGTTGAAATGGGTTGGGAATCAGCGATTGAAACAATTTTGGGTGATCGATTGACTGCTTATGAAGTAGCTTCATTGCAAGATTTGGCCAAAGAGAGTTTGCCAGAAGGTGCGGGTGTTAATGCGTATATAGCTGATGGTGTTGAGAGTCTGTCTGGGGGAAATACAAAGAAAGGTAAGTTCCCGAAACTGATAGAAAAAATCAATCAAGTTGCTAGCCTGCCTGCTTGGGTATATTCAATTTATGCTGCGGATTCGCTTGAGCAGGCATTTACATGGCAAGCTGATTTACAGGAACACGAAAGCATCGTGACTAAGCAGGGTGAAGTGCTGAGTAAGACTTGGATTAGTTTAGGTTCTTCTGAACGACAATCACAGGGTTTGTTACGTCAAGAAGCTGAAATTGAAACACTTGAAAAACGCGTTGCATCTGATGAGAAAGAATGTGAGAAAGTACGTCTTAAAGGTGAGAGCAAAAAAGAGGTTTTGGCTGAGTTGGAAAACAAACGTCAAGAGCTGCGCACTGTGTTTCGTGAAAAAACGCAAATGTTTCAAGAGAAACAACGCGAATATGCTGCAATTGAAGCGAAAAGTGCGGAATGGATTAATCGACGTGAGCAATTAAATATTGAATTAACTGAATTAAATCAGGAGCTTAGTTCTAGTGCAGATGCGTTGAAATTGTCTAGAGAAAAGTTGGAGTTGGCAACCGCCGCGGCACATGAGTTTGATCAACAACGTGGTGAATTGCAACGAACACGTGATGTGGTTAGCAGTGGTTTGCAAGAAGCACGTTCTATCGAACAATCAGCTCGTGAAGCGTTACAAAGTTTTCAAGCTTCTCAAAGTCATTTTTTGAGCCAGCGTACGGCTTTGGAAGAAAGTGTTGAGCGAATGACAAATCAATTAGCTCAACAGACAGATCGTTTAGATGAGTTACAAACATTAACTGCAGTGGAAGATCCTGCTGAAGCAATGTCTATACAATTGAATGAGCTTTTGGAGCAACGCTTGCAGGTCGAGCAAGATTTGTCGAAAGAGCGGGCAGCTTTGTTTGAGCATGAAAATAAAATGCGCGAAATAAGCCAGGAGCGCAGTTCATTTGACCAAATGGTGCATCAAGTACGCAGTAAATTGGAAAATGTTCGATTAGCGCAACGAGAAATTTTGGTCAAACGTGATGGTTTCTCAGAAAATCTTGAACTTGAAAATGATGAGATTCGTAAAGAAGTGCAATATCTAGAAGCTAGTGAAGAGTTTGTTACTATCCGTCTGTGTAATGAAAAAATTGAGTCTTTGCAGATCAAGATTGACAAAATTGGGCCAGTGAACCTTGTCGCGATTGAAGAGTATGAAGAATGTTCGCAACGGGCAGAATATTTGAATACGCAAAAATCCGACTTACTAGAAGCGCTGGATACATTGCAAAAAGCTATCGCGAAAATTGATCGTGAAACGCGCACGCGTTTTAAAGATACTTTTGAGCGGTTAAATTCTGGGTTTAAACAATTTTTCCCGCGCTTGTTCGGTGATGGTGAGGCTTGCATGGAGTTAACAAGCAATGATATGTTAACGACAGGTGTTACAGTGATGGCGCGACCGCCGGGCAAGAAAAATAGTACGATTCATTTGCTGTCAGGTGGTGAGAAAGCATTGACTGCTGTTGCGCTTATTTTTGCTTTTTTTGAGATGAATCCAGCACCTTTTTGTGTTTTAGATGAAGTGGATGCACCATTGGATGATGCGAATGTTGAGCGGTACAGTAAAGTTTTGCAACAACTAAGTGAACATACACAACTTTTATATATTACACATAATAAAATCACTATGGAAGTTGCGGGAGTATTAGTTGGCGTTACAATGGTTGAACCTGGTTGTTCACGAATTGTTCAAGTTGATGTTGATGAAGCTGTTGCAATGGCTGTGAGTTAACTAATAATGAATAGATTAGAAGTATAAGATTATGTTGTTCGTAGCGTTTTTATTGTCTGGGATAATTCTTTTTTTGTTGATTTATGCCTATTCTGTTGTTCAGATTAAAAAACAGAATAATAAGTTGTCAACGGTTGCAGAAATTGCTGAGGAGTCAAATAAAACGTCGTTGTTTGACAAGTTTAAACGAAGAAAATCACCTAAAATTGACCCTGAAGCCATTGAAGATTCAAGCGTTTCTGTTGGTGGTGTGACTGCAAAAGTCAGCGATTCCATTAAACAAGTTGTTGCATTAAAAACCGAAAAAATTCCAAGCCGTAAGGACCGAGTTGCACCGCAATTGACTGCTGAAACGATAGAGTTTTCTAAATCAGGACAAATTGACGAAGAAAAGGCACCTAAACTTGATGTTAAGTCTGAAATTAAGCAGGTAGAAGAAAAAGTAGACATTGAATCTAATGAATCAATTGGACTTATAGACAAACAAAAAATTAAACCAAGCGAGTCTGTATCTTCAGACGTGGTTTTAGAGCAGATGGCTGAAGAGTATGCTGCCCAACAGTCTGAAGCTGATAGAGTGAGCCCAGATGCTATTGAGCAAGTGTATGCTGAGCAACAAATAAATGCTGCTGAGTCTGTGAATCAAGTTGCAGAAAAAGCGATTGAATCTTCTGAAAGTTCGATTCCTTATGGTGCACAGCAAGATTTATTAGATCAAGCAGGTGTGGAGACTGAGCAAACTGAGATTAAAGAGTCTGATGCAGCAAAGTCGTTAACAAATGATAAAATGAGCCCTGTTGGTGAACCCGATTTGCAAGAAGCAGTGGTGCAACAAGAGCGACCCAGTTCACCTGTTAAGAGAGAATTCCGTGCAGGAGCAAATGCGGTAGAAATTGTGGCTAAAATTTCGGGTGGTAAAATGCTTGTTCGGGACGATGCATTGATTATTTTTCGCAAATACGACTATTTGTTTACTCGTCATTTGGGAATTTATGGCAAAAATACTTTGACTGAGCTCTGGGAAGATGTTGAACAAGCCGGCCAGGAAGATAGTTTTTCTGAGGTTGCATTGTCTTTGCAGCTAGCTGATAAAACGGGAGCAATGACTCGAAAAGAGTCAAATACTTTTTCTACACTTGCAATTGAGTTGTCTGATTCTGCGGACAAGAAGTTAGAGTTTTCATTGGATATTGATGATTCAGTAGAAAAAGGTCGAATGCTAGATGAGTTGGCTCGAAAGTACGATGCAATGGTTGTATGTAATATCATTCCAAAACGGCGTAAGGGGTTTCGTTCCACCGACATTAAAAGCTGTACGAAAGATTTGGAAATGATGCCGTCTAAAAATGGTGTATTTGGCCGATATGCCAAAGTGTCTGAAACTAGTAGATTGCGTTATTCATTGGCCTTGGCAAATAGTGATGGTGAATATATTCCTTCATCAACACGAGACCCTTTTCAAGTGGATGAGATTGTCGTATTTATGAATGTTCCACTTGTCGTTAATCCAGTTGATGCTTTTCAGACAATGATTAATGATGCACGTAAGTTAGGCGCATGGATGGATGGAAAAATTGTTGATAAGAACGCACGAAATATGACCTCTCGTACTTTGGATAAAATTGCTGATCAAATCTTGATGATAGAAAAAGAAATGAGTCGAGATGGTTTGATTCCTGGGTCTGAAATCTGTAAAAAATTGTTTTAGTGATTGTACAGTCATGTAAAGCTTTTTTAATGATTTTTTATAATGAATAGAGAATTAGCCCAACAGCAGCATCAGCAGTTGAGCGAAGCTATTGAGGCCTATAATCACGAATATTATGTTTTAGATCAACCTAGCGTCACTGATTTTGAATATGATCAGATGATGCAGCAGTTGCTCGTTTTGGAAAGTGATTTTCCCGAGTTGCAAACTGCGCAGTCTCCATCTCAACGAGTAGGTGGTGTGGCATTAGATAAATTCGAGAGTGCAGAACATCTAATTCCGATGCTTTCATTGAGTAATGGATTTTCTGATGATGATATTACGCAATTTGATCGACGTAATTGTGAGGGTTTAGATCTTGATAAAGCTGCGTTTATTGATTACGTGGCAGAGCCTAAGCTTGATGGGCTAGCGGTTAGTTTGCTGTATGAAAGAGGGATGTTAGTTAGGGCTGCGACTCGCGGGGATGGGAAGATAGGTGAAAATGTCACTGAAAATGTTCGAACGATTCGCAGTGTGCCGTTGGTTTTGCAGGATTCAAGTCAATATGGTTTCAATATTCCCGAAGTGATGGAAGTTCGCGGTGAAATCTTTATCGATAAGGAGGGTTTTGATAGTTTGAATCAGACGCAAGCTGAGCAAGGTGAGAAAATTTTTGTTAATCCGAGAAATGCTGCTGCAGGAAGTTTGCGTCAATTGGATTCTAAAATTACGGCGAAACGGCCACTTGAAATATATTGTTATGCATTGGGTGAGGTTATTGGTTGGGAGCCAACAAGTCATTCTAATATGTTGGCTGGATTGGCAGCTTTTGGTTTTCGTGTATGTCCGATTGTTGAACGTGTTCAAGGCGTTCAAGGTTGTCTTGATTATTTTAGCAAGCTTAGCGCACAAAGAAATGATCTTGCTTATGATATTGATGGCATTGTTTATAAAGTCGATCGAGTAGATTGGCAAAAATCATTGGGATTTATTGCTAAAGCGCCGCGTTGGGCATTGGCGCATAAATTCCCCGCACAAGAAAAAAGTACTCAAGTCGAAAGTATTGATGTTCAGGTAGGTCGAACGGGAGCAATTACTCCTGTTGCGCGTCTTAAGCCTGTATTTGTAGGCGGTGTTAATGTGTCAAATGTGACCCTGCATAACCAGAAAGAACTAGAACGTCTGGATATTCATGCTGGTGATACAGTGATAGTCAGGCGAGCTGGTGACGTGATTCCACAAATTGTTTCAGTAAATCATTCATTGCGGCCAAGTGGTTCATTACCTTTTGTTTTTCCGAAAAGTTGTCCTGTGTGCGATTCAATTATTGAAGTGAAAGAAGGTGGGGTGGTCGCACGTTGCACTGGCGGTATGATTTGTGGTGCTCAATTGAAGCAAAGCGTACGCCATTTTGCTTCGCGTAAAGCAATGGATATTGATGGTTTAGGGGAGAAAATTGTTGAACAGTTAATTGATGAAGGTTTGGTTAAAGCTGTGCCAGATTTATATAAACTGGAAAAACAAAGCTTGTTAGCCTTGGATCGTTTTGCTGAAAAATCCGTAGATAATTTATTGAGTTCAGTAGAGAAAAGTAAAAGTACTGAATTGCCTCGCTTTTTGTTTGCATTAGGGTTGCCCCAAGTTGGTGAGGCAACTGCGCAGCAGTTGGTAGATCATTTTGGAACTTTTGAGAGTATTAAAAAAGCCTCAATTGAAACGCTGGAAGCAATTCCAGATGTTGGGCCAATTATGGCGCAAGCAATTTATGATTATTTTCGAGAGCCAAGGCAGTTACAAATTCTTGATGCTTTGCTGCAGGCTGGAATTTATTGGCAAGAGAGTGAGCCAGTTGCTCATGCGGGATTGACAGATCTGCCGCTTGCGGAAAACACCATTGTTTTGACGGGCACATTTGGTTCAATGAGCCGTAGTGATGCTAAGCGCAAGTTGCAGTCATTAGGTGCAAAAGTGACTGGCAGTGTTTCTAAAAAAACCTCATATGTGATTGTGGGTGCTGATCCTGGGAGTAAGGCTGCGAAGGCGGCAGAATTGGGTGTTGAGGTATTGGATGAAGCGCAAATGTTGAGCTGGTTCGCTGCTGAGTAGATTTTTTTATTTTTCTTTAATGCTTTTTAGTGACACTACGGTGTTCGATGGTGTTTTAGTTGGTTTTCGTTTAGTTGTCGACTGAAAAGTATTAGCAATAAATTTTTGAGTGATATGTAAACCGATTCGCTCAATTAGGTCTATGTGTAGTGCATCAATATCATATCGAGTCTTTTGTTGGTATAAGCATTCGCCTAAAATATCTAATACAGTGAAGGGATCAATCACAGAATTGAGGTGAGTACATTTACAGTGTTTATATGTATCGACTAGGACGGTATGTAAAGGGTTGCTTTGACTGTCAATGTCGCCAATAAATTCATGCAGTTCTATTGCATGAATCGTTAGCGGTAGGTGCGCATTACCTATAAATTTTTCTACACTTAGCCAGAAATGTTTGAATTCAATTTTTTTGGTTGGAGTTTTGTGCGAAAAATTGCTCATAGATTGTTATGTAAGTTTTGTGCTTAGTTTTTTACTTTAGAGGGCGAATGTGTGTATTAGTTTAGGTATAATTATTTTTAAATATTACGTTAGCATTTTATTTAAGTTTTTCAAAATTATTTCTGATAGTTAGTTTTACGTTTTAGTGATCTAATGACGTAGGGTTGTGGCTGATTCAATTTACCCAGAAAATATAGAGCAAATATGAACAATTTACCGAAAACTCTTTATGACAAGTTGTGGGATTCACATCTGGTTAAACAACGTGAAGATGGTTCTGCGTTGATTTATATTGATCGTCATATTATTCATGAGGTGACATCGCCACAAGCTTTTGAAGGCTTGCGATTAGCCAATCGAACTCCTTGGCGTGTTGATAGTATTTTAGCGACGCCAGATCATAATGTGCCAACAACCACAAAAGAGCGCGAGTCAGGTGTGGATGGTATCTTGGATGCAGTGTCTAAAGTGCAGGTCCAAACTCTTGATCAGAATTGCCAAGATTTTGATATTGAGCAATTTGATATTAATGATCATCGCCAAGGTATTGTGCACGTTATTGGTCCAGAGAGCGGAGCCAGCTTGCCAGGTATGACAATTGTTTGTGGTGATTCTCATACTGCCACGAACGGTGCACTAGGTGCTTTGGCGCATGGCATTGGTACTTCAGAAGTGGAACATGTTTTAGCGACTCAATGTTTAGTCGCTAAAAAAATGAAAAACATGTTGGTGCAAGTAGATGGTGAATTGTCTGCAGGTGTGACTCCAAAAGATGTTGTTTTGGCAATTATTGGTGAAATAGGGACTGCTGGTGGCACAGGCTATGCGCTTGAATTTGGTGGCCAAGTGTTCCGAGAAATGTCTATGGAAGGTCGTATGACGGTTTGTAATATGGCGATCGAGGCGGGTGCTAGGGCTGGCATGGTGGCTGTTGATCAAACGACCATCGATTATGTTAAAGGCAGACCTTTTGCGCCTAAAGGTGAGCAATGGGAAGCGGCGATTTCAAGTTGGCAGGACCTAGTGAGCGATGAAGGTGCTAATTTTGATAAAATTGTGACCTTAGATGGGAATAAAATTGAACCGCAAGTGAGTTGGGGTACATCCCCTGAAATGGTTGTTTCAGTTAATGGCGAGGTGCCAAATCCAGCAGAGGAGTCTGATGCAGTGAAACGTGCTGGCATGGAACGCGCGTTAGAATACATGGGCTTGCAAGCAGGTCAGAAAGTTACTGATATTGAACTGGATCGCGTATTTATTGGTTCTTGTACAAATTCTCGTATTGAAGATATGCGCGCCGCAGCTGCAGTAGTTAAAGGTTATCAGAAGGCTGATAACGTTAAAGAGGCGATTGTAGTGCCTGGTTCTGGATTGGTTAAGGCTCAAGCCGAGCAAGAAGGTTTGCATCAAATTTTTATAGATGCAGGTATTGAGTGGCGCGAGCCCGGTTGTTCAATGTGTTTGGCAATGAATGCGGATAAACTTGGCGCAGGTGAACATTGTGCGTCGACTTCGAATCGAAATTTTGAAGGCCGTCAGGGATATGGCGGACGCACACATTTGGTGAGCCCAGAAATGGCTGCGGCGGCTGCTATTAAAGGGCACTTTTTTGATGTGCGTGAATTACCTAAGCAGGAGATATCTCAATGAAAGCCTTAATACAACATACAGGTATTGCTGCGCCAATGGATCGCGCTAACGTTGATACAGATATGATTATTCCTAAGCAGTTTTTAAAGTCAATTAAACGCGTTGGTTTTGGTAAGAACCTGTTTGATGAATTACGCTATCTTGATGAAGGTCAGCCTGATCAATCATGTGAAGGGCGGCCTGTAAACTCTGAATTCCCATTAAATTTTGCTCGATATCAAGGGGCTTCGATTTTATTGACTCGTGAGAATTTTGGTTGTGGTTCTAGTCGCGAGCATGCGCCGTGGGCGCTAGAAGAATATGGTTTTAGGATTATCATCGCATCCAGCTATGCTGATATCTTTTATAACAACTCGTTTAAAAATGGCTTGCTGCCAATTGTCCTAAGCGAGGAAATTGTCGATCAATTGTTTGTTGAAATGTATGCTGAAGAAGGTTATGAGTTGTCAGTTGATTTGAAGGAGAAACATATTACTACACCGACAGGTCAGACATTTGCTTTTGAAATTGATGATTTTAGGCGGCATTGTTTGTTGAACGGTTTGGATGATATCGAATTGACATTGCTAGAGCGGGAATCTATTGAGCAGTATGAGTCTGAACGGCGTCAATCTATGCCATGGTTGTTTGATGCAATTTAAATTGCTCTGCAATGTGAAATGTTGAAATAATTTTTAGAGAAATACAGAATGACAAAACGAGTTTTATTATTGCCTGGTGATGGCATTGGTCCTGAAGTTGTCGCTGAAGCAATCAAAGTTTTAGAGCATTTGCGCGATCATCATGCGCTTGATATAGAGATGGAATTTGCCGATATAGGTGGAATTGGTTATGAAAACCATGGAAAGCCTTATCCAGAAATAACGCATGAAAAAGCGCGCAATGCTGATGCGATTTTATTGGGAGCAGTAGGAGGTCCTCAATGGGAAGGTCTTGCATATGAGTTGCGTCCTGAAAGAGGTTTGTTGTCTATTCGAGCTGAGCTTGATTTGTATGCTAATTTGCGTCCAGCAGTGACGTTTGCTGAGTTAGCAGGTGCATCAAGTTTGAAGCATGAATTGGTTGCAGGTTTGGATATTATGATTGTTCGCGAGTTAACCGGTGGTATCTATTTTGGCGAGCCTCGTGGCCATCAAGAGCTGCAAAATGGCGAACGTCAATCATATAATACTATGGTGTATTCTGAGTCTGAAATTGAACGAATTATGCATAATGCTTTTCAAATTGCGCAAAAGCGTAATAGTCGGGTTTGTTCGGTTGATAAAGCGAATGTATTACAGGTTTCCGAATTATGGCGTGAAGTAGCTATAAGAGTATCAAATGAATATCCTGAGGTTGAGCTTAGTCATATGTATGTTGACAATGCGGTTATGCAACTCATTCGTGAGCCAAAACAATTTGATGTGATTGTAACGGGAAATTTATTTGGCGATATTTTATCTGATGCTGCTGCAATGTTAACGGGTTCAATAGGTATGTTGCCTTCAGCTTCATTAGATCAAAATGGTAAAGGAATGTATGAACCTGTACATGGTTCGGCACCCGATATTGCAGGAAAAAATATAGCCAACCCGATAGCTACAATTTTATCTGCAGCTATGATGTTGCGTTATACTTTAGGTTTTGGTGAGCATGCCGATAATATAGAGGCGGCGGTAAAGCAAGTAATTTCAGCAGGTGTTGGTACAGTTGATTTGCAAGCGATAGCTACCAAAAAAGTAGGTACAAAAGAGATGGGAGATGAGATTGTGGCAGCAATTTCTTGATTTTATTTGCGTGAATTAATGTGAACGCTTAACGAGAATTAACAATTTGAAAGGTTAAATACATTGATTGTTATTTTACAAAGATATAGTAACTTGTTACTATAACTCCCTAACCTGTTATTAAGGCAGGAGAAAATATTTTCATTCTAGCTTGTGAAGTGTTTTTTTTTACATTGCTGGGTTGTAATTATTGCTTAAATTTGGATTTTAAATAAGAATAATACTACTCCAAACCTCATTGTTGGAGCGGTAGAGAGATGAAAGTATGTTTGTGTCGCTATTGAAAGAATTAAGTTTAGTGAATCTTTCTAATAAGTTATTAAGAAAGATTTTATTTGTATTATTGTTAGCCACTTCTTCTGCTGCCCAAGCATTGACTATGGGAGATTTTGTAGTTAATTCTTTTCTTGATAAAGAGTTACAAGCATCAATCGAAGTTGATGGTGATAGTGGTGACAACCTAAATACTCTAGAAGTTTCTATTGCCAACGAGGCAGAATTTAACCAAGCCGGCATTTTAAGATCTCCTCTGCTAGACCAGTTTGAATTTGAACTAGTTAAACTATCTGACGATAAGTTTAAAATTCTTGTGACAACCGAAAACAAAGTAACTGAGCCTTATATTCATATGTTGCTCAAGATTCGTTGGAATGGTGGGCAGCTACTAAGAGAGTTCACCGCATTAATTGATCCACCTTTATTTTCAAGCAAACCTGCTGAGCCAGTTGCTGCTGCAAAAACAACTGCTACTAAAGAAGCTGAATTAAAAGA